>NZ_JAUXYO010000022.1 GCF_030694325.1 Allobosea sp. | reverse complement strand
CGCGCCGGCCGCGGCGCCACGGCCGCCGGGACGTCCGCCCCACCCGAAGATGAGCAGGTCGGCGTCGACCTCGGTGGCCGCTTCGACGATTCCCTCCGCCGCGCGGCGCAAGCAGGCCTTCAAGCCGCTGGGTGGCGAATTGCCCTCGCCGCTGGCACCGCCGCCTGGCTGCCCCTTTCACCCCCGCTGCCCGCAGGCGATGGCGGTGTGCCGCGAGATCAGGCCGCCCTTGGCCGAGATTGCGCCCGGCCGCAGCGCCGCCTGCCATCTGCACACGGCTCCGGAGGCCGCATGACCACCACCACGCTCAACCCGCCCACCGGCCGCAGCACGCTGCCCTTCGTCGATGCCTGCCATCCGGAGCGGCCGCTGACGGTCAACTGCTACCGTCCCGAGCGTCATCGGCCCAACGATCCCGTTGTCGTGGTCCAGCACGGCATGATGCGCAATGGCGACGACTACCGCGATTTCTGGATCGACGCGGCCGAGAAGCACAACCTCCTGATCGTGGCACCAACCTTTCCCGACGCGGCGTTCCCCAAGGCCGAGGGCTACAATAACGGCTTCGTCGTCGCTGCGGATGGTACCATCACGCCCCGCGAACAGTGGCTCTATGCCGTGCCCGCCCGGGTCATCCAGGCCTTGCGCGCAGCCAGCGTGATCGAGCAGCCTACAATCCGCATCTTCGGCCATTCGGCTGGTGGCCAGTTCGTTCATCGCATGCTGGCGACCTTCGGCATGGGACCCTTCGGCGAAGCGATCGCCGCCAATGCCGGCTGGTACACGCTGCCGACGCTTGAGCGCCGTTTCGCCGAAGGGCTGGGAGGCCTCGGGATCGAGGAAGAGGCTGTTGTGCGCTGGCTGGCGCTGCCGATGGTGCTGCTGGCCGGCGACCGGGACATCGCGACCGACGATGCTAATCTTCCCTCGAACCCCGAAGCCCTGGCCCAAGGGCCCCACCGCTTTGGCCGGGCTTATTTTATGCTCCAGGCCGGACAGACCGAGGCCAAGGCTCGCGGAACACCCTGCAACTGGCAGCTCGTTCCCGTTGCGGGCATCGGACATGACGGAGCGGCCATGTCACGCGCGGCAGCGGCATTCTGGTTCGAAGGGCGCGTGCCATCTGCGACGGAACTTGGCCCATCCCGGAAACAAGTCGGTTGAGCGAAATGGCTCTGTCTCAGCCTGCCGTTTGGCCAGCTTGGTTGAGCGAATAGGTGCGTTCGGCGGCCATTGCCGAGTAGCGAAGCGTGGCTACCGTTCGATTTGCGCTTTCACCGGATCAACATCGCTGAGCAACTCTGCCGCGCGGTGGAGCCCAAGGCACCTATCTGCCAGCGCCAGCGCTCTTTCGACCCTCGACGAGCGGACGCTGATAGCCGGCGAGCTCCTCCCGGACCACCGACAGGAAGCCCTCAACCAGCGGATCCTCGCGATTGCGACTTGGGAACATCGCGTGCCCGTGGAACATCACCTGCGGCCGGAAGGGCCTGAAGACGATCTCGGCATGCCGGTAGTCGTCCGCCGCGATAGGGTTGACGAGCCCGAGTCCGAGGCCCTGCTCGACAAGAGCGCAGATCGCAGCGCTGAAGGGCGTCTCCAACGTCATCTGGCGGCGGACCCCGGCATCATCGAACACCCGGTCGACACGCGTTCGCGCCCCGTCCTCAAGCGAGAGCGAGATGAACGCCTCACCGTCGAGATCCTTCGCATGGATGGCCTCGCTCGAGGCCAGTCGGTGGGTCGGAGGCAGAGCGCAGACACCGGGCACGACGTAGAGCGGCTGATGCTCGACCTGCGGAATGTCGATGACGTTTGCGACGAAGCCGATGTCGCAATAGGACGATGACATCCAGCGTGTCACCGTGCCGTCATTGCCCATCTGGAGCGAGATGATGGCGCGCGGAAAGCGCTCCTTGAACCGGCGGATGCAGCGCGGGATGAACCCAAGCGCCAACACCGGCATGGCGGCGATGCGCAGCCGCCCAGTGCCGAAGGCGCGAATATCACGCGCCGCCGAGGTCAGGTTTTCGAGGCCGGTGAAGCTGCGCTCGACCTCCCGGTAGAAGGCAAGACCCTCCGGCGTCGGCCGCAACCGACCGGCCCGACGTTCGAACAACCTGAGATCGATCTCGGTCTCCAGCTCCCCGATCAGACGGCTGATGCTGGGCTGCGACGTCCGCAACTCCTGCGCCGCCGCCGTCATCGAGCCGCGCAACATGATGGTTCGGAAGGCATCGACATGCCGGAGGTTCATGCTGACCCTATATCACTGGTGAATAGAAGGCTGAAGAACTGAGATTTGACCAGATGGCAGGCGATCGCAATACTTTTGTCTATGTCCAGCGCGCCCGACATCGCAGCGACGACTGTTCCGAGCGGGATGATCTGCCTGCGCTGCGACGCCGCTTGGCCCGTCGAGACGTACGCCGCCGGGTGCCCCCGCTGTGCCAGCGAAGGCCACGCGTCGAATTTGAAGCTCATCTACGCTGGCCAAGGCCGTGGGATCCGCCTGCCTGAAGCGCTGTCTCTCGGTGAAGGTGGTACCCCCAGCGTCGAATTGTCGGCCCTGGCACAGACGATGAAGCTCGGCCGGCTGACGGCGAAGCTGGAATGGTGCAACCCGACCGGCTCGCACAAGGACCGGATGAGCGCCCGGCTCATCGCTCGCGCCCTATCCTGCAACGTTCCACTTGTCGTGGCCGCGTCGAGTGGCAATGGCGGCCTGTCGATCGCGGCCTATTCGGCCCATGCCGGGCTGCCCACCGAGATCGCCCTGACGGCTGCAGTCGCGCAGTCCTATCGTCGCGCCATGGTGGCTCATGGCGCGCGCCTGATCGAGGCGCCCGACAGCCTGGGGCGCTGGGAGCATCTGGCGCGCCGCGTCGCCGAAGGCGCCTTCGCCGCCACCAATTACCGTCTTCCGGCAATTGGCACCGACCCATTCGGCATCGAGGGCTATAAGACGCTCGCCGCTGAACTCGCCGGTCTCGACCGGCCCGATGTCGTCATTGTGCCGAGTTCGCGCGGTGACCTTCTCTCCGGCCTCCGGCTCGGTTTCGAGGAGATCGGCGGTGTCATGCCCCGGTTGGTCGCTGTCGAGCCCTTTCCCCGGCTCGCCCGCGTGATGGCTGGCGAGGACTATCGCTCGCGGTTCGAGGGGCACACCGCCCAGGTTTCAACCGCAGGCGAGACAGTCACCTTTCAGGCGCTCGCCGCCCTGCGTGCGAGCAGTGGGCTCTCGGTTCCCGTCGACGACATGGCGGCCCGCCGGGCACAGGCGACGCTGGCGGCCTGTGGTCTCCACGCCGAACTCTCCGCTGCCGCGGCACTGACCGCCCTGGATGAGATCGCTCGCGACGGACGTCTCGCCGGGCGCCACGTCACACTCGTGCTGACCGGCTCCGGCCTCCGCGATCCCGGCGCTCACGATCCGGCCTCATGGCCCCACACCGACGAGCGGCCTCACGCCGCCACACCGCCGGCAATGTCCGGCTTTCAGCCACCGAGAACCGAAGCATCGGTCCAACAGAGGGACAACGGATGACCAAGACCATCTCCGCCGGCCGCATGGCCCTGTCGGCGCTCGCCGGCCTCGGCTTTGCCTTTCATGCCGAGGCCCAGAGCCTGCCTCCGCTTCCCGAAGCGATCAAGTCCGCCGGCCTGCTGAAGGCCGGCGTTCGCTGCGACCAGCCGCCCTATGGCTACAAGGATGAGACCGGCAAGTTCGCCGGGGTCGAGACCGACATGGCCATCCAGATCGCGACCTGGGCGTTCGGCTCGGCCGACAAGATCGAACTCACCTGCGTCACCGCCGAAAACCGCATTCCGCAGCTCAACGGCAAGAAGGTCGATCTGCTCATCGCCACGCTTGGTGTGACGCCCGAGCGCGCCCGCGTCGTCGACTTCTCCAAGCCCTATCGCTGGGGCGGCTCGGACATGCTCGTGGCCAAGGACAGCCCGATCAAGAAGCTCGACGATGTCGCCGGCAAGACGGTGATCATGCTGAAGGGCTCGACCCAGGCGAAGTGGTTCGAGGACACCATGCCGAAGGTCGACAATCTCCGGCTCAACACGGCCTCCGACGCGCTGCAGTCGCTCAAGCAGGGCCGCGGCGACGCCTACACCCATGACGCGGCGACGCTGATCGTGATCGCGGCCAAGGATCCGTCGCTGCGCCTCGTCGGCGAGCCCTTCGCTATCTCCGACGCGGCAGTGGGCGTCCGCAAGAACGAGGCGGCCTGGCTCGCCTATGTCGATGCCGCGCTCGACCGCATGAAGGCCGAAGGCCTCTACGCGACATGGATCGAGAAGTGGATCCCGGCCGACATCCGACCCTTCTACACCGACGCCTTCGTCAAGCCGAAGCCGACGGCGCGCTGATCAGCGTCCTTCGTTCGTCCGGAGGCGGAAGACCGCCTCCGGCTCCACCCTCGGGCCAGGGGCCGGCGCGACCATGGAATTCGACCTCTCCTATCTGGCGGCCCAGTGGCCGGCGCTGATGCGCGGCCTGTGGCTGACCATTCAGGTCAGTGCCTTGTCCATCGTGCTGTCCATCGCGATGGGGCTTTGCGGCGCGGCCATTCGCGTCCTGCAGGTGCCGGTGCTCGACAAGGTCGTCGTCGCCTATGTCGAGTTCATCCGCAACACGCCGCTGCTCGCGCAGCTCTTCTTCATCTTCTACGGGCTGCCGGGCCTCGGCCTGAAGCTTTCGCTGTTCTGGTCGGGCGTGCTGAGCCTGACGCTCTGGGCCGGCGCCTACCAGATCGAGAACATCCGCGGCGGGCTGGAGACGGTCGGCAAGGGCCTGCGCGAGGCGGCGTTCTCACTGGGCCTCTCGCCCTGGCGCTTCTTCCGGCTGGTCGCCGCGCCCATGGCGGTCCGCGTCGGGTTGCCCTCGATGCTCAACACCTCGATCTCGCTCCTCAAGAACTCCTCCTATCTCCAGGCGATCGGGCTGGCCGAACTGACCTTCGTCGCGATCGATCGCATCTCGATGGACTTCCGCACGATCGAGATGTTCGCGGCCATCTGCGTGATCTATCTCGCGCTCGTCCTCACGCTCTCCTTCTTCGCCAGCCGGCTCGAATACCGGCTGAACACGCCGTTCCGGACCTGAGGGCGGGGCGATGGAACTCCTGATCAAGAACCTGCCTTTCATCCTCCAGGGCATCGGCATGACGCTGTCGCTCGCGCTGGCGACGCTGTTCTTCTCAACCCTCATCGCCTTCGTGCTGGGCACGCTGGCGACACTGCGCTTCGCCTGGCTGCGAATCGCGGTGAAGGTCTATGTCGAATTGTTCCGCGACATCCCGCTGATCGTGAACATCTTCTTCGTGTTCTTCGTCGCGCCGCTCTTCGGGCTTGAGCTCTCGCCCTTCGCTGCGGTCACGGTCGGTCTTTCGCTCTGGGGCAGCGCCAACGGCACCGAGGTCGTCCGGGCCGGCTTCAACGCCGTGCCACGGCACCAGTGGCAGAGCGCGGCTGCGCTCGGCCTGAAAGGCTGGGAGGTCTACCTCTTCATCGCCGGCCCGCAGGCGCTGCGCTCGATCCTGCCCCCTTTCGTCGGCCTGCTGACGCTGCTCGTGCAGGCGACGTCGCTGGGCGCGCTCGTGGGCGTGACCGAGTTCTTCAAGGTCGGCCAGATCATCGTCGAGCGCACCACGATGATGGAGGGCTGGAATCCGGCCTTCACCGTCTATGGCGCCGTGCTGCTGATCTACTTCGTCATCTGCTCGACGCTGAGCTGGTTCGGCCGCTGGCTCGAACGACGCCTGAAGGCCGACCGCAGCCGCGTGGCGCCAGGCACGCCGGTCGTCGAGCAGCCCGTCACACAGCTTCCCTGATCCCCGATTGCTTCCCCGCTTCCTCGAAGGACGTCGCCATGGAATCCAAAGTCAGCCGTCGCCTGACCGAAAAGGTCGCCCAGGAGGTCTGCGATCACATCTACGCGCCGCGCCTCGCCCGCGATTTCAAGAATGTCTTCGGGCATATGAGCGACCTCAACCAGGCCCATGTGCTCATGCTCGCGCGGTGCGGGCTGATCTCGCCGCAGGCGGCGAAGGCGCTGGCGGGAGGCCTTCTCCGCATGGAGGCTGAGGGCCCCGACGTCGTCGAACTCGACCCGCAGCGGGAGGATTCCTACTTTAACTACGAGGCCCATCTCATCAAGCTGATCGGCACCGATGCCGGCGGCCGCATGCATATCGCCCGCAGCCGCAACGATCTCAGCGCCGGCCTCGACCGCATGCGGGCGCGGGATCTACTGCTCGACGCCAGCCAGGCGCTGCTCTCCGTCGAGGAGCACGCGCTCGACGGCGCATTCCGCTTCCGCGAGGCGGTGATGCCGGGCTACACCCATCTCCAGCCGGCGCAGCCGGTGACCTATGGCTTCTTCCTGGCCGGCGTCGCGCAATCGCTGGAGCGCGATTTCGGCCGCCTCTCAGATGCCTGGGCCAGGACGAACATCAGCCCGCTCGGCGCCGGGGCGCTCGCCGGCACGACCTTCGCCATCGACCGCCACGCGATCGCGACCTCGCTCGGCTTCGAAGGCCTCGTCGAGAACACGCTCGATGCGGTAGCGACGCGCGATTTCGGCCTGGAAATCCTGAACGGCCTCTCTCAGATCGCGATCGGCTGGAGCCGTGTCGCGCAGGATTATCATGTGCTGGTCAGCCACGAGTTCCAGACGGTCGAGTTCCCCGATCGCGTCACCGGCACCTCCAGCATCATGCCGCAGAAGAAGAACCCCGTGGTTCTCGAACATCTCAAGGGCAAGGCGGGGCATCTGCTCGGCCTCTACGTCGCCTCGGCGACGGCGGTGAAGGGCACGCATTTCACCAACACGATCGACGCCAACCGCGAGGGCATGCGCGGTGTCTGGGAGGCGGGCGAGGAGGTGCTGCGCTGCCTCTCGCTCTTCGACCTGATCATCGCGACGGGGCGGCCCAACGCCGCCCTGATGAAGCGCCGCGTGACGGAGGATTTCGCCTCGGCCACCGATCTCGCCGACATCCTGGTCCGGGACGCCGACCTCTCCTTCCGCGAGGCCCATCACATCGTTGGCGCCGTCGTGCGCGCGGCGATGGATGCCGGGCTCGCCGCCGACGGCATCACCACGCAGATGGTCGACGACGCCGCCCGAGACCAGCTCGGCCGGGCGATCGGGCTCGATGCCGATCTCGTCCGGCGCAGCCTCGATCCCACGGCCAGTGTCGCCGGCCGTATCCTGCCGGGCGGCCCGGCGCCCGAGGCCGTGGCTCGCTCGGTCGAATCGGCCCAGGCGCGGCTCGAAACGCGGCACGCCGCGCTGGCCGACAAGCGCGGCCGTCTCCAGAAGGCGCGCGAGACGCTGAAGCGCGATCTGGCCGAGCTCGCCGCATGAGTGCAGAGCCCCTGATCAGCCTGCGCGGGATCGGCAAGCGCTTCGGCAGCCATCAGGCGCTGCGCGGCATCGATCTCGATGTCGCGCCCGGCAGCGTGCTCGTGCTGATCGGCCCCAGCGGTTCGGGCAAGAGCACGCTGATCCGCTGCATCAACGGCCTCGTCCGGCCCGACGAGGGCAGCCTGACGGTCGCCGGAAGAGCGGTCGACATCCACAAGGAGAGCGCCTGGCAGGTGCTTCGGACCGAGATCGGCATGGTCTTTCAGGATTATGCGCTGTTTCCGCATCTCTCTGTGCTGCGCAACATGACCCTGACGCCGCAGCGCCGGCGCAATCTGCCGCGGGCCGCGGCCGAAGAGCGGGCGCGGGCGCTGCTGTCCAAGGTCGGCCTCGCCCACAAGGCGGACGACTACCCCTCCGCGCTGTCAGGCGGGCAGCAGCAGCGCGTCGCCATCGTGCGGGCCCTGGCCATGCAGCCCAAGGCGATCCTGTTCGACGAGCCGACCTCGGCGCTCGACCCGGAGACGATCACCGGCGTCCTCGACGTGATGCGCGATCTCGCTCGCGATGGCACGACGATGGTGGTCGTCACCCACGAGATGGGGTTTGCCCGCGAGGTCGCCGACCGCGTCGTCTTCATGGCCGATGGACAGATCGTCGAGCAGGGCCCGCCGGGGCCGATCTTTGCGGACCCCCAGCACGAGCGCACGCGCGCCTTCCTGTCCAATATCAGATCCTTCGGAGCGGCTGATCATGCCTGACGAGACCGCCGTTCTGGCGCCGAACTTCACCACCGACCCCTATTGGTGGGATGCCGCGCCTCCGGCGACGGCCCGGGAGGCGCTGCCGGGAACGACCGACGTTTTGGTCGTGGGCTCGGGCTATTGCGGGTTGTCCGCGGCGGCGGAACTGGCGCGCAACGGCGTCGACGTCACCGTCGTCGATGCCGAGGAGCTCGGCGCCGGCGCCTCGACCCGCTCGGGCGGCATGGTCTCCAGCGGCCAGAAGCTCGTCATCGGCGGCGCGGTCAAAGGCGTCGATGCGGCGCGGATGGAGCGGCTGCTCGCGGATTCGATCTCGTCTTATGAGCATCTGAGGACGCTGATCGCCGAGAAGCAGCTCGATGCCGATCTCGGCGTCTTCGGGCGCTATTTCGGAGCGCATGTCCCGCGCCATTACGACCGCCTGCGGCGGCATGGCGAACTCCTCGCCGAGCACACGGGCGTGACGGTCCACGAGATCCCGAAATCGCGCCAGCACGAGGTCACGCAGACAGATTACTACCATGGCGGCATCGTCATCGACGAGTATGGCGGCCTGCATCCGGCGAAATATCACCGCGCGCTGCGGCGTCTGGCCACCGAAAGCGGGGCGAGGCTGCGCTCGCATGCGCCGGTGCTGAAGGTCGGGCCGCTCGTCGACGGTTTCTACAGCGTCGAGACCGGCCGCGGCACGATCCGGGCGCGAAACGTCTTCTTCGGCACGAATGGCTACACTGGCCAAGGCAATCCCGATCTCGGCAAGCGCATCGTCGGCGTGCGCAGCTACCAGATCGCGACCGAGCCGCTGCCGCCGGAACTGATGGCGCAGATCAACCCCGGCCGCCGCATGATCACCGACTCCAAGCGCGAGCTGGTCTATTCGCGTCCCTCGCCGGACGGGACGCGCGTGCTGTTCGGCTGCCGGCCGGGCATGTTCGATCTGCCGGAGCGGGAGGCTGCGCCCCGTCTTCATGCGATGATGCTGAAGGTCTGGCCGCAACTCGCCGGCTACCGGGTGACCCATTGCTGGAGCGGCAAGGTCGGCATGACCGCCGACAAGATCGCCCATATGGGCCGCCGCGACGGCATCGACTTCGCCCTCGGCTGCAATGGCAACGGCGTCGCGCTGATGACCTATCTCGGGCACCAGTCGGCCCTGAAGCTGCTCGGTCACCAGAACCAGTCGAGCGCCTTCGACAGCCCGGCCTTTCCCGAAGTTCCCGTGCCCTTTTATGACGGGCGACCCTGGTTCCTGCCGATCGTCAGCGGTTGGTATCACCTCCAGGACGCGATCGACCGCCGCATGGCCCGGCTCTGAGGATCGAGACGATGATGAAAGTCGCGATGATCTCCGGAGCCAGCCGCGGAATCGGGCGGGCGATCGCGGAGGAACTGGGGCGCCAGGGCATCGCGCTCAGCCTCGCCATCCGCGATCCGGCCCTGGCGCCCGGAGAAGGGTTCGCGCCCGCGGGGATGATGAGCTTCGCCTATCAGGCGACCGATCCCGCGTCCGAACGAGCCTGGGTCGAGGCCACGATGGCGCGCTTCGGCCGCGTCGACATCCTCGTCAACGCGGCCGGCATCCTGCGCAACGTCTCGCTGGTGGATGGGACCGAGGGGGACCTCGATGCGATGCTCGCGGTCAATCTCAAGGCGCCGTTCCGGTTGATCCAGGCCGCGCTGCCGCATCTGCGCACGAACGGGCAGGGCCGGGTGGTCAATGTCGCCTCCCTCTCCGGCAAGCGCGTGCGCAACGGCAATGCCGGCTACCAGATGAGCAAGTTCGCGATGGTGGCGCTGTCGCATGCAGTGCGGCAGGCGGCCTTCGCCGACGGGGTGCGTTCGATCGCGCTGTGTCCGGGCTATGTCGCGACCGACATGACGGCGCAGGCGCCGCTGCCGCAGGAGGAGATGACGCGCCCTGACGACCTGGCGCGGCTCGTCGCGCTGATCGTCCAACTCCCGAATACGGCGTCGATCTCCGAGCTGGCCGTCAACTGCGCCTATGAGGTGATGTTTTAGGAGCCCTCAGCTCCGCCCATATCGGCCCGGTGAGCGTTGCGCTCGTTTTGGCCGGTCTCGCCTTCGGCGCCGGCATGGCAGGCTCATGCCGCCGCGCCACGAGGCTCACGCTCATACCCGGCTCATGGGTTTCCGTGACGATCGCCAGCTTCTCGGCGGGCACCGAGCGACGCCGCCGCTCGCGTCCCGAAAGGACCTCGCTCTTCGATATCGAACCCGTCATAGACACGACACTGCTCCTACCTCCTGCCGAAGTGGGAGGCCGTGTCCGGTCAATTTGGGGGCTGCCTCAGGCCGCCGATCGAGGTCGCAGCCATCGCCGGTGAGACCGATCGGAATGTGGGCGAACGCCTCGATGCGGACTTCGAGTTCGATGATCGCATCGAGGTTCTTGTTCGGTAATCTGGGGCCGCGACCCCAATCTCGATCGACAAGGGCTGTCGCCCCAAGATGGCGGAGCGGCTGGCATCGATGGCCAGCCCTGGCCGCTTGGCTCGCCCGAAATAGCCTTCCGGCGCCGCCGGTGCGTGCAGTCTTGACGCCACGATCCGGCGGTTCAGAGGCTCCCTGACAGCGCCTGAACCTGAATCTCGACGAGGATGTTCTCGGCGGCGAGGCGTGACTCGACCGTGGCGCGCGCAGGCGGTTGCGACGGGTCGACCCAGGCTTCCCAGGCCGCGTTCATCTCGGCGAAGGTCGAGATGTCCTTGAGCCAGATATTGGCGACGACGATGCGGGTCTTGTCGGTCCCGGCGAGCGCCAGATAGCCGTCGATCTGTGCAAGGATGTCCGCCGTCTGTTCCTTGACGCCGCCGCTGCGGTCCTTGGCGGTCAGACCCGAGAGAAAGGCGAACCCGTTGGCGACGAGCACCTTGCTCAGCCGTCCGGTGACTTCGTGGCGCGTGATCATGGGGGTCTCCTCGGAGAAAAGCGGGGGTTGTCGAAGGTCCGGCGCCTGTGTCCGCGATCCGGGCGCCGTTGGCAATGCGCGGCCGTCAGCGCTCGCGCATGAGGTCGGCCGCGCGCTCGCCCACCATCATCGCAGGCGCATTGGTGTTGCCCGAGGGGATCGTCGGGAAGATCGACGCATCGGCGACGCGCAGGCCTTCCAGTCCGTGGACCCGCAATTGCGGATCGACCACGGAGTCTGTGGGATCGAGACCCATGCGGCAGGTGCCGCAGGGGTGAAAGACCGAATAGGCCTGCTGGCGGATCGACTGGAGCAGCGCCGCATCGTCGGCGCAGTGCGGGCCGGGCTTGATCTCGCTCTCGATCAGGGCGGCGAAGGTCGGCGTCGCTGCCAGCCGGCGCAGGAAGCGGGCCCCGGCGAGGATGTCGACGACGTCGCGCGGATCGGACAGATAGTTCGGCGCGATCTCGGGCGCGATCCGGGGATCGGCCGAGCGGATCGCGACATGGCCGCGGCTGTGGGGCCGGCAGGGCGAGACGCTGGTGCTGAAGCCGGGAAAGGGATCGGGCTTCATCAGCGCCCTCACGCCGGGCAGCGCCCGCTCATAGCTCAGCGGCGAGAAATAGAGCTGCATATCCGGCCGTTCGAGGTCTGGCCGCGTCCGCAGATAGCCGCCGCCCTGGTTGACGCTCAGCGAGAACGGGCCGCGCCGGTGCAGAAGATAGGTCAGCGCCATGCGGACGCGGCCGGGCCAGGACAAAAGATCGTCGTTCAGGCTCGGACGCCGCGACCGATAGACATGGTCGTAGCAGAGATGGTCCTGCAGATGCCGGCCGACCGCCGGCAGCGCCTGCACGGTCGCGATGCCGTGCCGGGCCAGCATGTCCGGAGCGCCGATGCCCGAGAGTTGCAGCAGTTGAGGCGAATTGATCGCGCCGGCGGCGACCACGATCTCGCCTTTGGCACGGAAGCTCACGCGCTGCGCGCCGCGCCAGCCCTCGACCGCCACGGCGCGCTTCCCCTCGAACAGGATGCGCGAAACGAGGATGCCGGTGTCGACCTTGACGCGTCCGCTCCGGCGGGCCGGGTGCAGATAGGCGCGCGCCGCGGATTCGCGCAGGCCGCCGCGTGTGGTGATCTGGTAGATGCCGGCGCCCTCGCTGGTCGCGCCGTTGAGATCGGGATTGAAGGGCAGGCCGGCTTCCTGTGCCGCCTGGACGAAGAGCGGCGTCAACGGATGCACGGCCTGCGCGATGTCCTCGACATGGACGGGGCCGCCGGCGCCATGCCAGGCGGATTCGCCCAGCGCATGGTCTTCCATGCGGCGATAGGTGGCGAGCACGTCGCGCCAGCCCCAGCCGGGATTGCCCAGGCGCTCCCAACCGTCGAAATCCTCGGCCTGACCGCGCATATAGACCATCGCGTTGATGGCGCTCGACCCTCCGACGACCTTGCCGCGTGGCTGGTAGATTTCCCGCCCGGCCAGGCCCGGCTGCTTTTCCGTCCGGTACATCCAATTCAGGCGCGGATGGTAGAAGGTCTTGCCGTAGCCGATCGGCAGATGCAGCCAGGGATTCAGGTCGCGCGGGCCGGCCTCCAGCACGAGGATGCGGTCGCGCCCGGACAGCGCCAGACGCCCGGCCAGCGCGCAACCGGCCGAACCGGCGCCGATGACGATGACGTCCCACTCCTCCAAGGCGAACTCCCTGCCGACTTTGATCGCTGCGGCGCACAGGCTGTAGGGCGAATTGGGCTCGTCACGAAGAGCCGTTCTGTGCGGCTCACCAGTCCAATTTCGGTCGGGGTTCAGCGCGCCGCGAGATCGTCGATCGCCTGTCGCAGCCCGGAGACACCGGCCTGGATCTGCGTGGGCGTGAAGCCGCTGAAGCCGAGGACAAGCCCGTCGCGCGCGACCGGCTCCAGGCCGAAGCGGCTGATCGGCGCCACCGTGATGTCGCGCTCAGCGGCAGCTTTGGTCAGCGCGACGGCGTCGAGCCCTTCGCGGAGATAGGCGATGGTGTGCATGCCCGTATGGGTCGGAACGACATCGAGATCTCCGGCCAGATGCATGGCCGCCGCCTCCAGCAGCGCCTGCTGGCGCTCCTGGTAGAGTTTGCGCATGCGCCGGACATGGGTGGCGAAATGCCCCTCGACGATGAAATCGGCGACGATGCCCTGCAGGGCAGTCGGCACGCCCGGGGAATAAGCGTCGAGGCAGATGCCGATCTGTCCGGCGAGTTGCGGCGGCGCGACCAGGAAGCCCAGGCGCAGCGACGGAAACAGCGTCTTCGAGAAGGTACCGACATAGATCACCCGACCGGTGAGGTCGATGCTGGTCAGCGTCGCCATCGGGGCGCCCTGGAAGCAGAATTCGCCGTCCCAATCATCCTCGATGATCCAGGCCGCGCTCGCCTGGGCCGATTCGAGCAGGGCGAGGCGCCGCTCGAGGCTCATCTTGGCACCGAGCGGCTGTTGATGGGCCGGCGTGACGAAAGCGAGCTTGAAGTCCGGTGCGCGGCGCAGACCTTCCTCGACGACGAGCCCCGCCTCGTCGACCGGCACCGGCACGATGTCGGCCCCCGACAAGATCAGGCTGTTGCGGGCGCCGATGGCGCCGGGATTCTCGAACCAGACCTTGTCGCCCGGGTTGATCAGCGTCGCGGCGAGAAGCTGGAAGGCCTGCTGGGCGCCGGCGACGATGAAGATCTGCTGCCATTCGCAGGCGATGCCCCGGTTGAGGCGCAGATGGGCGGCGATCGCCTGCCGCAGCACCGCCTCGCCATGGGGATCGGGATAGCCCAGCACCTGCTGGCGCGCCCTGCGCCAGTGCCGGCCCGAGAGCTTGGCCCATTGCGCCATCGGAAAGGCATCGAAGGCGGGCATCGCCGTGGTGAAGGCGCGCGGCTGGTGCGGCAGGCGCGCGCCGAACAGCTTCGAGGCGGAGTCCATCGCCTGGGCCAGCCGCACCTTCGCCGTCGGCACGGCCACCGCGGCAGCGGCCGGAGCCGGCCGCTCGCTCGCCAGCGCCTGGCTGACATAGGTGCCGGCCCCGACCCGCGTTTCGACCAGCCCCTCTGCCGCGAGCCTCTCGAAGCTCTCGACGATCGTGGTGCGGGCAACGCCGAACTCCTGCGCCAGCGTGCGTGTCGCCGGCAGGCGCTCGCCGACCTTGAGCGCCCCGCTCAGGATCAGTTCGCGCAGGCCCACGCAGATCTGCACGCTCAGCCCGTGCGTGCCCTCGCGGTCCAGCACGATCGACTGCAGCAGGACGCCTTCCTCGCGCTTGACCATGCTGGCTCCGGTGGGCGCGCCCTGAGGATTGGACTGCCGCTTTGATCAGAATGGACCTTGGGCTCAGACCAATTCAAGCCCCCTCTCCAAACATGCCGGAGGCCGCAATCGCGCGGGCTCGCGGCGGCAGCATTGGCAGTGGCTATGAAGATCACGCGGCTCGAAAGCTTCTGCACGCCGGATGTCGGCTTCGTCCGCGTAACCTGCGAGGATGGCAGCCAGGGCTGGGGGCAGCTCTCGCCCTACAACGCGGACATCACCGCCACCGTCTTCCACCGCCAGGTCGCACGCTGGGCGATGGGCGAGGATGCGCTCGCCATCGACGAGCTCGTCGCCACGATCGGCGAGCGCGAGCACAAGTTTCCCGGCTCCTATCTCTGCCGCGCCCTGACCGGGCTCGACACCGCGCTCTGGGACTGGCGCGGGCGCAGGGAGCGCAAAAGCGTCTGCGAACTGCTCGGCGGCACGCCGCGGCCGTTCCCGGTCTACGCCTCCAGCATGAAGCGCGGCGAGATCACGCCGGAGGCGGAAGCGCAGCGTCTTGCCCGGTTGCGCGATGCCCATGGCTTCCGCGCCTTCAAGTTCCGGGTCGGGCGCGAGTGCGGCCGCGACCGGGACGAGTGGCCGGGCCGCACAGACGCGATCGTACCACAGGTACGCGCTGCGCTGGGAGACGAAGCGATCCTCCTGGTCGATGCCAATAGCGGCTATTCGCCGGCCCGCGCGATCGCGGTCGGCCGCATGCTGCAGGACCACGGAGTCGTGCATTTCGAGGAGCCCTGCCCCTATTGGGAACATGGCTGGACACGGGAAGTGCGCGAGGCGCTGGATCTCGACGTGACCGGCGGCGAGCAGGACTGCGACCTCGCGGTCTGGCGGGCGATGATCGAGGGCCGCGTCGTCGACGTGGTGCAACCCGACATCTGCTATATCGGCGGCGTCGGGCGCATGCTGACCGTGGCGCGCTGGGCGGCAGAGGCCGGTCTGCCGGTGACGCCGCATTCCGCCAACCAGTCGATGGTCACCGTCTTCACGCTGCACGTCATGGGCGCGCTCGCCAATGCCGGGCCCTATGTCGAATTCTCGATCGAGGGACCCGACTATTACCCCTGGGAGCAGGGCCTGCTGCGCAACCCGCCCAAGGCGAGGGACGGCATGGTCGCGATCCCCTCCGAGCCGGGCTGGGGGGTCGAGATCGAGCCGTCATGGCTGGACCGGGCCGACTACCAGGTGACCGAGGTCGCAACGTGAGCTTCGACCGGGCTGAACTTGTCGAGGAAGCGCGGCGGAGCGGCACGCTGGCGGGGCTGCCGCACGGGCATTTCATCGGCGGTCGCTTCGTGGCCTCCGTTTCCGGCGCGGAGATGGAGAGCTTCGATCCCGGGCGCGGCGTGCCGTTTGCGACCTTCGCGGCGGGCGACGCCAACGACGTCGCGCGGGCGGTGGCGGCGGCGCGGGCAGCCTTGTCGGGGCCCTGGTCCCGCCTGACGCCGGCGGCGCGGGGCGAGATCCTGATGCGGGCGAGCCATCTCCTGCGCGAGCGGGCCGCGCGCTTCGCCGTCGTCGAGACGCTCGATTCAGGCAAGCTGCTGGCCGAATCCGAGGGCGATGTCGGCGGCGTCGTCCGCTGCCTCGCCTATTACGCGGGGGCCGCCGACAAGCTGCAGGGCGACAGCGTGCCGCTCGGGCCGGACTATCTCGGTGTGACGATCGAGGAGCCGGTCGGCCTGGTCGCGCAGATCGTGCCCTGGAACTATCCGCTCTCGACCGCGGCCCGCGGCATCGCGCCGGCGCTGGCCGCCGGCTGCACGCTCGTCGTCAAGCCGGCCGAGCAGACGCCGTTCACAACGCTGATGCTGGCGGAGCTGCTGCACGACGCGGGGTTGCCGGCGGGCGTTCTCAACGTCGTCGCCGGGACCGGAGCCGAGGCCGGTGCCGCGCTCGTCGGCCATCCCGGCATCGACCACATCACCTTCACCGGCTCGGTCGCGACCGGCCAGCGCGTGATGCGGGCGGCGGCCGAGCATGTCACGCGGCTGCAGCTCGAACTCGGCGGCAAGTCGCCGGTCGTGCTGATGGCCGATTGCGAGATCGAGGCGGCCGTCGAGGGCGTGATCGGCGCGATCTACGAGAATGCCGGCCAGATCTGCTCGGCCGGCTCCCGGCTGATCGTGGAGGAGACGATCGCGCAGGAGGTGCTCGACCGGCTCGTCGTGCGCGTCGAGGCCATGACACTCGGGCATGGCCTGAGCGAGGCGCAGATCGGGCCGATCAATTCGCCCCTGCAGCTGGCGCGAATCGACGCCCATGTCGAGCGTGCGCGCACTGCGGGCAACCGCATCCTGACCGGCGGCGGCATCGTTCCCGACGCCGAGTGCGGCGGGGGCTGGTTCTACCGGCCGACCATCATCCTCGCTGATGGCCTCGACGATCCGCTGGTGCAGGAGGAGATCTTCGGGCCTGTCCTGACGGTGCAGATCGTCCAGGGGCTCGACGAGGCGATCGCCGCCGCGAACGCGACGCCCTATGCCCTCGTCGCCGGCATCTACACGCGCGACCATGCCAGCGCCTGGCGCTTCGCCCGGGCGGTCGATGCGGGCCAGGTCTACATCAACGAGTTCTTCGCCGGCGGCGTCGCCATGCCCTTCGGCGGCAACCGGAAATCCGGTTTCGGCCGGGCCAAGGGCATGGCGGGCTTGCGCAGCTACTGCAAGCTCAAGAGTGTGGTGGCGCGGCTCTGATGCGGCCGGGAGGATACGACCGTATGTCGAGCGATCTGTTCAGCGCCGATTTCAAGGCGGCGCCCTATTGGTGGGATGGCGTGCCGCGCCCCGATTTGCCGGCCTTGGACCCGCCACAGCAGGTCGATGTCGTCATCGTCGGCTCGGGCTACACCGGTCTCCAGGCGGCGCTCCAGATCGCGCGCGGCGGACGCAGCACGGTGGTGCTCGACGCCGAGGCCGCCGGCTTCGGCTGCAGCACGCGCAATGGCGGCCAGATCTCGACGAGCATCAAGCCGGGCCTGGCGGAACTGACCCGCCGCCATGGCGAGGCCAGGGCTGTCGCGATCCTGAAGGAGGGCCGGCGCTCGCTGACATGGCTCGGCGAATTCGTTCGCGACGAGGGCATCGACTGCAACTTTGGCGTGGTCGGGCGGTTCCACGCCGCCCATTCGCCGGGACACTACGAGGAACTGGCGCGGAGCGTCGCGAACCAGCCCAAGGGCCTCGAGGTCGCCTGCCACATCGTGCCCCGGGCCGAGCAGCACAGCGAGATCGGTTCGGACCTCTATCATGGTGGCGCGATCTTCGCCGAGCACGCCTCGATCGACCCGGCGCGCTACCATCAGGGGCTGCTGGAGCGCGTCCTGGCCACGGGCGCGCAGCTGGTGCCGTTCTGCCCGGCGACGGCGATCGCGCGCTCCGGCCAGGGCTTTCGGGTCGAGACTCCGCGCGGGACCATCGATGCGCGCGACGTGGTCATCGCCACCAACGGCTATACCGGCCCGCTCACCGGGTGGATGCGCCGCCGCGTCATCCCGATCGGCAGCTATGTGATCGCGACCGAGGCGCTCGACCCGGCGCTCGTGGACAAGCTCATTCCGCGTAACCGCATCGTCAGCGACACCCGCAAGGTCGTCTATTATTACCGCGCCTCGCCGGACCGGCGCCGCATCCTGTTCGGCGGGCGTGTCTCGCTGAGCGAGACCGATCCGCGCCGCAGCGGACCGAAGCTCCATGCCGATCTCGCGGGGATCTTTCCCGAATTGGCGACGACCCGCATCAGCCATTCCTGGTGCGGCTTCGTCGCCTACACCTTCGACGAGCTGGCGCATATCGGCCGCCATGACGGCATGTACTACGCCATGGGCTATTGCGGCTCGGGGGTGGGCATGGCGAGCTATCTCGGCATGCGGCTGGGCCAGCAGGTGCTCGGCCTAGCGGAGGGCGCGACCGCCTTCGACGATCTGCCGTTCCAGACCAGGCCGTTTTACAGCGGCAACCCCTGGTTTCTGGCACCATCCGTGCTGTTCTACCGCTGGCGCGACCGGCTGGCACGATGATCGGCCGGATTGGCATTCCCGAATTCTCAGAATGGACCTTATGGGCAGACCAATTCCAACAAACTCTCCAGCGTGACAGAGGTGGGACGGGGCGCCGCGGCGACCTTCCGACTGCCGATGCAACTGTGTCGCTCAGATCAGGAGAAATGACATGCCCCAGCCGATCCTGCCGTCGCGATCGACCCTCGTCCTTCTCCTCAGCCTCGTCGGCGCGATGCCGGCCTTCGCCCAGGAGCTCACCGTCGTCTCCTTCGGCGGTTCCTACCAGGAGGCGCAGAGCAAGGCGCTGTTCGTGCCTGCCGCCAAGAAGCTCGGCATCAAGCTCAAGGAAGAAACCTATAGCGGCATCGCCGATCTGCGCCTCAAGGTGAAGGCCGGCGCCGTGACCTGGGACATCGTCGCCAGCGGCTCAGGCAGCGCGGCGCGCGCCGGCGCCGAGGGCATCCTCGAGAAACTGGACTACAAGATCATCGACACCTCGAACTTCATTCCCGGCACGGCGCAGGAGCATTGCGTCGGCGGCGACGTATTCTCGACGGTGCTGGCCTGGAACACCAAGACCTATGGCCAGAACGGGCCGCAGAGCTGGGCCGATTTCTGGGACGTGAAGAAATTTCCCGGCAAGCGCTCCTACCGCAAGGGCGTAGCGGGCTCTCTCGAGCCGGCCCTGATGGCCGACGGCGTGCCGCCGGAGAAGGTCTATGAGGTTCTGTCGCAGCCCGGCGGCATCGACCGCGCGATCAAGAAGATCCGCGAGCTGAAGCCCCATGTCGCGGTGTGGTGGGCGTCCGGCGCCCAGCACGCCCAGCTCATGAAGGACGGCGAGGTCGACATGATCACCGGCTGGAACGGCCGCTTCGACGTCGCCGCCAAGGACGGGGCGAAGGTCGCCTACACCTTCAACCAGGGCCTGCTCGACTATGATTGCTACGGCATCGCCAAGGGCGCGCCGAACAAGGATCTGGCGATGAAGTTCCTCGCCGAGATCAGCAAGCCGGAATACCAGGCCGAGTTCACCAAATACATCACCTACGGGCCGACCAACAAGAAAGCCTATGAGCTCGGCCTGATCGAGGCGGCCTATGCCAAGACCCTGCCGTCCCATCCCGACAATGCGGCCAAGCAACTGCCGATCGACCTCGCCTGGTACACCAAGTTCGAGGCGCAGGCTTCGGCCGCTTACCAGAACATGCTAACCGAATGAGGCAGGCGGCCGATCAAGGGGAGCCGATGGCGATGCCCGCCGCGGCTTCCCCCGCTCCCGCGATGGGCAATGCCCTGCCCATCGCCGTCCGGCGCCTGAGCAAGGCCTATGGCGCTGTGAGCGTGCTCGACGAGGTCGATCTCGACGTCCGGCCCGGCGAATTCCTGACCCTTTTGGGGCCGTCGGGCTCGGGCAAGACCACCCTGCTGATGGCGATCGCCGGCTTCCTGCGCCCCGACAAGGGCAGCATCCGCTTTGGCGAGCGCGAGGTCGTCCGGCTGGCGCCGCACAAGCGCGAGATCGGCATGGTCTTCCAGAACTATGCCCTGTTTCCGCATATGAGCGTCGCCCGCAATATCGGTTTCCCGCTGCGGCTGCGGCGTGTGCCGGCGGCCGAGATCGCCCGGCGCGTCGAGGCCGCGCTGGAGATGTTCCAGCTCGGCGGCTATGGCGAGCGCAGCATCACCCAGCTTTCGGGCGGCCAGCGCCAGCGCGTCGCCCTGGCTCGCGCCATCGTCTTCGAGCCGCGCATCATCCTGATGGACGAGCCCCTGTCGGCGCTCGACAAGCAGCTGCGCGAGCGCATGCAGATCGAGCTGCGGCAGCTCCATGACCGGCTCGGCACCACCACCGTCTACGTCACGCACGACCAGCGCGAGGCGCTGACCATGTCCGACCGCATCGCCGTGCTCGATCGCGGCCGGATCGCCCGGATCGATGTGCCGCGCGCGATCTACGACCATCCGGGCAGCCGCTTCGTGGCGGAGTTCATCGGTGAATCCTCCTTCCTCGACGTCGATGTCGCCAACGGCGTCTGCCGTGCGGCGGGCACCGTCATCCGGGCGCCGCAGGTTCCGGTGGCGCAGGGCCATTGCGTGATGATGCTGCGGCCCGAGCGGCTGCGCATTCTGGACGGCAGCGAGAGCGAGGCGATGAACCGCTTCGACGGCAAGGTGCTGAGCGCCATCTATCAGGGCGACACGCTGCTGCTGCAGATCGTGCTGACCGATGGCAGCCCGGTGACCCTGCGCATGGCGACGCGCGGCGATGACGCACCACCGCCGGCCCGCGGCTCGCCCGTCGCGGTCGGCATCGCGGTCGGCGACACGGTCCTGCTCGCCGATGAAGCGGGGGCTCGGGCTTGACTGCGCCCCCGCTCGACCTCGCCCCGGACGCGGGGGCCGATTTCCACGCCGCGGCGCTGCGCCGCGACCACTGGCGCGAAAGGCTGGGGCTGGCCGCGCTGGCGGCGCCGGCGCTTCTGCTGGTCGGCGTCATGGTGCTGCTGCCCGTGGGCTGGCTGTTCGGCCTGTCGTTCCAGGACGATGCGGGCGCACTGAGCCTCGAGCATTACCGCCGCATGCTGGCCGAGCCCTCCTATGGCCGGACCTTCCGCACCACCTTCGAGATCAGCCTCGCGACCACGGTCATCTGCGTCCTGCTCGGCTATCCGCTCGCCTATTTCCTGTCGCAGCTGCCGCGGCGTGCGGCCAATCTCTGCATGATCGCGGTGCTCCTGCCGTTCTGGACGTCGTTGCTCGTGCGCACCTATGCCTGGCTGGTGCTGCTGCAGCGCAGCGGCCTGATCAACACATGGGGGATGCAGCTCGGCCTCTGGAGCGAACCGCTGCAGCTCGTCCACAATGTCGGCGGCACGCTGATCGGCATGGTCCACATCATGCTGCCCTTCCTCGTCCTGCCGCTCTACAGCACGATGCGGGCGATCGACCGCGATCTGCTGCGCGCCGCCTCCAGCCTCGGTTCGACGCCGGCCCACGGCTTCTGGGCTGTGTTCTTTCCGCTGTCGCTGCCGGGGCTCGCCGCCGGCTCGGCGCTGGTCTTCGTGCTGTCCCTGGGCTTCTACGTGACCCCGGCCATGCTCGGCGGCGGTAAGGTGACGATGGTCTCCAACCGGATCGCCAACGACATCGAGCTGTTCTTCAACTGGGGCGCGGCGAGCGCGCTCGGCGTCGTGCTGCTGGTGATCACGCTCGTCGTCCTCGTGCTGGCGGCGCGGCTCTCGCGCGGCGCCGGCCTGTTCGGCGGAGGACATTGAGCATGGGCTGGCTCGACCGTGCCGCCAGCGATACGCAGATCACGCATCGCTCGCGGCTCTGGCTCTACGCCGTCGGCGTCCTGGTCCTGGCGTTCCTCGCCCTGCCGACGCTCATCGTGATCCCGATGTCGTTCTCCCACTCGCAATATCTCGAGTTCCCACCACGGCAATGGTCGCTGCGCTGGTACGAGGCCTATTTTGCCTCGGGAAGCTGGATGGCGGCGACCGCGACCTCGCTCAAGGCGGGGATCTGCACGGCGCTGCTGGCGACGCCGGTCGGCACGCTCGCCGCCTATGGCCTGCATGTCTCGCGGCTGCGTTTCGCCGGGATCGCGATCCTGGCTCTGCTGACGCCGACCATCGTCCCGGTCATCCTCGTCGGCATCGCGCTGTTTTACGCCTTCGTCCAGCTGAAGATGGTCAATTCCTTCCTCGGCATCGTGCTGGCGCACACGATCCTGGCCGTGCCGATCGTGATGATGATCATCGGCTCGGCCCTGAAGAGCTTCGATCTCGACCAGGAGCGCGTCGCGCGCAGCCTCGGCGCGACGCGGACGCAGGCCTTCGTCCAGGTGACGATGCCGCAGATCCGCTTCGCCATCGTCACCGCGGCGCTGCTGTCGTTCCTTACGTCCTTCGACGAGGTCGTGGTCTCGCTGTTCGTTTCGGGCGGCGACAACTCGACGCTGACGCGGGCGATGTTCATGGCCCTGCGCGATCAGATCGACCCGACCATCGCGGCGATCTCGACGATCATGATCGTCATCACCTCGCTGCTGCTGGCGGTCTCCCAGTGGAGCGGGAAGAGCGCCCCCTAGAGCATGGCTTCGACCGTCAGGAAATGCCGCACCGCAGGCTTGGTTGGGCCAAGATGGAAGCGGATGGCCTCAGCCTGCAGGTCCGCATCGGCCTTCGAGACGCGCTTGTGCTGGCGCAGATGCTCGGCCCAGGACTCGACCATGAACCATTCGACGATGGCATCCGGATCGGCGGCATCCTCGGTGACGCCCCAGCGATAGGCGCCGTCGCGGCGTCGCTCATGCGACAGGCGATTCAATGCCTCCAGGAAGGCCGGCCGTTCGGCCCTGGCGACGCGATACTCGATCAGGACCAGGACCGGGCCGCGATCATGTGCGACGGGTTCCGCCGTCAGCGGCTCGGGCCAGTGGTTGGATGCGGCCAGATCGGCCTCGCCCTTCGGCAGCCTGACACGGTGAAAGGCGAGGCCGGCGAGAAGAAGGCAGGCGGCGCCGATGATGAGCGTCGCCGGCACACCGAGTTCCTGCGCGACCAGCCCCCAGCAGAGGCTTCCGGCCGTCATCGCACCGTTGAAGACGGTGAGATAGACCGCCAGCGCCCGTCCCCGCACCCAGTTGGGCAGGATCGCCTGCGCGGCGCCGTTCAGCGTCGTCAGGGCGACGATCCAGGCTGCGCCCAACAGCAGCAGGGCCGCCAGCGCCAGCGGCTTGGGAGGGCCGAGCGCCAGCACCGCCATGACGACTGCCGTGACGCTCGCGACGCCGAGCAGCAATTGGTCCGCGTCGAGACGCTTGCGCAGGCTTGGCAGGATCAGAGCACCAATGATCGCGCCGGCTCCGACGCAACCCAGCATGATGCCGTAGAAGCGCGCATCGCCGGCGAGCAGGTTGCGCCCGACCAGCGGCAGCAGGGCCCAGACCGCGCTGGCACAGGCAAAAAACACCGCCGTGCGCAACAGCACGACATGCAGTTCCTTGCTGGCGCGCGCATAGCGCAGGCCGGCCCGGAAGGCGCCGGCGAAGCGCTCCGACAAGACATCGTCGGCGCCCTTGGCGCGCGGCCACCAGATCAACGCTGCGATGACGAAGACGTAGCTCAGGACATCGGCGCCATAGGTGACGGCCGCGCCAAAGGCGGCCAGCAGCAGGCCGCCAGCCGCAGGGCCGATCGAGCGCGCGATGTTGATGCCGAGCGAGTTCAGGGCGACGGCGTTCTTCACGTCCGATCGGGGCACCAGTTCGGGAACGATGGCCTGCCAGGTCGGCCCCATCAGGGCGGCGCCGATGCCGCCGAGGAAGGTCAGGGCAACGATCGAACTGACGCTCAGAAGCCCGAGATGCGACAGCACCATCAGGCAGATGCTGACGGCGGCCAGCAGAAGCTGGATTGCGATCAGGAATTTGCGGCGGTCCAGAATGTCGGAAAGCACGCCTGCGGGTATCGCCAGCAGGAAAATCGGCAAGGTGCCGGCGGCCTGGACGAGGGCGATCGCCGCCGGCGATGCCGAAAGGTCCGTCACCAGCCAGGCGCTGGCGACGTCGCGCATGAAGCTGCCGGTGTTGCCGAGCACGGTGGCTGCCCAGAGCACGGCGAAGACCGGTTGCTTCAGCGGCGAGAAGGCGCCGGAATCGGCATGAGCCCTGGTTCCGGAATCGCTCATGGTCGCCGTTCCGCTGCCCGAACGGATTCAGGTAGACTACGCAGGGCGACCAGCAGGAAGACGCCGGCCAGACCTGGATGCGTGACGGCTCCAGCGGGGTCCGCCATCATCAGAACGCCCAGCAGGAGCAGCCGAGCGCCCCCCAGAAGGCGGCCTCGTCGCGGGCGGGCGCAGCGGCGCCGAGCGCCGCCGCGTGGCCGTGGCCGTGGACGCCGCAGGCGCAGTCACAGCCGCAGGCCGCCATCAGCGCGTATTTGCGGTCGTCCTTGGCCGCCGCACGCTGCTGGTAGCCCCCGAAGGTCCGCACCGGCGACCAGTCGGGCATGGCGGGCGCCAGCGGCGGGCTCAACGGCGCGAAATCTCCCGCGCCGAAGACGACCTTGCCGCCGAGCAGGGTCAGCACGCTCTCGATGTCCTGGATCTCGTCCTCGGGCACGGACATGTAGTCGCGGTCGAGCACGACGAGGTCGGCGAGCTGGCCGGTCTTGAGCTGGCCCTTCTTGCCCTCTTCGGTGGAGAACCAGGTGTTGGCTTCCGTCCAGAGACGCAGCGCGCTCTCGCGGTCGAGCAGATTGCGTTGCGGATAGAGCTTGAGGCCGCCGACGGTCTTGCCGGTGACGAGCCAGGCGAGCGAGACCCAGGGATTGTAGCTGGCGACGCGGGTCGCGTCGGTGCCGGCGCCGACCTTGACGCCGGCCTCGAGCATGCGGGCGACCGGAGGCGAGCGCTCGGCCGCCCTGGCGCCGTAGCGCTCGACGAAATCCTCGCCCTGGAAGGCCATGCGGTGCTGCACGGCGATGCCGCCGCCCAACGCGGCGATGCGGTCGATGTTGCGGTCGCTGATCGTCTCGCAGTGGTCGAAGAACCAGTGCAGTCCTTCCAGCGGGATGTCGCGATCGACCTTTTCGAAGACGTCGAGCGCACGCGTGATCGTCTCGTCATAGGTCGCGTGCAGGCGCCAGGGCCAGCGCTGCTCCGCGAGCAGCCGGACGACGGGTTCGAGATCGGCCTCCATCGAGGGCGGCATCTCGGGGCGCTCGACCTTGAAATCCTCGAAATCGGCTGCCGAATAGACCAGCATCTCGCCGGCGCCGTTGTGGCGGTAGAGATCATCGCCCTGGCCGGGCCTGACCTGCTTGGCCCAGCCTGCGAAATCCGACAGCTCTTCCTTCGGCTTCTGGGTGAACAGGTTGTAGGCCAGCCGCAGTGTCAGCTCGCCATCGGCATGCAGCTTCTCGATGATGGCGTAGTCGTCGGGGTAGTTCTGGTAGCCCCCACCGGCATCGATGATCGAGGTGACGCCGAGCCGGTTCATTTCGCGCATGAAGTGACGCGTCGAGTTGAGCTGGTATTCGGGCGGGAGCCTCGGCCCCTTGGCGAGGGTCGCATAGAGGATGGTGGCGTTGGGCTTGGCCAAGAGCAGCCCGGTGGGGTTGCCGTTCTTGTCCCTGACGATCTCGCCGCCGGGCGGATCCGGCGTGTCCCTGGTGTAGCCGGCAGCTCGCAACGCGGCCCCGTTCAGCAAGGCGCGGTCGTAGAGATGCAGGATGAAGACCGGTGTGTCCGGCGCGATCGCGTTGATCTCGTCCAGCGTCGGAAGGCGCTTCTCCGCGAACTGGCGCTCCGTGAACCCACCGACGACGCGCACCCATTGCGGCGGCGGCGTCACGGCGACTTGCGCGCGCAGCATCTCCATAGCGCGACCGAGCGAACGCACGCCATCCCAGCGCAGTTCCATGTTGTAGTTCAGTCCGCCGCGGATGATGTGCATGTGGCTGTCGATCAGCCCTGGCACGACGCGGCGGCGGCCGAGGTCCATGGTTTTGGTGTCGGCTCCGGCGAGCGCCTGCATCTCGGCCCGCGTGCCGACGCCGAGAAAGCGGCCGTCGGCGATGGCGAGGGCCTCCGGGTTGGGATTGCCGGGGTCCAGCGTCGTGAAGCGGCCATTGACGAGAATAAGGTCTGCGATCATCGCGCGGGCTCCCGGGCCGGAGGTCTGGGCTGACGGCGCGCCGCCGATCAGCGTGGCGAGCGCGCCGGCGGCAGCGCCGAGCGCCGTCTCTCGGCGTGTCGGGGGCGTCATGAGAGCCGCCTGCCAGGCTCGTGCTCGGCGTCCTTGTCGGGGCGAACCGGCAGGGTGCCGAAGATGTGCTCTCCGCATTCGCTCTTGAGCCACCCCAGGCTCAAGCCTTCAGCCGCGAACAGCCGCTTGGTGATCGGGACGATCTGCTCGCCGGCCAGGATGCCGAGCAGGCCCACCAGCGCAACCACCGGTGGGGCCGGCGAGCGCACATTCAGCAGGCTGTAGATGATTCCGACGACGAGACCGGCGCCGAGCGCCAGCAGATAGGGTTTCATCGCTTCGTCCCGTGATCCGGAAGACGGAATTGGGGGTCGCTCGGGAGCGGCCCGCCGGGGTCTCAGCCCTTGATGAAGGCGAGCAGGTCGGCGTTCACGACGTCGGCATGCGTGGTGCAGAGCCCGTGCGGCAGGCCGGGATAGACCTTGAGCGTGCCCTGCTTCAGGTGCTTGATTGATTCATGCGCGGAGGCGCCAATCGGCACGATCTGGTCGTCATCGCCATGCATCACCAGCGTCGGCACGGCGCAGGCCTTGAGATCCTCGGTGAAATCGGTCTCGGAGAAGGCCTTGATGCCGTCGTAATGAGCCTTGGCGCCACCCATCATGCCTTGGCGCCACCAATTCCAGATCACGCCCTGGTCGACCTTCGCGCCCGGCCGATTGTAGCCGTAGAACGGGCCGGCCGGCACGTCATGGAAGAACTGGGCGCGGTTATCGGCCAGTGCCTTGCGGAAGCCGTCGAAGACCTCGAGCGGCAGGCCGCCCGGATTGGCCTCGGTCTTGAGCATCAGCGGCGGCACGGCGCCGATCAGCACGAGCTTGGCGACGCGGCCGGCGCCGTGCTTCACCGTGTAGTGCAGGGCCTGACCGCCACCGGTCGAGTGGCCGATATGGACGGCGTTGCGGAGATCGAGCTTGTCGACCACCGCCGCGCTGTCCGCGGCGTAGTGGTCCATGTCGTGGCCGTCCCAGACCTGCGAGGAGCGGCCATGGCCGCGCCGGTCATGGGCGACGACGCGATAGCCCTTACCGAGGAAGAACAGCATCTGGCCGTCCCAATCGTCGCTGCTCAGCGGCCAGCCATGGTGGAACACGATCGGCTGGGCATCCTTCGGCCCCCAATCCTTGTAGAAGATCTCAACCCCGTCGCTCGTCGTGACAAAGCTCATTTCAGTGGCCCTCCTGTGCGCCGAACATCGTCTTGGCGTAGGTGATGCCGAGACCGTAGGCGCCGCCAACTTTCTTGCCGATGCCGGTCGTCAGCTCGTAGGTCTCGGTTCGTGCCCAGTCGCGCTGCAGTTCGAGCAGGTATTGCAACGATGTCATCGGCCGCGCGCCGGCCTGGATCATGCGTTGCATCGCCCGTTCATGCGCCTCGTCCGAGATGTCGCCGCAGGCATCGGCGATGACGAAGACCTCGAAGCCTTGGTCGAGCGCCGACAGCGCCGGCCCCACGATGCAAACCCCGGTCCAAAGCCCCGCTAGCACGATGCGCGGTTTGCCGATTTCATTGACGCGGGCGATGACTGCAGCATCCTCCCAGGTGTTCATCGACGTCCTGTCGAGCAGCACCTGGCCTGGAAAGGCCGCGGTGATCTCCTCAAACATCGGCCCGGAGAAGCTGTCGACGGCGACAGTGGTCAGGATGGTCGCCACGCCGAAGCCGGCGGCTGCCTGCGATACCAGCGCCGCATTGTTGCGCAGCGTGACAGCATCGATCGATTTCGTCGCGAAGGCCATCTGCGACTGGAAATCGATCATGATGAGCGTGTGATCGCGGGGCGTCAGAAGGCCTTTGCCGGGGGTCGCTGTCGCCTGAACCATCTGCGCTCTCCTGATTGAGCCCAATGGGTAGGTGGCGGCCGCAGGTCGGCGCAATTATTCGGTGGGTCCGGTCGCGCTGAGCTTTCGTATAGCCGCGCCGGATCGCACGGCTTGCCGAAGGCAGAGCAGAAGCGTCTCGGGATCGAACGGCTTGGCGAGGTATCCGTGCAGGCCGGCCGCCGCGGCGAAGTCCCGCGTCGCCTCGTCGGGGTAGGCCGTCATCAGGATCATCGGAACCGCCTGGGCCGATCGGGTGAGCTGGTGATGCAGATCCAGGCCGCCCATGCCGGGCATGCGGACATCCGCAATCACGCATCGCGTCATGGGCCGCAGCACGGACGACAGAAACGTCGCGGCGCTGTCGCAGGCGAATGTTCGGTAGCCCATGGCCGAGACCAGGCTGGTGACAGCTTCCCGCGCCGCCGCATCGTCATCGACGATGGCAATGAGCGCGCCTTCTGGTTTCGTCATGCTTCCGGCCGCCGGGCTCCGTCGGTCTCGATCATCAGGGTGGGCCGAGGTTGGCGGCAATTATGCTCAAGCATCGCCGGGCTATCCGTCGCCGCCGCCCACGGCTTCCGCGATCCTGTCCGACAGCCGCACGAGATCGGCCAGCGACGCCGCCTGCAGCTTCTGCATGACTTGGGCGCGATGGACCTTGACGGTGATTTCGCTGAGTTGGAGAGACGCTGCGATCTGCTTGTTCATCAGACCGCTCGCCACCAGCGGCAGAATTTCCCGCTCTCGCGGCGTCAGGGTTTGGAAGCGAGTCCGGAGCACATCGATCTCTTTCAGCCGGCGGCGCCGATCGAGATCCAGCGCGAGACCCTTGTGGACCGCATCGAGCAGGTCCTGGTCGCGGAACGGTTTGGTCAGAAACTCGATCGCGCCGGCCTTCATGGCTGCGACGGACATCTGGACGTCGCCATGGCCTGTGATGAAAACGATGGGGAAGCGGCGCCCCAGACCGTTCAATTCGCGCTGGAACTCCAGCCCGCTCGTGCCAGGCAGCCGGACATCGAGGACGAGGCAGGCCGGCCCGTCATGAGGATCGGCAGCGAGGAAGTCCTGTGTCGAATGAAACGACGCGACCGCGTGGCCGACCGAGCGGAGCAGGCTCTCGACCGAGGCACGCATGGCGGGGTTGTCGTCGACAACGAAGACGAGCGCGGCCTCGGAACTCACGGGCTGTCCTCCGATGGGGTGTCGTGTTCGAGCGTGGTCGGCAGCGAGAAGGTGAACACCGCACCCCGCGGTCTGTTCGATGACGTCCACAGCCGCCCACCATGCGCCTCGATCGTGGACCGGCAGAACATCAGCCCCATTCCCATGCCGTCAGCCTTTGTCGTGAAGAAGGGCTCGAATATCCTGTCGAGCGTCGCGGAGTCCAATCCAGGGCCCGTATCCGCGACACTGACGACAACCTCGCTGTGGTCGTTGACGCTCGTGCCGATGCGGAGGCGGCGTTGTCGCGCCGGGATGGGTCGCATCGCCTCAACCGCGTTGTCGATCAGGTTGGCGACCACCTGCTGCAACTGGATGGCGTTGCCGATCACGAAAGGCGCTCGGCAGTCCAGATCCAACGTGACCGCGCCATCGTCCAGCCGGAGCTCGACGCCCGACTGTTTCACCACCTGCTCGATCAGCAGGTTCAAGTCGAGCGGCGTGCGCTCGCGCGTCCCCTTCATGAACATGGTCCGGATGCTCGAAACTACCTTGTTGGCCCGGTGGCCCTCCTCGACGATCCGCCGCATCGCAGCCCTGGCTTCATCGAGGGCGGGCTGCGGCTTGTCGAGCCAGCGCAGGCCCGCATTGGCATTGGTGACCATGCTGCCCAGCGGCTGGTTGACCTCGTGGGCGATCGTCGCCGACAGGGCTTCCATCGCGGTCAGCCGGTTCTGGCGCGCGCGCCGTTCGGCAGCCGTGGCGCGCGCGAGGCGGGCATAGACCGCGATCGTCTCGGTCAGCATCACGACGAGAATGATGCTCGCCGAGACCAGGCCGGAGAAACGCCCCGCCC
>NZ_JAUXYO010000345.1 GCF_030694325.1 Allobosea sp. | reverse complement strand
GCAGGCGCGGCGGCGGCTTTGGGGCGAAGGCGCCGGCCCTGCCCGGCCGCGCGCGCGGACGTGTCATCGCCGGCGGCCGCCTGCGGCCGCATTGTCTTGGAGCCCGTCGTCTTGGACCGCTTCGTCTTGGGCAGGTCTTTTTTGGCTGCCGGTTTGGCCGGACGCCGCGCTTTCGCGGCGGTACTGGGCTCGTCCTTCGGGGACAGGATGTCGGATGGGGTCATGTCGATGCCCGAAAGGGCATCGAGGTAGCGCTGCGTCCACCAGCCGATATCGGTCGCCTCGATCCTGGCATAAAGGCGCTCGAAGCGCCGGATCCGCTCGGAGATCGGCATGGCGAGCGCGGTACGGATGGCCTCGGCGACCTCGTGCAGGTCGTAAGGATTGACGATCAGGGCCTCGCCCATCTGGTGGGCTGCGCCGGCGAAGCGCGACAGCACAAGCACGCCCGGATCGGCCGGGTCCTGCGCGGCGACATATTCCTTCGCGACGAGGTTCATCCCGTCCCGCATGGGGGTGACCAGGCCGACCTGGGCGCGGCGGTAGAAACCGGCGAGCGCATTGCGGGAGTAGGCCTTCTTCACGACGCGGATCGGCGTCCAGTCGAACTCGCCCAGCGCTGCATTGAGGCGGCCGGCGACCTCGTCCGACTGCCGGTCGAGCTCGGCATATTCTGGCACGTCCGAGCGCGAGGGCGGCGCGATCTGCAGCAGGCCGACGCGCCCGCGCTGGTCGGGGTGGCTGCGCAGGAAGTGTCCGAAGGCCTCCAGCCTTTGGACGATGCCCTTGGAGTAGTCGAGGCGATCGACACCGATCACCAGCTTGCGCTCGCCCAGCGACTGCCGCGTCGTCTTCAGCGGTGTCGTCGCCGAGCGGACGGAGGCAGCCGCGAGCTTGCGGAAGGCTTCGACATCGATCCCGATCGGGAAGGGCTGGATGATCGTCTCGCGGCGCCCGACGCGGACCTTGCGCCCGTCGCTGCGGGCGCCGCTCATCGCCGAAAGACAGCCGATCAGGTTCGAAACGTCGGTCGCTGTCTGGAGGCCGACGAGATCATAGGCCATGACGGTGCTGGCCAGCGTGGCGGCAAAGGGCAGCGCCCCGAACATCTCGGCGGGAGGCCAGGGAATATGGTGGAAATAGCCGATCCGGTTGGTCACGCCCCGTCGACGCAATTCCGCTGCCAGCGGGATCAGGTGATAGTCATGGATCCAGATGATGTCGTCGGGCTTCAGCAGAGACATCAAGGCCTTCGCGAAGCGGCGATTGACGGCAAGATAGCCGGCATAATCCACCCGCGAGAACTCGGTGAGCCCGAGGCGATAATGCATCAGCGGCCACAGGGCGCGGTTCGAGAATCCGAGATAGTAGGACTGGCGCTCCGCCTCCGTGAGGTCGGTGACGGCATAGGTCACGTTGCCACGCTCGACGATCGTCGGTGTCGTCGTCGTTTCCTTGACGCTTCCGCTCCAGCCGAACCAGAGGCCTCCCTGCTTCTCCAGGGCCTCGCGCAGCGCCACCGCCAATCCACCAGCGGCAGCCTTCTCGTTCCGCTCGGGAATGGTGACACGGTTCGAGACGATGACGAGGCGCATGGTGGCAATGGTCTCCTGTGGTCGTCCACCCGCTGGCGCAATGATCCGAATTCGGCGGGAGGGGCAGGAACAGAACGCCTGCCGCGGCGTAATGTTTCGATGGAGCCGCGGCCAATTTCGGCATCGCGACGGCAAAGCTGTGGACAGAAGAAGGCGGCGTCGGCGGCCAAATGTCAAATCGCGATGTTGAAGATGCGCTCAATTCGAGCCTACCAATAGCCGACGCGGGACCGCTGCCGACTTCACCCAGAGATCAAAACCTCTTTAGTTCGAACGGGCTATTGCAATGACCTTGACTGCCCCTCCTGCCGAACCCCGTCTCGCCCGCTGGGCCGCGGACCGTCGGGACATCGCGCTCTTCCTCGATTTTGATGGCACACTCGTCGAGATCGCCCCCTCACCTGCGGATGTGAAGCTCGACCGGCGGGTTCCGGCGGCGCTCGACACGCTCCGGAGCCAATTGTCGGGGGCGTTGGCGCTGGTCTCCGGGCGGCCGATCGCCTTCCTCGATTCGGTGCTGGAGCCCTACCGATTCGATGTCGCCGCCCTGCATGGCGCCGATATCCGCCTCGGAGGCCAGGTGCAGACCCAGCCGCCCCCGTCGCCCGAGATGCGTCAGGCGGTGCGCGATCTGGTTCGTTTCGCCAACAGCCATGTCGGGATCATCGTCGAGGACAAGGACATCTCGGTCGCCCTGCACTGGCGCCTGGCCCCGCACGTGCATGATGAGGCGCTCGATCTGATGCGCGCCATCGCAGGCCGGATGGCACCGCTCGTCAGGCTGCAGGAGGGCAAGGCCGTGGCCGAGCTGGTTCCCGCCGGCGCCAGCAAAGGCATCGCGATCTCGCAACTCATGGCGGGTTCGCCCTATGCCGGCCGCGTGCCTGTCTTCATCGGCGACGACGTGACCGATGAACACGGGTTCGAGGCGGTGAATGCCCTGGGTGGCCTTTCCATCCGCATCGGCGATGGCGAGACGCAAGCCGATCTGCGCCTCGCCTCGCCGACCGCACTTCGTGCCATAATGCTGGGCGCCGCCGAGCGCGGCAGCCTTACGGCCTCCAGCTTCTTTCAAGGATGACGATGACTGTTTCGACGATGCCTGCGGGGCCCCATTCGGCCTCGCTCGACCTCGGCGTGATCGGCAATTGCTCGATCGCGGCCCTTATCGACCGCCGTGCCCGGATCGTCTGGGGCTGTTTCCCCCGCTTCGACCGGGATCCCGTCTTCTGCGCGCTGATCGACAACCAGCCCGAGGACGGCGATGCGATGCCGCGGAAGGGCGTCTTCGCGATCGAACTCGTCGGCATGACGCGCTGCGAGCAGAGCTATCTCGACAATACCGCCATCCTCTCCTCGGTCCTGTCCGACGATCACGGCAATGCCATCGAGATCCTCGACTTCGCGCCGCGCTTCGTGCGCTACGAGCGCTTCTTCCGGCCACCACAAATCGTGCGCCGCGTGCGCCGGATTTCGGGACGGCCGCGCATTCGTGTCGTCGTCAAGCCGGCGCTCGGTCTGGGCGAGGGCGCCGACGAGGTCACCCGCGGTTCCAACCATGTGCGCTTCGTCGGCGCCGACCAGACCATTCGCCTGACGACGGACGCGCCGATCTCCTACGTCGTCGACGGCGTGCCCTTCGCGGTGGAGCGGCCCTATTCGTTCTTCATCGGCTCGGACGAGGCTCTGCGTGCCGAAATCGAGGAGACCTCACGAGAGTTCCTCGACAAGACGACCGACTACTGGCGCGACTGGGTGCGCTCGCTCTCGCTGCCCTTCGAGTACCAGCGCGAGGTCATCCGCGCGGCGATCACGCTGAAGCTCTGTGCCTTCGAGGAAACCGGTGCGATCGTCGCAGCCTTGACCACGTCGATTCCCGAGGCTCCGGGAACGCAGCGCAACTGGGACTATCGCTATTGCTGGCTGCGGGACGCCTATTTCGTCGTCCATGCGCTGAACCGGCTCGGCACAACCCGGACGATGGAGGATTACCTCGGCTTCATCACCAACATCGTCGATACCTTCACGGAGAGTGGCGCCGAGCACCTGCCGCCGCTCTACCCAATCACGCGCGGGGGAACGCTGCGGGAATTCGAGGCGCCGACCCTGTCGGGCTATCGCGGACATCAGCCGGTGCGCTTCGGCAACGGTGCGGCGATCCAGATCCAGAACGACGGCTATGGCGCGGTGGTCCTGGCGGCCACGCATGCCTTCTTCGACCAGCGCCTGATCCAGCCCGGCAAGGAATCGCTGTTCGGGCAGCTGGAACGAATGGGCGCACTCGCCATCGCCTATTTCGACAAGCCCGATGCCGGCCCCTGGGAACTACGAGAGAAGGAAGCGGTCCATGCCTTCTCCAGCGTGATGTGCTGGGCGGCCTGCGATCGGCTCGCCCGCATCGCGTCCACGCTCGGCCGCGCCGACAGGAGCGATTACTGGGAAGGCGAGGCCGCGCGGCTCAAGGCCGTCATCCTCGACCACATCTGGAATGCGCAGAAGGGACACCTCGTCTCGACCTTCGGCGGCGAGGATCTCGACGCCACCCTGCTGCTCGTCGCCGAACTCGGCTTCCTGAAGGCGGACGACCCCCGCTATGTCGCGACTGTCGACGCGATCGGCCGCGACCTGACACGCGGCGACCTGCTGCTGCGCTACGCGACGCAGGACGATTTCGGCTACATGCACACCGGCTTCCTGATCTGCGCCTTCTGGTATGTCGATGCGCTGCACGCCATCGGCCGGCGCGAGGAGGCCAAGGCCCTTTTCGGCCGCATCCTGCAGCGGCGCAACAGCTTCGGCCTGCTGTCGGAGGACGCCGATCTCGAAACGGGTGAGCTCTGGGGCAACTTCCCGCAGACCTACTCGCATGTCGGCATGATCAACTCGGCGATGCGGCTGAGCCGAAACTGGGAAGAGGCCTTCTGACCGGGGAAGCGTCATGGTCGGGCTTGCCCCGACCATCTCGTGAAGGAGACCCTCCGGCCGGAGATGCTCGGGTCGCCGCTTCGCGTCGCCCGAGCATGACGGGGTCCCGCACCTCACTCCATCAGCTTGGCCGCGCGCATCACCGACAGCGCCAGAACCTGCGCCGCCGGCACGATGCTCTCGACCTCTAGGAACTCGTCGGGCGTATGCGCCATCCCGCCGATCGGACCGACGCTGCACAGCGTCGGGCAGCCCTGCGCCGCGGTGAAGCCGGAATCGGCGCAGCCGCCGGTGAACTCGGCGATGGTCGCGATGCCGAAGCTCGCGGACGCTTCGCGATAGGTTTCGAACAGCTTCTGCGAGTCCGACGTCCCTTCGAGCGGCAGGAACTCGCCCTTGATCGAGAGCACGGCGCCAGTGCCCGGAACGATCGGCGTCTCGACGATGGCGCGGATCGCGTCGACCAGCTCGCTGCGCTGAGCGGCGGTGACATAGCGCAGGTCGATCTCGCACCAGGCGTGCGGCGCGACCGTGTTGACGGTCTGGCCGCCGCCGATCAGCCCGACATTGACCGTGACGCCCTTCTCCAGATCGGTGAGGCCCTGGAGCTTCGGAATCTTGTGGCCGAGATCGACGATGGCCGAGGCGCCCTTCTCGTAATTCGCGCCGGAATGGGCGGGCTTGCCGGTGAATTCGGCCCGCATGAAGACGCCGCCCTTGCGGCCGCTTGTGACCGACTGGCGCCGGTCGCGGGCGAAATCGCTGCCGACCGGCAAGCGGCTCGGCTCGGCGTTGAAGACGCAGCGCGCTTCCCGCGCCGCCGCCTCGATCACCGGGCGCGAGGAGGGCGAGCCGATCTCCTCGTCGCTGGTCGTCAGCATCGTCAGCGGGGCCGAGAGGCCGCCGCATTCCGCAAAGGCCGCTGCGACGAAGGCCTCGATCACGATACCCGCCTTCATGTCGGCGACACCCGGCCCATAGGCGCGGCCATCCTTGATCGAGAACGGCCGGCGCACCGGCTCGCCCTTCGGAAAGACGGTGTCGCGGTGGCCGAGCAGCAGCACCGGGCGCTGATCGTTGGCGGTGGGGTTCGGCAGGCGCGCCTTGACGGCATCGCCATAGCGGCCATCTGGAATGATCTCGACCTCGAGCCCGTTGCGCTCATGGAAACGGGCGAGGACCTGCCCGGCGCGATCGACGCCCTCCTTGTCGTAGGAGCCGGAGTCCGTATCGACCATCTCACGCAGCAACGCGACCATCGCCTCCTTGCGGTCGGCGAGCCAGGCCGTGACCTTGGCTTCCTCGGGCGTCATCGCGCTCATCGCTCGTTCTCATGGTTCCGGACGGGACTAGTCCGGAGCTTAGACAACGCGCCAGCAGACGGGAAGCGCTTCGCCGCGGGCGGGGCTGCGCAAAAAGCGCGGAACACCTATTTCGGTGCGGCCATCTTGCGGATGAGCGCGTCACGCGCGGCGCGCGCCTGGCTCCGCAACGCCTCGTCGGTGGGTGTCCGGACCGGCTGTTCGAGCGCCTTGGCGTAATAGCCCAGCGCCAGCTGGTCCGAGGCGATCTCGGCATAGAGATCGCCCAGCCGCTTGTTGGCGAGCAGGGCGGCATCGGGCCTCCCTGCCGCGTCCTCGAACGCGCCGATGGCGCCCGGCGCGTCACCGCTGCGGCGTCTCAGTTCGGCCAGCGCCAGCAGAATCCGGGCGTCGTCGCTGCGGGCTTTGCGCGCCGCTTCCGCATCCGCCAGCGCCGCCTTCAGATCGCCCTGCCCGCTACGCGCCTCGATCCGGATCAGCAGCGCCTCTGTATCCGTTGTGCGCGCCGCCAGATGGACCGTCGCATCCTCGACCGCGCCTCCGAAATTGCCAAGCCCGAGCCTCGCCTTCGCGCGCAGCAAAAGCAGGTCCGCCTCGGGCGCGGGAGCCGCGAGGGCCAGGCCTGCAAAGCGTTCGGCCGCACCGAGATCACCCGTCGCCAGGTTTATGCGCGCGGCGAGCGCCTGCCAGCGCGGCTCATTGGGCTCGATGCGCAACGCCATCGCGATGTCGGTTAGGGCAGCCGGATTGTCGGTGGCGAGGGAAAGCCTGGCGCGCTCGCCATAGGGCCGGGCGCGGTCCGGCATGCGCCGGATCGCCTCGCTGAAATCGGCATGGGCGGCCCGGCTCTGGTTCAACTGAACACGGGCGAGCCCGCGATGCAGGAACAGATTCGCCATGTGCCCGGGCGTAATGCCCATGCTCGCGGCTTTGAAAGGGACTGCTACCGTCTCATCGATGGCGGCTGTCAGATCGGCGACCGCTTCGAGGGCATTGCCGAGCTGGGCGGAGGCGATCCCGCGGACGGCGCTGGCGCCGCTGTGGGCGCGATTGGTCGTGAGGGCAGCCGAGGCAACCTCACGTGCCGCAGCCGCTTCGCCACGTGCGAGGAGGGCCCGCGCGCGCAGCGCCCGACGCGTCATCTCGTTGCCGAGATGGCCCTGCGGCCGGCCGTCGAGGGCGGCCAACGCTTCATTCGTCTCGCCGTTCTCGATGAGGGCGATGACGAACAGATCGTCATCGAGAAACCGGCGGCTGTCCTCGGGCGCCACGCGCCGGATTTCCCGCAGATCGGCCAGCGCTGCCGCTGCGCGGCCGGCCATCAGATGCATCTTCCCGCGCATCTCGAGGGCATAGGGAGCCGTCCCGTCGCGATTGAGGATCTGGGTCAGGTCCAAGATGGCCGCCTCGTAATCCCCCTTGCCCTCGGCCGCGGTCGCGCGCGTCAGCAGGGCCTGCTCGTGCTCCGGCGACCCGGGCGACGCAAGACGCACGGCACTGTCGGCGTCCGCCCAGGCCCTTTCATAAGGCCGCAGATCCGCGTCGTAGCGATAGGCCGCCATGTGCCCATAGGCGCGGGCGATCGTCGCCGAAAGGTGATCCGGCGCCGCGGCCAAGGCGAGATCGAGATCGCCCAGTTGCTCGGCGAAAGGCCGTGCCCGCGAACGCAGGATCAGCCGGTCGGCCCGCTCCTGCGGCGTCGTTGCGGTTTCGACCAGCCGATCGCAACTCTGGAACCGCAGCGGATCGTCGCGCCTGTCGCAGCGCGTCTTCAGTTCGGCTTCGTCGAGATCGGTGACGAGGATCGGCTTGGGCTTGTCGAGTTCGACGACGAGGGAGGCATGGCGGGCGCGGGAGGCGATGTCGTAGGCCAACTTCGCATCGGTGCGCGCGGCCGAGGCCGCAAGGACCGCGCGGGCGGCCGATTCGTTGCCCGAAGTCAGCAGGATCTCCGCCTTGAGTTCATGGGCGTCGAACAGTAACGGGTCGAGTTCGATCGCCTTGTCTGCATCGGCGGTCGCCGCCGCGACATCCTTCATCGCCAGCCTGATCGCACCGCGCGTGGCATAGGCGCGGCCATAGCGCGGGGCCGCCTGGATCACCGTCTCGACGTCCGCCAGCGCGCCCTCGAGGTCTCGCCGGACAAGGCGCGCCCGGGCCCGGATTTCGGTGAGACTGGACTGGGTCGGGAAGGCCTGAAGGCCCTCCGTCGCTTCGCGGATCGCCGGATCGAAGGTGCCAAGATAGTACAGGCTGCGCGCTTTGGTGATGAAAGCCTCGGGGCCGCGAAACCCGGCGGCGCGGGCCTTGTCGATCTGCTCGACGGCATCGCCATAGCGGCCGGTCGAATAGTGCAGCAGCCCGACCATATAGGCGCTGCGCGCATGGTCCTTCTGCCAGAACAGGCCCTGGCGGAGATCGGCGCCCGCTCCGCTGAAATCATACTGCAGCATCTTCAGATAGCCGCGATTGGCGTAGTTGTCGGCATCGAACGGCGCCATCTCGATCGCTGTGGTGAAGTCCGCCATCGCGCCCGCGTTATTGCCCAGCCCGAAGCGGATCTGGCCGCGGTCGCGATAGAGCGCCATCGCCTTCGGCGCTAGCACGATCGTCTCGCTGTAGTCCTTCTCGGCCTCGGCCAGGCGGTTGAGGGCCCAATAGGCCTGGGCGCGGCTGAGCAGAGCCGAGGCTTTCGCCTTCCGGTCCCCACGCCCCTTGATGATCGCGGTGCAGGCGGCAATCGCCCGCTCGGTCTTTTCGGCCCTGCAGAGCGTGACGGTCTCGGCCTTCTGGGCGAGAGCCGGACTGGCGAGGAAGCCGAGGGCTGCAACAGACGCGACGAGCCCTGCGCAGGAGGCGATACGCGTGAACGAGCAGGCCATGCCAACCTCCCTCCTGCCTGGCTCACGCCAGCTTACGCAGAGGGAACGTAACATGAGGTCAGAATGCCGTCATGCGCTCGCGCGCCGGCTCAGACCTCCGGCTCCAGCAGCATCAGGTCGGTGTCGTCGGGCCTCGCACCGGCGGCCGTCAGCATCGCATGAATCTGGCCGCGATGATGGGTCTGGTGGTTGAAGAGGTGGGCGACCAACAATGCGCGCGGCTTGCGCATCTCGCGCTGCGTCGCGCCGGAAAACCAGACGAGGTCACCGGCCAGCCACTCGGGTGACACGTCGCGCGCCCACTCCAGGATCGTGTCGTCGAAGGCCTGCCGCTGCGCGACGAGGTCGGCCCAGTCGGCGACGAGGTCGGCGGATTCGTGGATGCGCAATGTCGGCTTCGGCGTGCCGGCAAAGCGCGAGAGCCACATCCGATCGGCCCAGAGCAGATGGCAGAGCGTTCCATGTATCGACTTGAAGAAGGCGCCGCGATCCTGACGACGGGCCGCCTCGTCCAGCGTGGCGGCAGCCTTCAGCAGGCTCGTGTTCTGCCAGGCGTTGTAGCGCGCCATGGTGCGGACATAGCCCGCGTCGATCATGGCCGCCTCCGTTCAGATGACGTTGGTTTCCAGCAACGGCCTGCCATCGACGATGCGCTCATGACCGAGATCGGAGAGGTCCAGCGTGCGATAGCCGCCGTGCAGGAGGTGCTCAGCGAGGCCGCGGCCCACCGCCGGCGCCTGCTGCAGACCATGCCCGGAAAAGCCGTTGGCGAGGTAGAGCCCCGAGAGGCCGACCGCAGGGCCGACAATGGCGTTGTGGTCGAGCTCGTTCATGTCATAGGGGCCGGCCCAGGCGCGGCCGGGCCGGATCTGCTCGAAGGCCGGGATGCGATGGGCGAGCGCCGGCCAGACGACCTCCTCGAAGAAGCCCCAGTCGACATCCTCGACATCCGCGTCGGTCTCGATCCACTCCCGGTCCTGCTCGGGCGTCAGCGGCGAGCAACTGCCGATAAAGAGCTGGCCGTCAGTGCCGCGCTTGCCCTCGGGCCGGCACCAGGAGCCGCTCCGGTCGATCAGCAGCGGGCAGTTGTCGACCTCGCCCTTGCAGAGGAAGGAGAAGACGTAGCGCTTCATCGACCGCACCGGGATCGCCACGCCGGCCGTGGCGGCGAGGCGAGCGCCATGGGTTCCAGAGGCGTTGACCGCCGCGCCGCAGGCGAGACGGCTACCGTCGGCGAGTTCGACGGCGACGACGCGACCACCCTCGACGATGTAACGCGTCACCTCTCCCTGGCGGTATTCGACGCCGAGCGACCGCGCCTTCTTGCGAAACGCTTGCAACACGGCCCAGCCGTCGAACCACCCTTCGCCGCTCACGCCGAAGCTGCCGCAGGCGATGTCCTCGGTGTTCATCCAGTGAAATTTGCTGCGCAGCATATCTGCAGCATAAAGCGCAATATCGGCGCCCTCGGCCGCCTGCAGCGCCTGGTTGGCGGCCAGCACCGGAGCCCCCTCCTCGCCCGCCAGATAAAGATAACCGCCCTCGTGCAGATCGATGACCGGCGCCTCGCCATCGACCACCAAATGCGCGCCGATGTTGCGCAGGAAGTCGATGCCATGCAGCGAAATCCGGATGTTCACCGCGCTCGAATATTGCTGACGGATCGAGGCGGCCGACAGCGCCGAAGCGGCGTAGCGATAGGTCGGGTCCTTCTCGACGACGACGATCCTGCCCTTGAAACCCGGATCGGCGGCAAGATGGTAGGCGACCGAGGAGCCGAGGGCGCCGCCGCCACAGATGACGACGTCGGCGGATTCGGACGAAGACGACATGACGGCATCCGGGCTGGCAAAGGCGCGCGCCGCACGCCCTGTTGGTGAACTAAGCGCATGAATGGCGCGTGCCGCCGGACTTGTCGAGTCAGGCCGTGGCGGCACATTCCCCGAGCAACCAGTCGCGGAAGGCGACGACGGCGGGCAGGTCTGCGCGGGTTTCCGGATAGACCAGGTAATAGCCCTCGGCCCCAATGACGGGCCGGTCGAAGGGAATGACCAGCGAGCCGGAGCGCAGTTCCTCCTCGACCAGGAAGCGCGGCACGATGGCGAGCCCCAGACCGGCGACGGCCGCCTGCGAGACCATGGCGAACTGCTCGAAGCGCGGCCCCATCAGCGCTCGCTGCGGCGGCAAGCCCTGCTGCTCCAGCCAGTTTGCCCAGGCGCGGGGCCGCGTCGATTGCTGCAGAAGCGAGCCCCTGAGCATGTCGGCGGGTTCCTTGAGGCCCAGGCGCGCCACCAGGCCGGGCGCCGCGACGGGTATGATCTCCTCCCCCATCAGCCGGTGCAGCCGCGCGCCGGGCCAGACCGGATCACCGAAATGGATTGCCGCATCGAGCGGCTCGCGGGCGAAGTCGAACGGCACGAGCTTCGTGGTGAAGTTGATGGTGATGCCGGGATGGGCCTCGGTGAAGCGCGGCAGGCGCGGGATCAGCCAGCGCGTGCCGAAGGTCGGGAGAATGGCGAGGTTCAGCACACCGCCAGCGCCCCGGAAGGCCATGGTCGAGACGGTCGCCGCCGCCAGACGCGAGAGCCCGTCCCGGATCTCAGCGGCATAGGCGGCACCGGCCGGCGTCAGCGTGACGCGCTGTCTCGCGCGCTGGAACAGCGCGACTCCCAGCACCGTCTCCAGATGCGCGACCTGCCGGCTGACCGCGCCCTGAGTCAGGTTCAACTCCTCCGCCGCACGGGTGAAGCTGCCATGGCGCGCCGCCGCCTCGAAGGCCGCCAGGGCGGACAGCGACGGCACGGTCAGGCGGCCTGGGACGATCTCGAGGTTCATGAGCCCTTCTCATCAAGTCGTGAGAACATATCGGTTGCCCGGGCAAGGCGTAAGGGGGCATTGTCCGGCATCCCGGTCTGGATCAGGCCGAGCCACGATCAGGACGCATCATGACCACCAGCCTCCCGCAGGACGCGCTCGCGCTGCTGAAACGCCTCGGCGTCACGGACACCGCCTTCGCCGCAACCGGGCTCGCAGCACGCTCGCCCATCACCGGCGAGACTGTCGTTACACTCAGGGAGACGAGCGCATCTGAGGCCGAGGCCGCGATCGGCCGGGCGCATGCCGCCTTCCTGGCATGGCGGAAGGTGCCGGCGCCGCGCCGCGGCGAATTCGTGCGCCTGCTCGGCGAGGAGTTGCGGGCCGCCAAGGACGATCTCGGCCTGCTGGTGACGATGGAGGCCGGCAAGGTGACGTCGGAGGGCCTTGGCGAGGTCCAGGAGATGATCGACATCTGCGATTTCGCCGTCGGCCTGTCGCGGCAGCTCTACGGCCTGACGATCGCGACCGAGCGCCCCAACCACCGCATGATGGAGACTTGGCATCCGCTGGGCGTCTGCGGCGTGATTTCGGCCTTCAACTTCCCCGTCGCGGTCTGGTCCTGGAACGCCGCGCTCGCCTTCGCCTGCGGCGACAGCGTGGTCTGGAAGCCTTCCGAGAAGACCCCGCTGACGGGTCTCGCCGTCCAGGCCATCGTCGAGAAGACGATGAAGCGATTCGGCCCAGAGGCGCCCGCCGGCCTGTCCGAGATCCTGATCGGCGGTCGCGAGATCGGCGACATCCTCGTGCAGGATCACCGCGTCCCGGTTGTCTCCGCCACGGGCTCGACCCGGATGGGCCAGGAAGTCGGCCAGAAGCTTGCCGCCCGCTTCGCCCGGGCCATCCTCGAACTCGGCGGCAACAATGCCGCGATCGTCGCGCCATCGGCCGATCTCGACATCGCGCTGCGCGGCATCGCCTTTGCGGCCATGGGCACGGCGGGCCAGCGCTGCACCACGCTGCGTCGGTTGATCGTGCATGAGAGCGTCTATGACGCGCTGATCCCCAAGCTCATCAAGGTCTACGGCTCGGTGAAGATCGGCGACCCACGCGAGGCGGGCGTGCTGGTCGGCCCCCTCGTCGACGAAGCCGCGTTCAAGGGCATGCAGGCGGCACTGTCGGAGGCCAAGGCCGCCGGCGGCACCGTGCATGGCGGCGAGCGTGTCACGGTCGGAACCGGGGGCTTCTATGTCCGCCCCGCGATCGTCGAGATGCCCACGCAGACCGGCCCGGTCACCCGCGAGACCTTCGCGCCGATCCTCTACGTCATGAAGTACAAGACCCTGGATGAAGCGATCGCGATCCAGAACGCCGTCGGCGCCGGCCTGTCCTCCTCGATCTTCACGCTCGACATGCGCGAGGCCGAGACCTTCATCTCGGCCGAAGTCTCCGATTGCGGCATCGCCAACGTCAATATCGGACCCTCCGGCGCCGAGATCGGCGGAGCCTTCGGCGGCGAGAAGGAAACCGGCGGCGGCCGCGAGGCCGGCTCCGACGCCTGGAAAGCCTATATGCGCCGGGCCACGAATACGCTCAATTACGGCACGACATTGCCGCTGGCGCAGGGCGTCAGCTTCGATGTGGATGCGTGAGCGATAGGCTGTAAACTCCAGCGAGAACAACCGCGCCGTCATCCCGGCCGGAGCGAAGCGCAGAGCCGGGATCCATGCCTGAACCGTTCCGGCATGGATCCCGGGTCTCCCTCCGGTCGCCCGGGATGACGTCCACACAGAACCAAGGGAGCAAACCACGATGGCCGAAGCCGCCCGCAGCCACAGCACGAGCCACAAGCTGGCCGAGTTCACCTGGGACGACGCTTTCCTGCTCGACGAGCAATTGACCGAGGACGAGCGCCTGATCCGCGACACGGCCCGGGCCTTTGCGCAGGACAAGCTGCAGCCCCGCGTGGCGGAGGCCTATCTCGAGGAGAAGACCGACCGGGCCATCTTCAACGAGATGGGCGAACTCGGCCTGCTCGGCGTGACCGTCCCTGAAGAGTATGGCTGCGCTGGCGCCAATTACGTCTCCTACGGGTTGGTGGCGCGCGAGGTCGAGCGCGTCGATTCCGGCTATCGCTCGATGATGTCGGTCCAATCCTCGCTGGTGATGTACCCGATCTATGCCTATGGCGACGAGAGCCAGCGCAAGAAGTACCTGCCCAAGCTGGGCTCGGGCGAATGGGTCGGCTGCTTCGGCCTGACCGAGCCCGATGCCGGCTCCGACCCGGCGGGCATGAAGACCCGTGCCGAGAAGGTCGCCGACGGCTATCGCCTCACCGGCTCGAAGATGTGGATCTCGAACTCGCCGATCGCCGATGTCTTCGTCGTCTGGGCGAAGTCGGCCGCGCATGACAACCAGATCCGCGGCTTCATCCTCGAAAAGGGGATGAAGGGGCTGTCGGCCCCGAAGATCGGCGGCAAGCTCAGCTTGCGCGCCTCGATCACCGGCGAGATCGTCATGGACGGCGTGATCGTCCCGGAAGAGAACCTGCTGCCCAACGTCTCCGGTCTGAAGGGTCCGTTCGGCTGCCTCAACCGCGCGCGCTACGGCATCTCCTGGGGCGTGATGGGCGCGGCCGAGGACTGCTTCCACCGCGCGCGCCTGTACGGGCTCGACCGCAAGCAGTTCAACAAGCCGCTCGCCCAGACGCAGCTCTACCAGAAGAAGCTGGCGGACATGCTGACCGAGATCACGCTCGGCCTGCAGGGCTCGCTCCGCGTCGGCCGGCTGATGGATGAGGGCAAGATGGCCCCGGAGATGATCTCGCTCGTCAAGCGCAACAATTGCGGCAAGGCGCTCGACATCGCCCGTCAGGCCCGCGACATGCACGGCGGCAACGGCATCCAGATCGAGTATCACGTGATGCGCCATGCCGCGAACCTCGAGACGGTGAACACCTATGAGGGCACGCATGACGTCCACGCGCTGATCCTCGGCCGGGCGGTCACTGGGCTGCAGGCGTTCTTCTGAAACCTTCCCGTCATTCCGGCCGCAGCGAAGCGGAGCGCCGGAATCCATCGTAGAGTGCGACCCTCGCCAGGGATCCGCCCCATGATGGATCCCGGGACAAGCCCGGGATGACGGCGTTCAGGCTGTTCACATGTCGCTCCCGACGACCACGCCCCCTTCCCTCGCCGGCCTGCGCGTCCTCGAACTCGCGCGCATCCTTGCAGGTCCCTGGATCGGCCAGGTGCTGGCCGATCTCGGTGCCGATGTCGTCAAGGTCGAGGCGCCCGAGGGCGACGATACCCGCAAATGGGGGCCTCCCTTCGTCGAGGGCGCGGGCGAGGAGCATCTGTCCGCGGCCTATTTCCACTCCGCCAATCGCGGCAAGCGCTCGATCACGGCTGATTTCCGCACGGCCGAAGGGCAGGCGCTGGTGCGAAAACTCGCGGCCCATGCCGATGTCGTGGTCGAGAACTTCAAGGTCGGCGGGCTGGAGAAGTATGGGCTCGATGCGGCCTCGCTGCGCGCGGCCTATCCGCGGCTGGTCTATTGCTCGGTCACGGGCTTCGGCCAGACCGGCCCCTATGCGCCGCGCGCCGGCTACGACTTCCTCGTCCAGGGCATGGGCGGGGTGATGTCGCTGACTGGCGAGCCGGAGGGCGCGCCGATGAAGGCGGCCTATGCGACGGCGGACATCTATACCGGGCTTTATGCCACGATCGGCATCCTCTCGGCGCTGCGCCGGCGCGACGCCACCGGCGAGGGCGCGACGCTCGACATGGCGCTGCTCGACAGCCAGATCGCCGTGCTCGGCAACCAGGCGCTGAACTATCTCGTCTCGGGCAATCTGCCGCCGCGCCTGGGCAACGCGCACCCCAACATCGTGCCCTATGACGTGTTCCCGGTCGCCGACGGGCATATCATCATCGCGACCGGCAATGACGGGCAGTGGCGCAAGCTCTGCGAGGTGCTGGGCGAGGCAGGTCTGGCGGACGACCCTGCCTATCTGGACAACCGCTCGCGGGTGCAGAACCGCGTCGCGCTGACAGAGCGGCTGCATACGCTTTGCCAGCGCTATCTCAAGGTCGATCTGCTGGCGACGCTCGAGAAGGTCGGTGTTCCGGCCGGCCCGATCAACGCCGTCGACGAGGTCTTCGCCGATCCGCAAGTGATCGCTCGCGGCGTCCGAGTCGATCTCGCCAGTACCGAAGCGAAGGGCGGCGCGATTCCGACCGTCGCCTCGCCGATCGTCATGGACAACGTCCGGCAGGTCTCGCCGCGTCCGAGTCCGCGGCTGGGCCAGCATGCCGACGAAATTCTGAACGATCCGGCCTGGGGCGGGCTCGCCAAGTGAGCGCGTCACCAGATCCGGCGGGCGCCGAGGGCGTCGAAGGCGGTGTCGGAAGCGATGACTGTCAGATCCTCGATGATCGCTTGCGCCGCCAACATGCGGTCGAAGGGATCACGCGGCTCTGCTCGGATCGAGCCCGCAAACAGCGCATGGCGATGCGACAGCGGCAGCAGCACGAAGCTCTCATCGGCGCAGCGGCGGTCGAACTCCTCCACAAGCAGGGCGGCCTCGGGCAATTTGCCTATCCGCAGCTTCGTCGAAAGCTCCATGGCCGTGATCGCGCTGACGAATACGATTTCGGCACGGGTGATGGCTGTCCGAGCGGGGCGAGTCAGGCTCGCGCTGTCATTCGCCCACCAGATGAGCGTCGAGGTATCGAGCAGAAGCCTCAATCGCCGTGGCCTTCCCAAAGCCGTAGTTCATCGTCCGGCAGCGGCTCGAAAAACTCCGGCCCGATATCGATCAGGCCCTGCATGCGACCTGGCCGACGCGCCGGCATGACCTCCGGCTGCACCGTTTCAATCGGCACTAGACGCGCGATCGGCTTGTCGCGCCGCGAAATCACGACCTCCCCCCCCTTCTCGACCTCTTCGAGCAGGCGCGACAGGTGGGTCTTCGCTTCGTGGACGGTTACGCGCGTCATAGCCGCCTCCTCATTCAACATGACCAACTTAGTCAAGTAATGGAAACGCCGCAATGACGACGACCAAACGCACCGGCGGGCAGATCCTCGTCGACCAACTCCTGATCCATGGGGCGACCGATGCGTTCTGCGTTCCCGGCGAGAGCTATCTCGCCGTGCTCGACGCACTGCATGACGCCAAGCTGAAGGTCACGATCTGCCGGGCCGAGGGCGGCGCCTGCATGATGGCCGAGGCTGCCGGCAAGCTGACGGGGAAGCCCGGCATCTGCTTCGTGACGCGCGGGCCGGGCGCTACCAATGCTTCGCCCGGCGTCCATATCGCCCATCAGGATTCGACGCCGCTGATCCTGTTCGTCGGGCAGATCGACCGCTCGATGCGCGAGCGCGAGGCCTTCCAGGAGCTCGATTACCGCGCGGTCTTCGGCACCATGACGAAATGGGCGACCGAGATCGACCAGGCCGAGCGCATCCCCGAGATCATCAGCCGCGCCTTCCATGTCGCGACCTCGGGCCGTCCCGGCCCGGTGGTGATCGCGCTGCCCGAGGACATGCTGACCGACGTCGTCGAGGCGGTGGACGCAGAACCCTATCAGGTGACGGAGACTCACCCGTCCCTGCTGCAGACGATCGACCTGCAGAAGCGGCTCTGGGCGGCGAAATCGCCGGTCGCGATCCTCGGCGGCTCGCGCTGGAACCCGCAGGCGATCGAGCGCTTCCAGCGCTTCGCCGAGCGCTTCGACCTGCCCGTCGCGGTTTCCTTCCGGCGGCAGATGCTGTTCCCGGCCGACCATCCGAACTTCGCGGGCGATCTCGGCATCGGCCCCAATCCGAAGCTGCTGGCACGGATCAAGGACAGCGATCTCGTCATTCTCGTCGGCGGGCGGCTGTCGGAGATGCCGAGCCAGTCCTACTCGCTCTTCGGCATTCCCAACCCCGGCCGGCCGCTGGTGCATGTCCATCCCGACCCCGAGGAGCTGGGCCGCGTGTACCGGCCGTCGCTGGCGATCAACGCCTCGCCGACCGCCTTCTGCGCGGCGCTCGAGACCGTGCATCCGCCGCAGGAAATTCCCTGGGCCGGCGCGGCCGCCGAAGCGCATGAGGCCTATCTCGGCTGGAGTGAGCAGCCGGCCCCGGTCGCCGGCTCATTCCATCCCGGCGAGATGGTGCGCTGGCTGCGCAACCACCTGCCGGACGACGCGATCCTGTGCAACGGCGCCGGCAATTACGCGACCTGGGTTCACCGCTTCCACCGCTTCACGAAATTCGCGACGCAGCTCGCCCCGACCTCGGGTTCGATGGGCTATGGCGTGCCGGCGGCGATCGGCGCCAAGCGGCTTTATCCGGAGCGGACCGTGGTCGCCTTCGCCGGCGATGGCTGCTTCCTGATGAACGGGCAGGATTTCGCGACCGCCGTCCAATACGACCTCGCCGTCGTCGTCATAGTGGTCGACAATGGCATGTACGGCACGATCCGGATGCATCAGGAGCGGGAGTATCCCGGCCGAGTCTCGGCGACGACGCTGAAGAATCCCGATTTCGCCTTCTATGCGCGCGCCTTCGGCGGGCATGGCGAGCGCGTCGAGACGACCGAGGAATTCGGCCCGGCCTTCGAGCGGGCCGTCGCCTCGGGCAAGCCCTCGATCATCCATTGCCTCCTCGATCCGGAGGCGATCACGCCGGCGAAATCGCTTTCGACAATTCGCGCGGAGGCGCTGGCGGCCAAGGGGTAATCGAGGCCGCCGCCTCATCGCGCAAAAAATGTTAACCGCATTGGTGAACCTGCACTGAACCTTTTGCGACCATCCCTCGTTGATCAGCCGATTGGCAGAGGATGACGACGATGGCGGTGCGGCGGATCGTGATGTTGGGGCTGGCGACGGCGATGTCCGTCTCGGGGGCACCGTCGGTCCAGGCGGCCAACCTGTTCGAGGAGCTCGGCCGCGCCATCTTCGGCGGCGGACCGCGGCTGCGGGCGACGCCGATCTACGAATATGACGAGCCGCGACAGGCGATGCCCCGTCAGAAGGCGCCCGAGGTCTCGTCGAAGCCGAAGCCGCCGGTCGTTCAGCTCGATCCATCCTCCGATCCGAACTGGTATCTGAAGGATCCGACCCTGCGCCGCGGCGATATCGTCGTCACCGCACAGGGCGTGATGGTCTATCAGGGCGGACGCGGCGACGGACGGCGCAGCGACTTCACCGCGCTCGGCGCCGGCAAGGACAGCAAGGGCTGGAAGCACCAGCTGGAGATGGCCGCGGCCGGCGGCCGCAGCTTCTTCGAGGGCGCGACGGCCCCGCCGAAGCCCGCCATCACCGCGCAGGCCGAAGCGAAGGCCCCCTGATCGACGCGCGAGGCCTCAGACGAGGCGCGCGGCGACGAGCTTGCGCAGTGCGCGCAGGTCCTTGACGAAGCCGCGAATGCCTTCGGCCAGCTTTTCCGTCGCCATGGCATCCTCGTTGAGCGCGAAGCGGAAGCCCTTCTCATCGAGATGGAGCCGAGCGGGTGCCTCGCGCTGCGCGTCGGGCGAGAGTTTGCGCGGCAGATCCCCGGTCGCGGCGGCCAATTCGTCGAGCAGGCCCGGGCCGATCGTCAGCCGGTCGCAACCGGCCAGTGCCTCGATCTCGCCCGTGTTGCGAAACGAGGCGCCCATCACGACGGTGCCGATCCCATGAGCCTTGTAGTAGTCGTAGATGGTGCGCACCGAGACGACACCCGGGTCGGTCTCGGCTGTGTACGGCCCGCCGCCCGCCTTGACGTGCCAGTCGAGGATGCGGCCGACGAAGGGCGAGATCAGGAAGGCCTTCGCGTCGGCGCAGGCCGCGGCCTGCGGCAGGCTGAAGAGCAGCGTCAGGTTACAGTCGATCCCTTCGGCCTGAAGCACCTTCGCCGCCTGGATACCCTCCCAGGTCGAGGCGATCTTGATCAGGATGCGATCCTTGTTGATTCCTCGATCGGCATAGGCCGCGATGATGGCGCGAGCCTTCTCGATGGTCGCCTTCGTGTCGAAAGACAGATCGGCATCCACCTCGGTCGAAACGCGACCCGGAACGATCTTGGTCAGTTCGGCGCCGAAGGTCACGGCGAGACGGTCGCAGACGGCATGCACCGTGGATTCCCCGCCGCCGGCCTTCTTTCCCCAGGCGACAGCCTCCTCGACTAGGTCGGCATAGGCCGGCGTCTCGACCGCCTTCAGGATCAGGGTCGGGTTGGTGGTGCAATCAACCGGGGCGAGCCGGCGCACCGCTTCGATATCGCCGGTATCGGCGACCACGGTGGTCATCTGGCGGAGCTGGTCGAGCTTGGAGGCGGTCATGGCGGTCCCGTCGCAGGCAGAGGCTTGAGACCCGAAGGTGGGATGCCCGGATGGGAGGGTCAACCCGCCCCGGCACAGGAAAGCCCTGCAGAGAGGCGGACGAAACGAACGCGCACCTCATGACGACAGCTTCATGGATATGTCATATGCGCAGACTACCGCCAGCGCAGACTCGCTCAGGACATCTCATCAGGAGACCACCATGCGCTACAAGGCGTCCCTTTCTATGCTGAGCGCCGGGCTCGTCGCCGCCCTGCTGCTGAGCGGCCCGGCCGCCGCGGTCGAAGGCAAGCTCGTTCTCTACACCAGCCAGCCCAATACCGACGCCCAGCAGACGATCGACGCCTTCAAGGCCAAGTATCCCAAGGTCGATATCAGCTTCGTGCGCGACGGTACGCCGCGCGTCATGGCCAAGCTGCGCGCCGAGTTCGAGGCCGGCGCCCCGCAGCCCGACCTGCTCCTGATCGCAGATGCCGTCACAATGGAGGGGCTCAAGAAGGAGAACAGGCTGCTGGCCCATGAGAAAGCCGACATGTCGGCCTATCCGGCCGGCATCCATGACCCCGCCAAGTTCTGGTTTGCGACCAAGCTGATCACCACCGGCATCGTCTACAACACGAAGGCGCCGATGAAGCCGGCGAGCTGGCTCGACCTGACCAAGCCGGAGGCCAAGAACCTGCTGGCGATGCCGAGCCCGCTGAACTCCGGCGCCGCGATGATCCACACGATCACGCTGAGCAGCAACCTGCCGACCGGCTGGGCCTTCTACGAGGCACTGAAGGCCAATGGCGCGCTCGCCGCCGGCTCCAACGGCGACATCCTGCGCCAGGTCGCGACGGGAGAGAAGCTCTACGGCATGATCGTCGATTTCATGCCGATCCGTGAAAAAGCCAAGGGTGCGCCGGTCGAGTTCGTCTTCCCGAGCGAGGGCGTCTCGGCTGTCAGCGAGCCGGTCGCGATCCTGAAGACCAGCAAGAACCCCGAAGCGGCCAAGGCCTTCGTCGACTTCCTGCTCTCCAAGGACGGTCAGGAACTGGCGCTCAAGCAGGGCTATGTCGCGGCTCATCCCGATGTCGCCCTGCCCGGCGGCTACCCCACCCGCACCGCGATCAAGCTGATGCCGTTCGACGCCGCCAAGGCGCTCGCCGACGAGGCCAGCGCGCGCAAGCGCTTCAGCACGATCTTCGAGTGACGCTCGCCGCCCATCCCGGCTGGCAGACGGCAAGGCCCCGCCCGTCCTGGCGGGGCCTCGCTGTCCCGGCCGGCCTCGGCCTGCCGGTCATGGTGGCCGCCTGCGCGATCCTGCTGGGCGGGCTGCCTTTCCTGCGGCTGGCAGCAGCGGCCTTCGCACCGGGCTGGCAGTTTTCGCCCGAGGCGGCACTGGCGGAAATCGGCAGCCGGGCGGCCGTCAACGCGACGCTGCATACCCTCGAGACAGCCGGGCTCTCGGCGATCGGCGCGCTGCTGATCGGCGGCACGGCCGCTATTCTGCTCGCCGTCACCGATCTGCGCGGCAAGAGGATCATCGCGTTCTCGCTCGTCTTCTCGATGATGATCGCGCCACAGGTCGCGGCTCTCGCCTTCCTCAGCCTGCTGGCGCCGCATTCGCCGATCCTTGCGCTCTTCGGCCTCTCGCCGGCACCCGGCACGCCCAACCCTCTGTTGGGGCGTGGCGGCATCGCGCTCGTGATGGCGCTGCATCACGCCCCGCTGGTGGCGATCACGCTCTGGACCGGCCTGCGCAGCGTGCCGCATTCGCTGATCGAAGCCGCCCAGATGGAGGGCGCAGGCCCCGCGACCATCATCTCGCGCATCCTCCTGCCGGTGCTGCGGCCGCAGATCATCGCAGCGGCGCTGCTCGCCTTCGTGGCGGGCGTGGGCAATTTCGGCATTCCGGCGCTGCTGGGCCTGCCGGTCAACTATCTGACGCTGCCGACACTGATCTATCGACGGCTGTCGAGCTTCGGCCCCGCGGGCCTGCCCGATGCCGCGGCGCTGTCGATCCTCGTCGCACTCGTGGCGGCCGTCGGCATCGCGGCCGGCATGCTGGCGACCCGCCGGGCCGGCGGCAAGGTCGAGATCGAACGCCCGCTGGAGCCGTTCTGGACGCTCGGGCGGGCCCGTCCGTTCGTGCTCGGCGGCCTCATCCTGCTGCTGGCGGTCAAGCTCGGTCTGCCGTTCCTGGCTCTGTTTGCAGAGGCGCTGACGCCGGCGCTCGGCGTCCCGCTCAGCTGGCAGAGCCTGACCCTCGACAAGTTCGCGGAAGTGCTGCTGCGGCAGGATGTGACGGTGCGGGCCTTCCGCAACTCCTTCCTCTTCGCCGGCAGCGCCGCGGTGATCCTCGCCTTCGTGGCGATCGCCTTCGCCTATGCGCTGGAGCGGCGGATGGGTCGCTCGAGGCGCATCGTCGAGGCGGTGATCGAGCTGCCCTATGCGCTGCCCGGCGTCGTGCTCGCCATCGCCTGCATCCTGATGTTCCTGAAGCCTCTGCCGCTTCTGGGCGTCAGCATCTACGCGACGCCTTTCATCATCCTCTTCGCCTATCTGGCGCGCTTCCTGCCGCTCGCCCTGAAAGCGCCGCTGGCGGCGATGGCCCAGATCGAGGCCCATCACGAGGAAGCCGCCAAGCTCGACGGCGTCACGCTCTGGCAGATGCTGCGCTTCATCGTGGCACCGATCCTGGCGCCGGCCGCCATGGTCAGCGCGCTGATGGTGTTTCTGGTCGCCTTCAACGAGCTGACCGTCTCGGCGCTGCTATGGTCCTCGGGCACGGAGACACTGGGCGTGGTGCTGTTCTCGCTGAAGGAAGCCGGTCTCGCCGGCGAAGCTGCGGCGGTGGCGATCAGCGCCTCCCTGGTGATCCTCGCCGCGATGCTCGTTCTCGACCTGCTGGCGAAGCGGCTTCCCGGAAACGTCCTGCCCTGGCGCATCTGACGGGACCGCCATGCGGACGTCGCCCGACGCGGCAACATCCCGTTAACTCTATCAGGGGTAGAGCTTGGCGGCGCGCCGCTGCCGAAATGCCCAGTCCGATCATGACGTTACGGCAGATGCGTGGGCCCATGCCTGCCAGGACCAGCCGATGAATGAGCGTACAGCGGAAAGGCAGCCTCTCTTCCGTCCGCAAGACAGGCGCAGGGTCCTGGTCGTCGAGGATTCGAAGACCTTCGCCATCGCGCTGCGTCAGATGATCGAGGCCGAGACGGGGCTGAAGGTCACGAGCTGCGCCTGCCTCAAGGACCTGAGCAGCGCCATCCTGAAGGATCAGGAGGGCTATGCGATCGCGGTCGTGGACCTCAACCTGCCCGACGCACCCGATGGCGAGGCGCTGGACTGGACCGTCAGCCACGGCATTCCCACCATCGTCTTCACCGGAACCTTCAATGCGGCGACGCGCGCCCGCATCATGGAGCGCGAGGTGTTCGACTATGTGCTGAAGGATTCCGAATTCGCGCTCGGCAATCTCGTCGGATCGGTCAAGCGTGCGCTGACCAATCGCGAGACGCGGATTCTCGTGGTCGACGACATGACCACCACGCGCCGGCTGCTGGCGCAGATGCTGACGAGCCAGCAATACACGGTGGTCGAGGTCGGCTCGGGCGCCGATGCGCTGACGATGCTGGAGAAAGATCAGGACATCAGGCTCGTCGTATCCGACTACAACATGCCGGACATGGACGGGTTCGAACTCGCGCGCCGCATCCGCAGGCGCTATTCAGCCGAGCAGGTCCGCGTCATCGGCATCTCCTCCTCGACCGACCGGGCGATCTCGGCAGGCTTCCTCAAGGCCGGCGCGCATGATTTCATCTCGCGGCCCTTCGTTCTCGAAGAGCTGCAATGCCGCATCGCGTCGAACGCCGAGACGTTGCTGCGGATGCGCCAGCTTCACGACCTCGCCTGGCGCGATTATCTGACCGGGCTGTTCAACCGGCGCTATTTCTTCGAGCGCGGCCCGAAGATGATCGCCGAGGCGCGGCGGAGCGAGCAGCCGACCTGCGTCGCCATCCTCGATATCGATCACTTCAAGCGGCTCAATGACGAGCATGGCCATGATGCGGGCGACGAGGCTTTGCGCGTGTTCTCTGCCGAGCTCGGCGAGGCGCTCGCGGGCCGGCCCCATTTGCTGGCGAGGCTCGGCGGCGAGGAATTCGCCCTCCTCCTGCCCGGCTTGGACCAGAGCAACGCCGGCAGCCTGGCCGACGCCATCCGGGCCGGCATCGCCGAGCGCCCCATGGCGGTCGGGCCGCTCATGCTCGGGCTGACGGTGTCGATCGGGCTGGCCGAGATCTCGGCTCGCGACAGCCTCGATGTCGCCCTGCGCAACGCCGACCGGGCGCTCTACGCCGCCAAGCAGGCCGGGCGAAACCGTATTCAGGCCTGAGCGAGTAGGGAGGCCTGCGCCTCGCCCATCAGCAGGGCGCGGCTCACCTTGGCCTCGCGCACGAGGAAATCGACGATTGCGCGAACCCGGGCCACGTCCTTGAGATCGGCATGGACGAGGAGCCAGAAGGAGCGCGTGATCGAGACGGTTTCGGGCAGCACCGGCACGAGGCGCGGCTCTCCCTCCGCCATGAAATGGTGGATGACGCCAATGCCGGCCCCGGCGATGACGGCGTTCATCTGCGCCAGCACGCTCGAACTCTGCACCTGGGCGCGCAGACCCTTGGCGATCTCGTCGAGATAATCGAGCTCGGGCGTGAAGATCAGGTCGTCGATATAGCCGACGATGCGATGAGCGAAGAGGTCATCGGGATTCGTGACCGGCGGCATCGCATCGAGATAATCGCGGCTGGCGTAGAGGCCGAGGCGATAGTCCGAGAGCTTGCGGGCCACGACCTTGCCCTCCTTGGGCGGGGCGAGCGTGATCGCGACATCGGCCTCGCGCTTCGATAGCGAGAGCAGGCGCGGCATGGCGATGAGCTGGAGTTCGAGGCCCGGATAGGCGCTGGCGAGCTTGGCGAGGCGCGGCGCCAGGAAGGCGGTGCCGAAGCCATCGGGCGCGCCGATGCGGACGGTGCCGGCCAGCACCATGTCGGCACCGCCGATGTCGCTCTGGATCGCGAGTGCATCGGTCTCCATGCTTTCGGCGCGGGCGAGCAGGCGCTCGCCATGAGCGGTCAGCGTGTAGCCCTGAGGCCGGCGCTCGAAGAGCTTGGCCTTGAGCGATTCCTCCAGGGAGGTAATGCGGCGCGAGACCGTGGCATGATCGGCCCCAAGCCGGCGGGCCGCGGCCGTCAGGCGGCCGGAACGCGCGACCGCGAGGAAGAACCGCAGATCGTCCCAGTCGAACCGCTCCATCACCACGCTCCCCGATATTTGCTTTTCCGCACGCCGCTTCGTCCAACGTCGCTATAGCCGTGCACAAACGTGAATGGTAGTGGTGACCACCAGTTCGAGACATCACCATTGGTAGGGGAGGACGCGATGCGTCAGGTTGGGCATTTCATCGGCGGCAAGCATGTCGCCGGCACCTCGGGCCGTACCGCCGACATCTACCAGCCGATGGACGGGACGGTCATCGGCAAGGTCGCGCTGGCCTCGGCCGCCGAGTTGCGCACCGCCGTGGAAAACGCCGCCGAGGCGCAGCCGAAATGGGCTGCGGTCAACCCGCAGCGCCGTGCCCGCGTGCTGATGAAGTTCCTCGACCTGATCGCACAGAACAATGACGAATTGGCCGAACTGCTCGCCCGCGAGCACGGCAAGACCATTCCCGACGCCAAGGGCGACATCCAGCGCGGAGTCGAGGTGGTCGAGTTCTCGCTCGGCGTGCCCAACCTGATGAAGGGCGAGTTCACCGACGGCGCCGGCCCCGGCATCGACATCTATTCGCTGCGCCAGCCGCTCGGCGTCTGCGCCGGCATCACCCCGTTCAACTTCCCGGCGATGATTCCGCTCTGGAAGCTCGGCCCGGCAATAGCCTGCGGCAACGCCTTCATCCTGAAGCCTTCCGAGCGCGACCCGGGCGTGCCGATGCGCCTGGCCGAACTGTTCATCGAGGCGGGCGGGCCTCCCGGCATCCTCAACGTCGTCAACGGCGACAAGGAAGCGGTCGACGCCATCCTCGACGACCCCGACATCAAGGCCGTCGGTTTCGTCGGGTCGACCCCGATCGCCGAGTACATCTACGCCCGTGGCTGCGCCAACGGTAAGCGCGTGCAGTGCTTCGGCGGCGCCAAGAACCACATGATCATCATGCCCGACGCCGACATGGACCAGGCGGTCGACGCGCTGATCGGCGCCGGCTATGGCTCGGCCGGCGAGCGCTGCATGGCGATCTCGGTCGCTGTTCCGGTCGGCAAGGCCACCGCCGACGAGCTGGTGAAGCGCCTGATCCCGCGGGTCGAGAGCCTGAAGATCGGCCCTTCGACCGACGCATCGGCCGATTACGGCCCGGTTGTGACCAAGGCGGCGATGGAGAAGATCAAGGCCTATGTCGACACCGGCATCGAGGAGGGCGCGAGCCTCGTCGTGGACGGCCGCGCCTTCAAGATGCAGGGCTATGAGAACGGATTCTATGTCGGCGGCTGCCTGTTCGACAACGTCACCAAGGACATGCGCATCTACAAGGAGGAGATCTTCGGCCCCGTGCTCTCCGTGCTGCGCGCCGAGAGCTATGACGAGGCGCTGAAGCTCACCAACGACCACGAATATGGCAACGGAACCGCGATCTTCACCCGCGACGGCGATGCGGCGCGCGACTTCGCCTCGAAGGTCCAGGTCGGCATGGTCGGCATCAACGTTCCGATCCCCGTGCCGCTGGCCTATTACACCTTCGGCGGCTGGAAGCGCTCCTCCTTCGGTGACCTGAACCAGCACGGCCCGGACTCGATCCGCTTCTACACCAAGACCAAGACGGTGACGGCGCGCTGGCCGAGCGGCATCAAGGACGGCGCGAGCTTCGTCATCCCGACGATGGGTTGAGAATGCACGCCTCCCTTGCTATCATCTTTGATAGCAAGGGAGGCGTGGCATGGGCAATCTGCTGATCCGCGATGTCGAGGAGGCTCTCGTGCAAAGGCTGAAGGACAGGGCCGAGATCAACGGCACATCGCTTCAGCATGAGGCGAGCCTGGCCCTCAACCGAGGTGCCACACCCACAGGTTCCGAGCGGAAGGCCTTGTTCGAGAGATTCGAGCGAGAACACGGTTTCGCCAAGGTCAAGACGGCAGGTGCCGAGATGGTTCGCGCCGTGCGAGAGGAAATGTCCTCGAACGGTGGCGGCGACTCGTGATCATCGACACCAGCGTCCTGTTCGATGCCGTCGTCGACGGGCCACGAAGCGGGGCGGCGCGATCATTGCTCTTCTCAAACGACAATCTGAGTTCGCCAGACATTCTCCTCGTCGAAATGGCAGGCGCCCTGACAAGGGCCGTTCGAAGAAAAGACCTCTCGGAGGATTATGCACGCGCCGCCTACGCATTGGCGAATGGATCCTTGCCGAAGATCGAAGACAGCGCGCCCCTGATGCCCAAGGCTTTCGCACTGTCCCTCGAACTGTCACACCCGTGCTCGGATTGCGTTTTCCTTGCGCTGGCGGAGAGCCGTTCGGCCCCCCTCGCCACCTCCGATGCGCGGTTCGCGCGCAAGCTCGCAGGCACCGGCTATGCCCGTCTGATCCATCTGATCGAGGCCTGACGCTATGACCGCCTTCGCCCTCTCCGAAGATCAACTCGCCATCCAGGAGATGGCGCTCGGCTTTGCCGCCGATACGCTGGCGCCCAACGCCATGCGCTGGGACGAGGAGAAGCATTTCCCCGTCGACGAGATGCGCCAGGCGGCGGCGCTGGGCATGGGCGGCATCTATATCGCCGATGATGTCGGGGGCTCTGGCCTCACGCGGCTCGATGCGGCGCTGATCTTCGAGGCGCTCTCGACCGGCTGCCCGACGGTAGCGGCCTATATCTCGATCCACAACATGTGCGCCTGGATGATCGACCGCTACGGCTCGGCCGAGCAGCGCGCGGCCTTTCTGCCGAAGCTCTGCACGATGGAGCATCTGGCGAGCTACTGCCTGACGGAGCCCGGCGCGGGTTCGGACGCGGCGGCCTTGAAGACGAAAGCGGTCCTCGACGGCGACCACTACATCCTCGACGGCCAGAAGCAGTTCATCTCGGGCGCCGGCGTCTCCGATCTCTATGTCGTGATGGTCCGCACCGGCGAGGCGGGCCCCGCAGGGATTTCGACACTCGTCGTCGAGAAGGGCACGCCCGGCCTCTCCTTCGGTGCCAACGAGAAGAAAATGGGCTGGAACGCGCAGCCGACGCGCGCCGTGATCTTCGAGAACTGCCGCGTGCCCGTCGCTAACCGGCTCGGGCCCGAGGGCATCGGGTTCAAGATCGCGATGGCAGGGCTCGATGGCGGGCGGCTCAACATCGGGGCCTGCTCGCTCGGCGGCGCGCAAAGCGCGCTCGACAAGGCGCTGGCCTATGCTAGCGAGCGCAAAGCCTTCGGCTCCCGCATCGCGGATTTCCAGGCGCTGCAGTTCAAGCTCGCCGACATGGCGACGGAGTTGGAGGCAGCGCGCAGCCTGCTCTGGCGGGCTGCGGCGGCGCTGGATGCGAAGACGCTGGACGCAACGAAGCTCTGCGCGATGGCCAAGCGCGTCGCGACCGATACCGGCTTCACCGTCGCCAATGACGCCCTACAGATCCATGGCGGCTACGGCTATCTCGCCGATTACGGGATCGAGAAGATCGTCCGCGACCTTCGGGTCCACCAGATTCTCGAGGGCACCAACGAGGTGATGCGGATGATCGTGGCGCGCGGGCTGGTCGGCCGGGCCAAGGGGAATTGACGGCTATGCGGCAAGCGGCCTCACGCGCTTGTCGATATCCGCACCGCACACGCGCCGTGCCGCCCGCAAATCATAATCCGTCTGCAGGTTCATCCACATCTCGGGCGTCGTCCCAAAGAACTTCGCCAGGCGCAGGGCCGTGTCGGCCGTGATGCTGCGCTCGCCTTTGACGATGCCGGAGATGCGGCTCACAGGCGCGTCGATGTCGCGTGCCAAGCGGTTCTGGCTGACACCGAGCGGCTTCATGAAGTCCTCGATCAGGACTTCGCCGGGCGGAATCAGGTCCAGCGCCGCCTCGTCGGCCTCCACCGCCTCAATGATAATCGACGATTTCGACGTCATGCGCCTCGCCCTCCTTCCAGATGAAGCAGATCCGCCACTGGTCGTTGATGCGGATCGAATGCTGCCCGCTGCGGTCGCCCTTCAGGGCTTCCAACCGGTTGCCGGGCGGCACACGCAGATCGTCGAGCCTGGCGGCTGCATGAAGCAGCAGCAGCTTGCGCCTGACCACGCGCTCGATCGCGGCGAAACGCCGGACCGGCTTGTCGTGGAACAGGAGTTCGGCCTCCTTCTGCGCGAACGATCCGATCACAGCTGGAAAGCTATTCCGCCAAAGATATTCCGTCAAGAAGAATGGAAGGATCACGACCATGACCAGCATCGCCTTCATCGGCCTCGGCAATATGGGCGGCCCGATGGCCGGAAACCTCGTCAAGGCCGGGCATGAGGTCCGCGCCTTCGATCTGGTTCAGGCCTCGAAGGATGCCGCCGCCGAACTCGGCGTGGCCATTGCCTCCTCGGCGCAGGAGGCGGTCGCGGACGCCGATATCGTCGTCACCATGCTGCCGGCCGGCAAGCATGTGCTCTCTGTCTGGGGCGATGTGCTGCCCCATGTGCAGCGCGGCGCCCTGATGATCGACTGCTCGACCGTAGATGTCGAAAGCGCGCGCAAGGCACATGGGCTGGCCGGCGAGCGCGGCTGCCTCTCGCTCGACGCGCCGGTCTCCGGCGGCACCGGCGGGGCAAAGGGCGGGACCCTGACCTTCATGGTCGGCGGCACGGACGAGGCCTTCGCACTGGGCGAGCCGATCCTGAAGGCGATGGGCCGGCGCATCGTGCATTGCGGCGCCGCCGGCAACGGCCAGGCGGCCAAGATCTGCAACAACATGATCCTGGGCATCTCGATGATCGGCGTGTCGGAAGCCTTCGTGCTGGCGGAGAAGCTCGGCCTGTCGCATCAGGCGCTGTTCGACGTCGCCTCGACCTCGTCGGGACAGTGCTGGTCGCTGACCACCTATTGCCCGGTGCCGGGCCCCGTGCCGACCTCGCCGGCCAACAACGACTACAAGCCCGGCTTCGCCTCGGCCCTGATGCTGAAGGACCTCAAGCTCTCGCAGGAGGCCGCCCAGGCGGCCGGCGCCTCGACGCCTCTCGGCGCCGCGGCCACGCAGCTCTACGGGCTCCACAACGCCTGGGGCGAAGGCGGAGCGGACTTCTCCGCCATCGTCCATCTGCTGCGCGGCCGCAGCGCCACATAACCGTGCTTGCGTGGGGGCGGGAGCGGGGTTTAGGACGGAGGGCATGAACGACGCCTCACGTCCCCGCGAACGCTCGGCCCTCACGGGTTTCGCCGTCAACACGCTCGACCGTCGCGAGGACCTGCGCGACAAGACCGATGCCGTGAACGCGCTGCGCCACCGCTCCGATACGCGCATCGCGGTCGTCGCCGGCGAGACGCCGATTCTCAAGCGGCTCGATGGCGAGGCGCTCTCGATCTGGTTCACCCATGGCGAGACGCAGTCCCTCGGCGACGGGCTGGAGGAGGCCTTTCTCGGTCTGGCGCCCGACGGCGCCCCGCGCTTCGGGCGGCTGCTGGACCGGGCCCAGGCGGAGGTGCTGCGGGCACGGCCGGAGCTCGTGGTCAGCGATCTGCGCTCGGTCGCGCTGAAGCGGCTGGTTCCGGAGGACGAGGTCGGCCCGCTCGGCCAGGCCAAGGCGTTGCTGGACTGGCATGCGCGCCACCGCTGCTGCGCCCAGTGCGGCGGACCGACCCAACTCGGCGCGTCGGGCTGGAAGCGCGAATGCAGCGCCTGCGGCGCCCAGCATTTCCCGCGCACCGACCCGGTCGTGATCATGCTGGTGACGCGCGGCGAGACCTGCCTGCTGGCGCGCCAGGCGCGTTTCGCGCCGGGGATGTATTCCTGCATCGCCGGCTTCGTCGAACCCGGCGAGACCTTCGAGGACGCGGTGCGCCGCGAGAGCTGGGAGGAGGCCGGCCTGCGCGTCGGCACCGTCCGCTACATCGCCTCGCAGCCCTGGCCCTTTCCCGGTTCGCTGATGATCGGCTGCATCGCGGAGGCGCTGAACGACGAGATCGTACTCGACATGACCGAGCTTGAGGCCGGGCGCTGGTTCACCCGCGAAGAAGCGCTGGCGATGCTGGAAGGGACCCATCCCGAGGGCTTCACCAGCCCGCAGCATCTCGCCATCGCCAACACGCTGCTGCGGGCCTGGGCGGTCGAGGGCGAGCGCGCCTAGGTCAGCTCCTTCACCCCCGCCGGCGTCTCGATGCTGGCCCGATAGCACAGGGCGGGCCCGGGCTGGACCAGAGGCCGGGTGTCGATCGCGAACGCGTCGTACAGCCTCAGGATGGCCGCGGGATCGGGGCACTCGAGCGTGATCGCCTGCAGCCTCGCGCCGAGATCGGCCATCGTTGCCATGGAGCGTGCCTTGCCGCGCCGGTCGATGAGCGAGGGATAGGCGCCGTCGCCGGGCAGCGAGCCGTCGTCGGGGATCGCAAAATCGAAGGTGGGATCGTCGAAAGGCAGAGCGACCTTGCGGCCGAAGATGTTTTCGCGTCCCGCCAACACGGCGTCGATGCCGTCGGTGCGCGCGACCCAGCCGCGCAGGCGGCGCCCTTTGTCCCAGGCCCGCCGGACGCTCGCCTGGTCGTCCAAGCCGAACCAGCGCGGCCGCCGAGGCGCGCGGCCTTCCGGATCGAGCGCGACGATCTCCAGATAGACCGAGCCGCCGAGTTGCAGCAGGTGGTTGTGCGTGCCCAGATAGGCGTGACGCTGGCCGAAGGGCACGTCGAGATCGAGGCAGGCCCGCACATGCGCGACGCCCTCGGCCAGCGAGGGCGCGATCACGGTCAGGTGGTCGAGATGGAGCGAAGGCCGCTTCGATACGTGGGCAGGGATGGCCTCGACCACGACAGCAGTTCCCCTATTCGGCGGCTTCCGCAAAATTCTCGCGCAGGGGGCTCGCGGGATAGACGCCGAGAATCTTCACCTCCTTCGAGAAGAAGGCGAGTTCGTCGAGCGCGCGGCGCAACGCCGGATCGTCAGGGTGCCCCTCGACATCCGCGTAGAACATCGTCGCCGAGAACTGGCCGTCGACCATGTAGCTCTCGAGCTTGGTCATGTTGATGCCGTTGGTCGCGAAGCCGCCCATCGCCTTGTAGAGCGCGGCCGGCAGGTTGCGGACCTGGAAGATCAGCGTCGTCACCGTCTTCGCGGCACCCTGGCGGGTGAATTCGGGGTATTTCGACAGGATCACGAAGCGCGTGGTGTTGTGCTTCTCGTCCTCGATATCCTCCATCAGGATCTCGAGCCCGTAGACTTCGGCCGCAATGCGCGGCGCGATCGCGGCGCGGGTGATGTCGGCCGCCTCCGCCACCTGCCGAGCCGAGCCGGCAGTGTCGGCCGCGACCTCGGCCTTGAGGCCGAGCTTGCGGATGATCTTGCGGCATTGGCCGAGCGCGTGGATGTGGCTCTGAACCCGCGTCAGCGTCGCCAGCGTCGCACCCTTCACCGCCATCAGATGGAAGCGGATCGGCAGGAAATGCTCGCCGATGATGTGCAGCCCCGAGCGCGGCAGCAAATGATGGATGTCGGCGACGCGGCCGGCGATCGAATTCTCGATCGGGATCATGCCGTAGCGCGCGGTGCCGTCGGAGACCGCTGCGAGCGCATCCTCGAAGGTGGCGCAGGGCAGAAGCTCGCAATCGGGGAAGACCTGCAGGGCGGCCTGGGAGGAGAAGGCGCCGGGTTCGCCCTGATAGGAAACGATGATGGTCATGAATGCGGCTCTCGGACTTCAGGCGCTGGTCTTCAGGACCGCGCGGGCGCGGTCGAGATCGGGGGGCGTGTCGACGCCGCGCGGGACATGGTCGATGATCATCGCGTCGATGCGCATGCCGTCCTCGAGCGCGCGCAGCTGCTCGAGGCTCTCGCGCTTCTCCAGGGTCGACTGCGGCAGGCTGACGAATCGGTCGAGCGCGCGGCGGCGATAGGCGTAGATGCCGACATGGTGGTAGAGCGGGCCCTCGCCATAGGGCGCCGTGGCGCGGGTGAAATAGAGCGCCCGCAGGCGGCCCGGTGCGACGGGGCTGCCGACCATCTTGACGACGCTCGGCGCGGTCTTCTCCTCCTCGTCGGTGATCAGGCCGACGAGCGTGGCGATCTGCACCGCCGGATCGGCGAGCGGCGTGATCGCGGCGGCGATGGCAACGGGATCGAGCGTCGGGAAGTCGCCCTGAACGTTGACGATGACATCGTGGAGGCCGTTCGGATCGAGGATGTCGGCGGCTTCCTTGATGCGGTCGGAGCCCGAGGGGTGGTCGACGCTGGTCATCACGGAGACACCGCCCACCGCTTCGACGGCCGCCTTGATGTCGGCGGAGTCGGTCGCGACCGCGACGGGACCGATGCCCGCCGCGATGGCGCGGCGCCAGACGCGGACGATCATCGGCTCGCCATGGATGTCCGCCAGCGGCTTGCCGGGAAGACGCGTCGCACTCAGGCGCGCGGGGATCAGGATCAGCGGGTCCGTCATGATGGCTGGCAGGGCTCAGTGGCGGCGGCGCGCAAGCGCGGCGCGAGGCGTCAAAAGGTCTCAAAGCGGAGCGTGCTTATACGAGTTGCAATGAGGCGCGCAAAGCGGTTAAGCAACGCGCGGGTGTCGGCCCCTGCAGGGTCCGCGCAAAGCTGTCTTGCTGCCTGCGCCAGATGCGCCGGCAGCCGAGGGTTCGGATACGATGGATATCGAAACCAACAAGATTGCCGGTGCCGTTCTCTCGACGCTGCTGGTCGTGATGGGCCTCAACATGACGGCCGGCATCGTGTTCGCGCCGACGAAGCCTGCCGTGCCCGGCTTCGACCTGCCCAGCGACGAACCGGTCGCCGCCGCCTCCGCCCCGGCCGCCGCGGCCGAGGAGCCGATCGCGGTCCGCCTCGCCAAGGCCGACGTCGCCCGCGGCGAAAAGGCCGTCGGCGCCTGCAAGGCCTGCCACACCTTCGAGAAGGGCGGCGCCAACAAGATCGGCCCGCATCTCTACGACGTCTATGCCCGCAACAAGGGCGCAGTCGACGGCTTCGCCTATTCCGCCGCGATGAAGGCCAAGTCGGCCGAGAAATGGGAGGCCGAGCAGCTCGACGGCTTCCTGAAGAACCCGAAGGCCTACATGCCCGGCACGATCATGGCCTATGCCGGCGTCGGGCGCCCCGATACCCGCGCCGATATGGTGGCTTATCTCAACTCGCTCGCCGACGCGCCCAAGCCGCTGCCCACGCCCTGAGCAGCAACCTGCCGACGATCACCATTCTTTGAAGCCGGGCGCTGCGCCCGGCTTTTTCTTTGGGCGCCGGCGGCTTGCGCCGGTCACGGTGTTGCCGCCACGATGGTGTGCGATGTTGCGCCTGCCGACAGGGCGGGCCAGATGAACCTGGGCGATTCGGACGCACCGCCATCGACGAGGAGACGCGACACGATGACGATCCGCATGACGCGCCGCAGGGTCCTGAAAGCGGCCGCGCTCCTCGCGGGCGGCCCCGCGCTGCCGGGGCTGGGCGGGCGCGCCTTCGCGCAGGACACCGAGACGCATGGCCTCTCGACCTTCGGCGAGCTCGGCCTACCCGCTGATTTCCCGCATTTTCCCTATGTGAACCCGGAAGCGCCCAAGGGTGGCACGCTGACCGTCCAGATCAAGCGGGCGAGCGGCAACCAGAGCTTCGACACCTTCAACACGCTCAACACCTTCGTGCTGCAGGGCGACGGCGCCGCCGGCATGGATTCCTGCTTCGACAGCCTGATGGCCGGCTCTGGCGACGAGCCGGGCACGCTCTATGGCTTGCTGGCGAAGAGCGTTTCGGTGTCCGCCGACAGGCTGACCTACCGCTTCCGCTTAAGGCCGGAGGCGCGCTTTCATGACGGCAGCCGCGTGACCGCCCGCGACGTCGCCTTCAGCATGAACCTGCTCAAGAGCAAGGGGCACCCCTCCTACCGGCTGATGCTGAACGAACTCGCCTCCGCCACGGCCGAGAGCGACGACATCTTCGTCGCCCAGCTTTCGCCGAAGCGCAGTCGCGACCTGCATCTGATCGTCGCGGGGCTGCCGGTGTTTTCTGAAACATTCTGGTCGACCCGGAATTTCGAGGCCTCGACGCTGGAGCCGCCGCTGGGTTCGGGCGCCTACAAGGTCGGCCGCTTCGAGCAGGGCCGGTTCATCGAGTTCGAGCGCGTGGCCGAATACTGGGGCCGCGACCTGCCGGTGAACATCGGCGTCAACAATTTCGACCGGGTGCGCTGGGAGTATTTCCGCGACCGGCAGGTGGCGTTCGAGGCCTTCAAGAGCGGCGTCATCACCTTCCAGGAGGAGTTCACCTCCCGCATCTGGGCGACAGGCTACGACTTCCCAGCCCTGCATGAGGGCAAGGTGAAGAAGGAGGCGCTGCCCAAGACCGACCCCACCGGCTCGCAGGGCTGGATCTTCAACCTGCGCCGCGAGAAATTCGCCGATCCGCGCATCCGCGAGGCCCTCGGCCTGTGCTTCGATTTCGAATGGACGAACCGGAACATCATGTTCTCGTCCTTCGCGCGAATGACCTCCTATTTCGAGAACTCGGATTCGAAGGCGACCGGCCTGCCCTCGCCGGAGGAACTCAAGCTGCTCGAGCCCTTCCGCGGCCAGGTGCCGGACGAGGTCTTCGGCGAGCCCTTCCTGCCGCCCGTCTCCGACGGGTCGGGCAGCGACCGCGCCCTGTTGCGCCGTGCCGACGAGATGTTCCGCGCAGCCGGCTGCAAGCGCGACGGCGCGGTGCTGAAACTGCCCAACGGACAGCCCTTCGAGATCGAGTTCCTCGATTCGCAGGGGGCGCTGCAGCCCCATACGCAGCCCTTCCAGGCCAATCTGAAGCGGGTGGGTATCACCGCGACCTCACGCATCGTCGATGGCGCGCAGTATCAGCGCCGCCTCGACGAGTTCGATTTTGACATCATCAGCCGCGCGCTCGGCGGCAGCGCCATCCCCAGCGACTCCCTGCGCATCGTCTATGGCTCGGAGGCGGCAAAGACGCGCGGCTCGCGTAATGTCGGCGGCGTCAGCCACCCGGCCGTCGACGCGATGATCGCCGCGATCGGTCAGGCCGACAGCTATGCCGAGGTCGTCGTCGCGGCCAAATGCCTCGACCGCGTGCTGCGCGCCGGGCGCTACTGGATCCCGATGTGGTGGAACCCGACCGAATGGCTGGCCTATTGGGATATGTTCGAGCGGCCGCAGACCAAGCCCAAATTCGGCTCGGGCGCGCCGGGGATCTGGTGGTACGATGCCGACAAGGCGAAGCGGATCGGGAAGGCCTGAGGCGGCATGCTGAGCTATATCGCGCGCCGCATCGCCCTGATGGTGCCGACCCTGTTCGGCATCCTGCTGATCTCCTTCGTGATCGTGCAGTTCGCCCCTGGTGGGCCGGTGGAACGGGTCATCTCGCAGCTGCAAAACCCCAATAGCGGCGGCGCGGCGGACCGCGTCGGCGGGGGATCGGGTGGCGATGCGGGAGCTCAGGCGGCCGGCGACGCCGGCTCCGCCTATCGCGGCGCGCAGGGCCTCGACCCCGCCTTCATCAAGGAGCTGGAAAAGCAATTCGGCTTCGACAAGCCGGCACATGAGCGCTTCCTGAAGATGCTCGGCGATTACATCCGCTTTGATTTCGGCCGCAGCTATTTCCGCGACG
>NZ_JAUXYO010000342.1 GCF_030694325.1 Allobosea sp. | reverse complement strand
GAGCGGCCGATCTATGCCGGCAACGCCATCCAGACGGTTCAGGCCAGCGACGCCAAGAAGGTCATCACCGTGCGTGGCGCCTCCTTCGCCGCCGCTGCCGACGGCTCTGCCACCGCGCCGGTCGAGACCGTCGCCGCCCCGGCCCAGGACGGCTCCTCCAGCTTCAAGGGCGAGGAGGTCGCCAAGTCCGACCGTCCGGAACTCGCCTCCGCCAAGATCATCATCTCCGGCGGCCGTGCGCTCGGCTCGGCCGAGGCCTTCGGCAAGGTCATCGAGCCGATCGCCGATCGGCTCGGCGCCGCCATGGGCGCCTCGCGCGCCGCGGTCGATGCCGGCTACGCGCCCAATGACTGGCAGGTCGGCCAGACCGGCAAGGTCGTGGCGCCCGATCTCTACATCGCGGTCGGCATCTCCGGCGCGATCCAGCATCTCGCCGGCATGAAGGATAGCAAGGTCATCGTCGCGATCAACAAGGACGAGGAGGCGCCGATCTTCCAGATCGCCGATTACGGCCTGGTCGGAGATTTGTTCACGCTGCTGCCCGAACTCGACGCCGAACTCGCCAAGATCGGCAAGTAAGGGCAGCGACCGTCAGGGCGCGGCGCGCGGCCCATCGGACGCTGCGCTGCGCCCACGATTGATATATGAAGAGGCCACCGCGCGCGGCGGCCCGCATCGGCTTCCGGCACGGAGGCGGTGACACCGGAGATGGAACAGACCATGTCGGCTCAGGCGATCAGGACGATCGGCATCATCGGCGCGGGCCAGATGGGCAACGGCATCGCCCATGTGGCGGCCGTGGCGGGGTTCGAGGTGAGGCTGCACGACATCGCCGAGGAGCGCATCAACGCGGCGCTGGCGACGATCGACGGCAACATGGCCCGCCAAGTCGCCAAGGGCGCCATCGGCGACGAGATCCGCCGCGATGCCATGGCCAAGATCACCGGCGCGCCGAGGCTCGAGGGCCTCGCCGATTGCGACCTCGTCATCGAGGCCGCGACCGAGAGCGAGGAGACCAAGCGCAAGATCTTCACCGCCGTCTGCCAGCACATCAAGCCGGAGACGATGCTGGCCTCCAACACCTCCTCGATCTCGATCACGCGGCTGGCCGCCGCGACCGACCGGCCCGAGCGCTTCATCGGCATCCATTTCATGAACCCCGTGCCGCTGATGCAGCTCGTCGAGCTGATCCGCGGCATCGCCACCGACGACCAGACCTTCGAGCTCGCCAAGGAGTTCGTCGGCAAGCTGCACAAGACGGTCTCGGTCTCCGAGGATTTCCCCGCCTTCATCGTCAACCGCATCCTGCTGCCGATGATCAATGAGGCCGTCTACACGCTCTATGAGGGCGTCGGCTCGGTCGACGCCATCGACACCGCGATGAAGCTCGGCGCCAACCACCCGATGGGCCCGCTGCAGCTCGCCGATTTCATCGGCCTCGACACCTGCCTCTCGGTCATGCAGGTGCTGCATGACGGCCTGGCGGATTCCAAATACCGCCCCTGCCCGCTTCTCGTGAAATATGTCGAGGCCGGCTGGCTCGGCCGCAAGACCAAGCGCGGCTTCTACGACTATCGCGGCGAGAAGCCGGTTCCGACGCGCTGAGCAGACCCTCCTCCTGATCACAACGCACCGTCATCCCGGGCGGAGCGAAGCGTAGACCCGGGATCCATTCCGGAGCCTCTCCGAACGGCGTTCCCGCACCGTTCCCGCATCGGCGCGGCTGCGCCGCTCGTCCGGGATCACGGCCTCCTTGGCGTCGCGGGATTTGCGCCTCGGTCATTGGCGGCGGGCGTAACGCCGCACCCCTTCACATTCCTGTCGTGCCGCGCTTACATTGATGCCCGTGCGGGATTCGTCTCGCATGTGAAAGCGGAGGTGCGGCGGGTTTGACGGCGCATGTGATGCATCCGATGGCCTCGCCGGATGGTTGTCCGGCGCTGGTTCTCAACGCCGATTTTCGGCCCCTGAGCTATTATCCGCTCTCCCTCTGGAGCTGGCAGGACGCGATCAAGGCGGTCTTCATGGACCGCGTGAACATCGTCTCCGAATACGACACCGTCGTCCGCAGCCCGAGCTTCGACATGCGGCTGCCCTCGGTCGTCTCGCTGAAGACCTATATCAAGCCCTCGCGCACGCCGGCCTTCACGCGCTTCAACGTCTTCCTGCGCGACCGTTTCGCCTGCCAGTATTGCAGCGCCCGCGACGAACTCACCTTCGACCATGTCATCCCGCGCTCGAAGGGCGGGCTCACCACCTGGGAAAACGTCGTCGCCGCCTGCTCGCCCTGCAATCTGCGCAAGGGCGACAAGATGCCGGCCGCCGTCGACATGTTCCCGATGCAGAAGGCCTACGCGCCGACGATCAACGACCTGCACCGCAACGGCAAGCTCTTCCCGCCGAACTATCTGCACGAGAGCTGGCTCGATTACCTCTACTGGGATTCCGAACTGGAGCCTTGAGGCGCGCCGGTCTCGCTGTCTCGCACCCCACAACAGCGCCATTCTGATCATCGCTCGCGAGCAAAAGCTGACCGACGGCGCTGGAAGGGCACGGGACTTGGATGTAGCCGGACGCAGGCGATACTGTCCTGGAACTCGTAGGAGTCAGATCGAAACCCGCTTCATCTGCGCCGGTGGATAGCGTGTGCCGGCGACATTCTCGCCCCTGAAGGCTGCCGCAAGCGCCGCGATCGTCGGCGCCTCGAGCGTGATCTCGACGGCATGGGCATTCTGGTCGAGCCAACGCCGCTGTCGCGTGCCGGGCAGCGGCACGACGAAGGGCCGCGTTGCTAGGAGCCAGGCGAGCGCGACTTGGGCGGGCGTACAATTCGCCTGCGCCGCGGCCTCGCGCAGCGCTGACAGCAGCATGAGATTGCGCTGCAGGTTCTCGCCCTGAAAGCGCGGCATGTCGCGACGACGGTCCTGGGGGCCAAGTTCATCGAGGCTTTCGATTGTCGCAGTCAGGAAACCGCGTCCAAGCGGGCTGTAGGCGACGAAGCCGATGCCCAGATCGTCGCAGGCATCCAGCAGGCCAGCCTCGGGGTCTCGGGTCCAAAGCGAATATTCGCTTTGGAGGGCAGCGACCGGATGTACCGCATGGGCCCGCCGCAGCGTCGTTTCCGAGGCTTCCGAAAGCCCGATATGGCGGACCTTGCCGGCATCGACCAGCCGCGCCATCGCGCCGACGGTGTCCTCGATCGGAACGGTCGGATCGATGCGGTGGACGTAATAGAGATCGATGGTTTCGACGCCGAGTCGCCGGAGACTGGCATCACAGGCCTGCGGCACATAATCGGGCTTGCCGTTTACGTCGGCGGTGCCGTCGGGCCGGCGGATGTTCCCGAACTTGGTCGCCAGCACGATCCTGTCGCGAATGCCGCCGATGGCCCGGCCGACCAGCTCCTCGTTCGCGCCGAAGTTGTAGGCATCCGACGTGTCGATCATCGTCACGCCGCGCTCGACGGCCCGGTGGATGGTCGCCACGGCCTCGGCCGGGTCAGGCTCGCCGTAGATCGGCGTCATGCTCATGCAGCCGAGCCCGATGGCGGAAACCTCGAGCGATCCAAGCTGGCGGGTCTGCATGGGGATGGTCCTTCGCGAGGATGATCGGGAGCCGCACCATCATTCCGGACAAGCCGCGAAGCGGCGCCGATCCGGAATCCACCATAGACCGCACTGTGTCCTACAATGGATCCGGATCTCCGCTTCGCTACGTCCGCGATGACGGATGCGGTTTTACTGGCGATTTGGGCGGACCCAACTGCTCACTGGAAGATCTCGTTGAACTTCTTCTTCACGCCGGGCCCTGATTTGCGCAGGTAGTCGTAGTCGATGCTGATCAGCTTGATGTCCTTGACGTCCGGGCTGCCCGCCGGCGGGGCGATGTCGCTGCGGGCGGAATAGGAGCCTTCCTCGGGGAAGAGCTTCTGCACCTCATCGGAGATCATGAACTCGGCCAGCAGCTTGCCGGCGTTGGGGTTGGGCGAACCCTTTACCACCGAGGTCGGCGACGGGATCACATAGGTGCCGTCGCTGGGATAGATCGTCTCGATCGGGTGGCCGTCCTTGCGGTCTTCGGCCGCGTAGGAATCGAGAGCCCCCGCCGCGATGACGCGTTCGCCGCGCTTGATCATGTCCGAGACCTGCTGGTTGCTCTGGACGATCATGATGTCGTTCTGGCGCAGCTTCTCGTAATAGCCCCAGCCCTTCTGCTTGGCGTTCATGCCGATCACGGACAATTGCAGCGAGGTGAAGGACGGGTCGGTCATCACCTGCTTGCCCTTGTATTTCGGATCGAGCAAGGCATCCCAGGTGCGCGGCACGTCGGCGCCGCTGATCTTGTCGCTGCGGACATAGATCGTGATGATGTTGAGGCGCTGCGCGATGAAGCTGCCGTCGGCGGCCTTGGCACCCTCCGGGATCTTGTCGAAATTCACCGGCTTGAACGGCACGAACATGCCCTGCTCGCCGAGTTCGGCCGCGGCGGCCGGGTCCGAGGTCGTCAGGACGTCGGCGTTGATGCGCCTGGCCTGGTTCTCCTGCAGGAAACGCCGCAGGATGGCCGAGCCGCCGGAGCGGAACATCTCGACCTTCACGCCGTACTTCGCCTCGAACATCTTGGCGATCTTCTGGCCGGTCTCGACCGGGGTCGAGGTGTACCAGACGACCTTGCCTTCCTTCTTCGCGGCCTCGATGTCGGCCTTGTCCTGCGCCCGGACGAGGCCCGTCAGCGCGAGCATGATCGCGGCGGTGAAAGCGGCTTTCGCCAGTATCGGCCTGTTCATCTCAATCCTCCCTGGATCGACGCTTCATGGAGCCGGCGAAGCCCGGCCATCGGCGGCGGCCGGGTTGGCTCCCGGCTCGCCGCGCTTTGATCTTCGACGTCATGCGCCCGTATAGATCGGCTCCGGCTGCTCGAAGAAACTGCGCAGAATATGGTAGCACATCATGTAGTTCTTCTGCTGGAACGAGGCATGCGAGATGCCCCTCATCACGGTGAATTGCTTGTCGGGATTAGGCAGCGCTGCGAAGAAATTCGCCAGATCGTCAAAAGCGGCGATGCCGTCATACTCGCCGCGCATGATCAGCGTCGGCATGGTGAGCTTGGCCGGGTCGGTCAGCGGCAGGCGCGAACACATGTCGACATAGGTGCCCGTCGGCATCGAATCGTCGAGCGCCAGAATCGCATCGGCAAAGGCCTCCACGGTCGCATGGTCGGCCGTGCCGGGGTGGTCGCGGTTGAAGATCGAGTGCACGAAGGCGCGGTCGATCGGCCGGCGCTTCATCGCCTGGAACTGCGGCAGCTTCTTCTTGCGTTCCTCCAGCGTGGGCGCGCCCTCGCCGGTCCAGACGAAGGCGTCGAGCGCCAGCCGCCGCACCCGCTTCGGGTGGCGCTCGGCGAAGGCTGCTGCGCGCAGCGCGCCCGACGAGATCCCGTACACGAAGAAGGGGCCGTTGCCGCGTAAGCCCATGATGTAGTCGGAGGCCGCCTTGAGATCATCGGCGCCGTCAGCGATGTTGCTGGTAATGTCGCGGGTCTTGGTCGAGCGGCCATAACCCTCCATGTCGACGCACCAGCAGTCGTAGCCCTGTTTGGCGAACCACTCCATCACGGAGGAATCGGGCCGGCCGGGCACCTGCAGATCGAAGGTCGGCTGCGAGGCCATCGACGAACCGTGGACGAAGAGGATCGTGCCCTTCTCGTCGGAGGGTGTGCCGACATATTTCTCGAACAGGAAGAGATCGACATCCGCGCCCTTCTTGGTCCAGTGCTCCTCGGCCTTGATCGGCGCCTGCGGTGTGATGTGCTGGTTCATGTCGGTCTCCGGGTCGCAAGAGAGGTTCAGGCGGCCGATGCGATGGCGCCCGCCGCGGGTTCGCGCGGGAACAGGCTGCACTGGCTCGGATCGATGACGATGCCGACGCTTTGGCCGACGGGGAATTGCTGGAGCGGATGAGTCTGGACGCGCAGCATCCGTGCCTCCGGCAGGGCGACGAGATACTCGCAGATGTTGCCGAGGAAGGTCTGCTCGGTCACCGTGCCGTTGACAGTTCCCGTTTCGGCGGTCAGCCGGATGTTCTCCGGCCGGATCGCGATCTCGATGGCCGCGCCGGCCTCGATTCCGGTCTGGCGCGGCGCAATGAGCACGAGCCCACCATCCGCTTCGATCTCGGCGCTCTCGCCGCTGATGGCGCGGACGCGTCCGGGAACGAGATTCACCAGCCCCATGAAATCGGCGACGATGCGGTTGGCCGGCTTGTTGTAGACCTCGAAAGGCGAGCCGAACTGCTGCAGTCGCCCGGCATGCATCACCGCGATCTGGTCCGACAGCGCCAGCGCCTCGGACTGGTCATGCGTGACATAGATGAAGGTGATGCCGGTGCGCCGCTGCAACTGCTTGAGTTCGCTGCGCATCTTCTCGCGCAGCTTGGCGTCGAGATTGGACAGCGGCTCGTCGAGCAGCAGAATGTCGGGCTCGACCACGAGCGAGCGGGCCAAGGCGACGCGCTGCTGCTGGCCGCCAGACAATTCGTTGGGAAAGCGCGCCTCGAGCCCCTTGAGATTGACCAGGACGAGCGCCTGCTCGACCTTCTCGCGGACCTGCGCCGAGGAGAGCTTGCGCAGCTTCAGACCGAAGGCGATGTTTTCGTAGACGGTCTTGTGCGGCCAGACCGCATAGTTCTGGAAAACCATGCCCATCCCGCGCGCCTCGGGCGAGACCACGCCGGCCGGTGAGGACACCAGACGGTCGCCGACATGGATCGAGCCCGTGTCGGGCGTGACGTAACCCGCGATGAGCCGCAGCGTCGTCGTCTTGCCGCAGCCGGAGGGCCCCAGCAGCGTGATGAACTGGTTGTCCTGGATCGCGAGGTTGAGATCCTGCAGCGCCGGCATCTGGAGATGACGCCCGCCATAGCTTTTCGACAGCGATGAAATGGTGATGCCGGCCATCAGGCGGTTCCTCCAGGTGCGGTCGAGATTTTGGCAGCGGGTGCTTTGTCGGGATCCTTGCCGATGCCGCCGCCGCCGATCTTGCGGGCAATCGCGATCGCGACCGCGATGATGGCCATGTTGGTCATGGCGAGTGCGGCGACCGGCTCGGTGTAGCCGGTCTCGTAGAGGTTGTAGATCGCGACCGCGAGCGTCATCGAACTCGACGAGAACAGCAGGATCGAGGCCGAAAGCTCCTGGATGACCGGTACGAAGACGAGCAGCCAGCCGGCGAAAAGCCCAGGGCGCATCAGCGGCAGGGTGATCTCCTTGAGCGTGTGGACCCAGCTCGCGCCGAGGATGCGGGCGCTCTCTTCCAGCGTCGGGTCGATCTGGCGCAGCGAGGTGTTGGCGGCGCGCACGCCGAGCGGGATGTAGCGGCCGACATAGGCCAAGAGCAGGATCGCCAGGGTGCCGTAGAGCGCGATCGGCATCGACAGCCAGAACTGGATCAGTGCCACCGCCATGACGATGCCGGGCAAGCCGAGCGGCACGAGCGCCGCATAATCGAGGAACTTGCGGCCGGGAATCTGGGTGCGGATATCGATCCAGCCGATGATCGCGCCGAGAAACACCGCCACCGTCGCCGCAACCGTCGCCAGCCCGAGCGAATTCAGGATGGCCCGCTGCGTCACGTCGTATTCGAACAGCACGAACTTGTAGTGCTGCAGCGTCAGCCCCTGCCAGAAGTTCAGCCCCCAGGACTTGGACAGCGACACGGCGATCAGCGTCGCATAGGGCAGCACAATCGAGACGAAGAAGACCAGCACGCAGAAGCCGAAGAGCGGCCATTTCGCCCAGCCGAGATCCATCAGCTGCGGACGCGCGCCCTTGCCGCCAAGCGTCACGAAGGAGCGCTTGGCGAGATAGGAGCGCTGGAGATAGAGCGCCGCAATGGTGATGACGACGAACAGCAGCGACAGGGCCGAAGCCAGACCGTACTGGGCCGGATAGTCAAACAGCGAGTAGATCCGCGTCGGCAGGGTGACGATACGGCCGGGCAGGCCGATGATCGCCTGCGAGCCGAACAGCGCGATCGCATTCACGAAGGCGAGCAGCACCCCCGACAGGATCGCCGGCATCACCAGCGGCGTGGTGATCGACAGGACGGTCCGCCATTTGCTCGCGCCCAGGATCTGCGCCGCCTCCTCATAGGAGGCGTCGACCGATTGCAGCGCGCTCGATGCCAGCAGAAAAACGTAAGGGAATGTGTGAAGCACCGTGACCAGCACGAGGCCAGGCATCGAGAAGATGTTGAAGCCAAGCCAGGGCAGCCCGACCACGTCGCGGAAGAAGACGTTGATCAGCCCGGCATTGGTGCCGAACAGGTTGACGAAGGCGATCGCGGTCAGGAACGGCGGGGACAGATAGGACAGATTGGCGGTCAGCGTGATCAGCCCCTTACCCGGCACGTTGGTGCGCGCCACGGCCCAGGCGAGCGGCAGTCCGAGCAGCAGGCTGAACAACCCCGTCCAGGCACCCAGCATCAGCGAATTGAGCAGGGCCTGCAGGTAGAGCCGGCCGGAAAGTGCCTCGCGAAAAAATTCGAGGGTAAAGGCGCCGTCGCTCCAGACGCTGCCGATGAAAAGGAAGGCGAGCGGCAAAATCACCAGCACGAACAGGGCGAAGATCGCCCCGCCCATGACCAGGCTTTCGAGCGTGAACAGCCGCGAAAGGCGCGATTGGGGGCGGGCCGTCGCGTAGCCTGCTGCGCCGCCGGGAATGCTGAGTTGTCCCAGGGCGGCCTGGCTCACAGCCTTGCCCCGTTCGGCGCGGCGGTCGGCCGCGCGCTGTCGCCCGCTCGATGCGGACGGCGCTTCCTATCGATCATTGGCCGTTTCCTGAAACAGATCTGATGTCTGATGATCAGGGCAGCCTGACAATTGGTTTGCGAGCTGTCAACCAATTCGTCTGGGTCTTGCAAATTCTGCAGCGACCGATCTTGAGGGCGAGAATGTGGGCCAAATCACGGGTCATTGCGCGCCGCATTGGTCGACCAATCACAGATCTGGCGGGATCCGGAGGCAAATCAGACAGGCCCGAAAACACGACGACGCGCCCTGGCCCGAAGGCCGGGACTTCATCACCCACGCGATCCGGTCTCGCGCCTCTCGCGCCAATGGCAAGCTGCCCACCGAGCCGCCTTCATCGAAGCAACTTGGAGCGCCGCTCGGCGATGCGCTCGCGGTCCTCGAAACGGCGGCGCCGTCACTCGCATCGCCGGCAGCGGCACCTTTGTATGCGAGCGCGAGACCATCTCTCCTTTGGTCAAGCCCCAGCCCAGGCGGCCAGCCCGGCCGAGATCATGAAAATGCGGCTCCTTGTCGAGCCGCAAGGCCCGCGCGCTGGCGGCGTTGCTTCCGTGGGAGCGTCACACGCGCCCCCGCTCAGACGCGCGCCCTGCCCCTCAGGCCGAGCACAGCCAGCGCCAGCAGGCCGAGCGAGGCCAGCGCGTTCCAGCCCGCGAGCGACAACCCCAGCCAGCGCCACGCCGCTTCCGTGCAGGCGATCACCCGCGTGGTCTGGAGCTGCTTCATGAAGTCCTGCACGCCCGCCGCCGCCGGTGCAGCCGCTCCGCCGCAATCGTTCGGGCCGGCGAACCAGCCCCATTCGACGCCGGCATGATAGACGCCGAGCCCGGCGCTCCAGGCCATCAGCGCCGCGAGCCCGAGCAGGACGAGCCCTTGCAGCCGCGGCGAACGCGCCAGCACCAGCCCGGCAGCGGCGAGGCCGATCACGGCATAGTGCGGCAGGCGCTGCTCGAGGCAGAGCTTGCACGGCCTCAGCCCCACCACGATCTCGAAGAACCACGCGCCGGCGATCAGGGCGAGACAGGCGAGACCGACGAGCGCGATCACACGCCGCGGCGTCGGTCCGGAGCGTTGCGCGGCAGAGGCGGAGAGGGTCATCGGCAGGCTCGGCGGGCGCGGTCGGAGCACGAAGCAGGCGAGCCCACCCTGCGGCCCGCTTGCGGCCGAAATACAGCAGGAGCGGCACGACGGCAGCCCTGTCGCCGATCACATTTCAGGCGCGGCGCCGCTTTGCTCCCCACGCCAGCGCCCTGATTGACCCGTCGCAGTCGATCGCTATAGTCCGGCCCGCCCGCAAGGGGCCCCTGTGGCGGAATTGGTAGACGCGCTCGACTCAAAATCGAGTTCCGCAAGGAGTGCTGGTTCGATTCCGGCCAGGGGCACCATCGCTTTGTCAGCCACATGCGTCCCAGCTTGAGGGGCATGGGATTGCGCGGTTGGACATCCGCTTTCGGCAAATCCAAGCACTTGAAACGGCAGATGAGCTTCTCGACCTGACGCGGGCGGTCAACTCCCGGCTGGAACGATTTTGCGCAGGCCTTTGTCCATTTGAGAGGCCAATGATCTACAGGACGAGAAGGAAAATGATGCGCTGCCGTCTTTATTTCTCGTTGGATTGGCGACAATCCTGAAATCAGGAACCAGTTAATCATTGACATGATCCGCCATAGAGGCTAGTCTATCTCTCGTCGATATTTGCTTGGACGGTCGGTTTTATTTTCGCGCTTTGCGCGACTTAGATAAACTCCCCCTTTCGAAATCGTTCTGAACTCGTTGCGCAGTCGCGTGGCGAGCGACGGGTCTTGCCAAAAAGGAGGGTTTCTCATGACCACCGGCACAGTGAAATGGTTCAATTCCACCAAGGGTTTTGGCTTCATCCAGCCTGATGATGGCAGCCAGGATGTGTTCGTTCACATCTCCGCCGTCGAGCGCGCTGGAATGCGCGATCTGCAGGAAGGCCAGAAGCTCGGCTTCGAAGTTGCGCGCGACAACCGGTCTGGCAAAATGGCCGCCGAACAGCTTCAGGCCGCATGATCTGACGGTTTCGTCGAAGATGACCACGGATGTACTGGCATTTTCGGCACGCGTCATTCGAGAAAAGGCCAAGCATCGCTTGGCCTTTTTTTATGCCTCCACGAATAGCGATCAACAGAAGGATGACGGGCATGGCTGAGCATTCGAAGCAGCGCGTGGATGCCGACAACAATTTTCTCAAAACCCAAACCCAGGCACTCGCCCGCAATCGGATCACGGCGGAGTCAGACAGCGTCGCCGAGCTCCGCGATGCGAATACCGCGAAACTCAGGCAGTTGCGTCTGGCGAAAGAAGCCTCCGATCGAATGGTCGCGCTCGCAGCTCCCCCCAAAAAGGCACGCAAGAAACCGGCTCGCATCTGAACTCATGATCAGATCGTCATTTCTGTAGCCTGCTCAGCGCATTGCGGGGCCACAACAGGATCCCGCGCAACCAAATGGCTGCTGGGCAGTTGCCGTCATGCACCCCGGAGCTGTTTTGTCCAAAATTGTCGTCCTCGTCGTCGAAGATGAACCTCTGATCCGCATGAATGCGGTCGCTATGATCGAAGACGCGGGATATGAGGTGATCGAGGCCGACGGTGCAGATCAGGCCATCGCCTGGCTCGAAGCTCGCTCGGACATCAGGGCGGTTTTCACCGACATCGAAATGCCAGGATCGATGGACGGTTTGAAGCTGGTTCACGCGGTTCGAGAGCGCTGGCCCCCTGTTGTTCTGATCATGGCGTCGGGGCGGATCACGCCACCCGCGTCGCAGATGCCCACGGAGACCGTGTTCATCCCCAAACCCTATACGGAACAGCAGGTGCTCCGCGCGCTGGCCGGGATCGGGTAGCAAGCGGTCGCCCTGCGCTGCAGCCGGCTTTGCCGCTCCCTGTCTCCGTAATTCATCGGCAGTTGGCGCGTTTGCACCGGTATGCACCGGTTCATCGTGCAGTCATCCGACCTGCTGAAAAGAGCTGGCGTCGGTTTTGCGTTGGTCCCATGGCATGCGACAGTCCACGCTACGGCGCAGGCAGACGACAGATTTGGAATGTTGATGACCACCACGGCGGAAGCATTGAAGCCACTTCTCTGGGAGCCCAAGAATCTCGTGCGCGCCATTGAAGCGGCCGGGGTTACGCTCTGGTCGTGGAACGTCGATACCGATGCGTTGGCAATGGACGACCCTGCTTATGACTTGTGGGGAATCCCACGCGGCACAGACGTGAGCTTTGAAGATTTGTCGGCCCATATCCACCCGGCCGATCGCGATCGGGTCAGAGCAGCCTTCACAGCGACGCGAGCAATCGTCGGCGCCTATGAGATCGATTTCCGCATCATGATCGGCGACGAGCTCAAATGGATTTCGGCGCGAGGGCAAGGCGACGATGCAGGCATGGTCAAGCGGATCATGTTCGGCATTTTCATCGATGTCACCGGACGCAAGCAGGCCGAGGAAGGCCGCGAGCTTCTTGCCGGCGAAATGAGCCACCGGGTCAAGAACCTCCTGGCCATAGCCTCTGGCCTGACCGCCATCACATCGCGCTCGACGACGACGACGAGCGACATGGCCCGCGAACTGACCCTGCGGCTGACCGCCCTGGGTCGCGCTCACGATCTCGTCCGGCCAGTTCCCGGCCAAACCGAAGCAGCCTCGGCGCTGCTCGGCGACCTGCTGACCGTGCTGCTTGCTCCCTACGACGATCTGGGAGCGTTCAGCGGGCGGATTCGGGTCTCGGTCCCCCGCATGAGGGTCGGCGAATCGACAACGACGATCCTGGCGTTGATCGTGCATGAACTTGCGACAAATTCGCTGAAGTACGGCGCATTGTCCGTCGATACAGGTACACTCGACGTGTCATGCTCGTCGCAGGACGAGGCCGTCACGGTCGTTTGGACCGAGACGGGAGGGCCCAAGGTCCAGGCGCCGACGGGCGCCGCCGGCTATGGGAGCAAGCTTGTCGAGCGCAGTGTCACCGGTCACCTGCGTGGCACGATCAAATACGACTGGGCGCACGATGGTGTCGTGGTCACGTTGAAAGTAGACCCAGCGCGCCTCGCTGCGTAGGTTTTCCGGCTGGGAGCGGCACAAAATTGACATGCTCCACGCAATGCGCGGCGCGGGAGAATGTTACCCAGGGATTGTCTGCGGATGCCTGTGCCGCCTCGATCGCGCGATGACCATGAGACGGCACGTCCGACGCGCGCGGCGACGTGCTCTGGTCCAGCCCGGGCGAATGCGACCCAAACTGTAGCGCGAACCTCCGGCTTCACTTGTCCGCCCCACCCGTTCGCGCACCCGGCGCAGCAAGCCCTGGCGCTTCGGTGGGAAGTGGCAGGCCATTGGACCTTCGACCAAAAATTTCAATGCCGGCCAGACACACCATCACGACGATCGAACGGGACGATCACCCCCAGCCCTCCGAATCGTCCTCGTGCCGGGCCTCCCATTTCTCGATCGCCTCGATGAGGCCGATGAGTTCGGCCTCGTCTTCGGAGCCCGGCGCCGGATGGCCGAGTTCGGCGACTCGCTCCAGCGCCCGCTCGTAATCGTCCGCGCAGCGCACGATCGCCTTGCGTTCAAGGATCATCCTGGCCTCCCTGGCTGAGCGCGGGGTGGTTGCGCGTCTCATAGGCGACCATCGCGGCGCTGATGGCGAGAAACTCGTCCTGCTGCGGCCCTTCGGCCGGATCATCGCCCAGCGCGGCCAGCCGGGCGAGGGCGGCATCGTAATCCTCGCTGGTCTCGATCGTCATGGCCACGGCCTCCGCTCGGCTTCAGTCAGAAAAACCGGGGACGGCGCGGATCGTTCCCGCGCATCCTATCGCATCAGCCCCGCTGCCCGCAGCGCATCAGCGATGACCTGGCCCGGCCCGGAGGCCGCGGGCTGAGGCACCAGGGGTCGAGCCGTCCGAGGCGGCCGGATCGCGGCAGATGACGCATCCGCGCCTGGCGGCGCAGCAACGGCAGCGACGGCGTCGGCGATCTGCCAGAAGGCCGCGATGTGCCGGGTCGAGGAGATGCCGGCCCGCAGCATGTGCGGCCCCGGCACGCCGATCCCGTCGCCGCCATCGATCGGCGTGCCATGCCCGAGGCCGGCCACCGTGAAGGCCTCGATCCGCTCCGCTCCGGCGCCATCGCGCCAGACACGGCGCCGGTGAGGCCCGATCGACAGGGTGTCGGACGGGCTTTCGGCCAGCCCGTGGAGCTGCCGCCACTGCGCCAGCACGGCCTCGCCATTGGCCGGCACGACCGTGGCGTCGTGGGAACCGTGCCAGATCGAGAGCCTGGGCCAGGGGCCGGCATGGGGCGAAGCCGCACGCACCGCGCGCAGCAGCGCGGCGTCAGGCGGCAGGCCCTGCCCGCGCATGCGCTCCAGCGCC
>NZ_JAUXYO010000339.1 GCF_030694325.1 Allobosea sp. | reverse complement strand
GGTCGCCGCCAACGACATGATCTCGATCCCGAAGCCCGGGTCGATGGTCTCGATCTTGTCGATGAGTAAGCGCGTCAGCCGCCTTGCGTCGCGAACCGGCGTCGCCGTCATCACGCGCGCGGCTTCGGTCCGGCTATCGACCCGCTCGCAGATCAGGTCGAGATGCCTGACGCCCCGACCCTGGGCCTCGAGCTGCTTGCAGAGATCGCCGACGAGCTTGCCGACATAGCGCGCGATGGTCTCGGGCGCGCCGATCGGCTCGGCGAAGGCCCGCCGCACTTCGACGATGTCTGGCAGCCGGATCGGATCGATCGGCTCCCGGACCTGACCAAGCGCCTGATCCAGCCTCCGCCCCAGCTCGGGCCCGAAACGCAGGACCAGCGGCGCTCGCGGCTGAGCCAGCAGATCCCCGACCTTGTCGAACCCAAGCGTTCTGAGGCTAACGACGATCTCGGGCGGCAGACGCAACGCCCCCAGCGGCAGGGAAGTTATCACCGCCTCGCCGGCGCCAGGCTCCGCGATGACGATCCGCGAAGGCCCGAACCGAGCTAACCCGTGCGCAACGCCCCAGGTATCGGCGACCGCGGCGCGCGCGTCGAAGCCCGATGCCGCCAGCCGCACGACCAGGACCTCCAGCATGGCCTCCTCGCCCCCTCGGAGGTGATCGGCGCCGGTGGTGTCCAGCACCACGCCGTCCGGCGGGTCCGCGGCGACGATGGGCGAATAGCGCAGCATCCACCCCGCCAGTGCGTCGAGCGATTCCAGGTCGGCGGCAAGGTCGGCGTCTTCGAGCGTCAGCCCAGGCACGATGACCTGCGCCTTGGTCGCGGGCATGCCGATGCGTACTCCCGCCTGTTGCGCCATGAGATCCGCGGCGACCACTACACGTCGACGACCATCATGGGCGGCAAGCGCGAGCCCGCCCTCAGGCAGAGGCGAAGCGGCGCCAGATTTCCTTTTCCGGCGATCGGTGGACCAAGTCGGGAGGTAGAGCGAGACGACCCGTGCCATCGCAGGCCTCCAGTTCGAAATCCGCGCTTTCACCAGCGCGGCAACGGATGAGTTCGACGAGCCACTTGGCACGCCCGACGCCGGGTACGGGTAGAGGGACAGAAGGCATCACCGAGACCCGCCATCGTGTCACCGCAGCGGTTGGTTGACCGAAGTCAACCGCATCAGCCTGCCGTCGCCATCGCCGGATCGCGAGTGCGATCGTCCCCGAGCCCTCGGCTGCGAGCTGAAGGCGCCGCGAGGCGGTCATCGACAGGCGGGCGATCTCGCCCACGACCGCCCCCAGCCCTCCGTGCCGCAGCCCCTCCTCGGCGCAGGCCAGGATCGTCTTGTCGTCTCCAGCCTCGACATAGATGATCCTGTCGGCATGCAGGCCAGCCTGGGCGATGGCAGGCGCGAAGAGATCGGGTCGAGCGAGGCACCAAAGGACTTTGCCGGTCGTTCTCGACGCTATGCCGGCCACGAACAGTGCGGCTGCCGCGCCGTCGATCGCTCCGTTTCCACCCCCCGCGATTTCATGCAGGCTCCCGAGTTCGAGGCCCCCGGCTGGCAGTCTGCCATCGACCACATTCAATCCGAATGGCAAAACCTCCCGCTCCCGGCGGCTGGGCCCCTGGATCCGTTCGATCTGTTCGCGCAGTTGCGCCATGGCTGAAACGTCGTTCACGCTGCTGAAGCCGAGGTTGATATGTTCCCTATTTGTTCGATGAGGCGGCGGCGAGAGTCAAGACGGCCGGGCGGCATCGCAGAACGGCGGGCACTCGCAGCAAAGGCCGTCACTGTCCCCGCGTGTGCCGTATTTTCACCGCGGATGGCGTTGTATCGCCTTTGGCCTGCGGTTATAATTTACACATGAAATCGCACGACTGGTGCGGGTGGGCGGCCTGACAACCGCTTGTTCGCATTGCCTAACGGCAAGGGAGTGCGAGGCGTTTCTTGCGCGGCGGAGCAAATCGTCTGATGCCACGTGTGAGAAAAACTCGCGGACCAAAAACGCCCCGGTCCGGTTTGATGGCTCCGGCGCTCCCACGAAGCTTGGGTGCACTTCTCCTTGGAGTCGTGCCGTGTCCATCGTCGATAAGCAGATCGCTCAGCTGAAGATTCTCCCAGCCCAGATTTCATCTAAGACGCTTGGGAAGATCGTTGATAAAACCCAGGGAGCTCTTGCCGCTGAGCGTTGTCGAAATATCGGCTTTCCCTTTATCAAACGTCCCGGTAGTCGACCGTTCTATGATCGAGACGCTGTTATCGCTTTCCTGGATCAAAATCGCCCGACGACTATCTCGGTCAGTCGCGCTCGCGATCGCGCCGGCGCTCTCTGATTTCCCGCTGCCGTCCGGTGCTTTCCACCCGGGCGGCAGCATCGGCTTCGCCGGCGCGTCTCAGGATCGTCGCGGCGGCGAAGGCGTCCCGCGACCTCTGCCGATCCCATGATAAAAGGGCCGATTTCTGGGCCTTCGTGCCAGTTTCCGCGAAAGCCTTGAGGCGCTGTAGCTGATCTTGACCCAACGCCGTTTCAAGCGCGCCAAGCGGCACCTCCGAGCGTCCGCCCGATAGTTGCCTGATGGCAATCGCCGCAAGGACTCTGTGTGCCTTGGGCACCGTGTTGAAGTCGAAAGCGGCCGCCTTAGCCTCCATTGGGACTTCTAGCAGAGGTGTAGGATGCCGATCCGGCTGAACATGTTGGCCGGGGGACGCCCGTCCCTCGCGCGCCTTCTCTTCCACTGATGACCCAACCAGTGTTGTCTTGCGACGCTCGCCTGGCATGCGGACTGCCATGCGTTGGGCGACCAAATTTGTAGCAAGTTGGCGAGACTGCCGAGCCTGGATCTGCATGGCGACGCGGATAGATATACCGACGCCGAGCGCGAGGCCCAAGCCCACTCCCGTCAAGAGCAGCCCCCCGGCCGCCAGGAGAAGCGCGGCCTTTTGCAGATCGCGGGACTGGAGGATGCGTGCGGACCTGAAGGCGCGGTCGATGCGGATGCGCCGAACGCGATCGGCCTCGCGAAAAGCCGCACGAATCGCGCGTCGTTGTTGTGCCTGCGTCCGTCGCGCGGTCGCCATTTCGGCTCGCTGCGCGTCCAAGCGCTCGCGCTTGAGGCGCGAAAACTCGGCGTTGACCTCGCCATCCGCCGCAGCCTCGAAAAGGCCGCGATTGATTTCGCGTTCGATCTGCTGCCTGGCCTTCCGCTCGGCCCGGTCCAGACCACCCTGAACGGCCTGTCGCAACGTTGGCGCATCCCGACGCAAGGCCATCAGGTCCTCCAGACCGATCTGCACGGTACCCTTGGACGCACGCTTCAAGGATTCTTCCAGCGGCAGTGAGTTGCCGCTGGCATCATGGACTACCATCAACGTCGCCCGGCGATCACCGATCGCGACGGAGAAGCCCGCCTTGGCGAGGGCGCGAGGAAACGAGCCGAGACGCAGACCCGCGTGCCAGGTCTTTAGAAGAAGCGCCCTGAACTTCGCTGGAGCAAGACCGGTACGAGACCCCTGCTGTCGCGCTGCATCATCGTCGCGCGAGGCGGTTCGGACGGGTGCATACCCTTCGAGAATCAGGGCCTCCCGGATGTTGTTTCTCGCACGCAGGTCGGCTGCATTTCTCGCGACACGCGGACCTGGAACGATGCGGGTATCAAAGGCGATCTCCAGGCGCCGGGACACCAACTCATCGCGGGCGTAGTTGTCCTTGCTGCTGAGCGCTCGAGCGGTCACGGGATGAACCGCGCTATAGAGAATATGATAATGAGGCGGTCGGTCGCCCTTATCATGTTCGATGATTTTGCGAGGGTGATCCGGCGCGATCCCATTTTCTATTTCCAAGACCGCGAGCGAGTGCAGAAGCTGCTCATGCCCGAGCGCGATATCGGGGGACATTTTGAAATGAGCCACCGTGCTCGACGCTCTTTTGTGCAAGGCCGTTGTCACCGAAAACCCCCGCAAGGCGAGTTCGAGATCGACGGGGCTATTACGGTCCAGGTCGTGTCGTTCGACGACCCGCCTGTTATTTGAGGTGTCCAGGAGATGCCGCACCCGATCGGGGTCATCCTTGGTGAAGCGTGATCGGATAATCATCGCTGGACCGTAGCCCGGCAGAGCACCTTGACGCCGGAGGCGGTCGTTGCTCGTCGGGCCTCTCTCGAGACCACGCTGGTGAAGGTTGCCGATCCGCAGCGGCCGCCGGGCCGCTGGCAACCTCGCTGCCTACACTGCCCGTGATCCTCTCCTTCGGAAGTGCACGCCGCTCGGCTGCAGGCCGGGCTGATGAAACGCCAGCGGTCCGTCATCCGGCTTTCTTCCTGATAGTGGTCAGGATGGCCTCGATGACTCTGTCTAGATCGGCGCCCATCCGCCGCAGCTCTCGAACTGCGGCACTATCGTCCGGGTGTCCCTGGGTCGCATTGGCCCACTGGCCGAGCTCGTGGCTGATCCGCCCAAGGGCGCCGAGTACCCTGCCGAGGACTTCGCCGTTCTCGATCCTACGCCGATCGGTGGACGACCGCAGGATCAGGTCCAGGTCCCGAGCAACGAGTTGACGGGCGAGTTGGCCTGGCGTCATGCCCCTGGCGGCCGCGATGACCATGAACCTTTTCCGATCGACTGGACGCAGCCTGAAACTGATAGGCCGTCGAACTTTCTTGTCTTCTTCCGGGTCTGCCATGGCAGGACCTTCCGCGCTTGCGAGGACAACACGGCACCCGCGTGCCGAACGGGGTCCAGGGCCCTCCCTGGCCAGCAGACTTGCCGACAAGCGTCGCTTGTCTACAAGTCGTCACTGGCCCCTTCTAAATGCAAATGTCCGCCGTTGAAATCATCGAACCCTAATTCGGTTATGCAACACGTATAATCTGATTATAATCGGCAGCTCAAATTATAGATTTGGAAAATATTTGTTATAGATGTAATGTTTGTAACATTGGTAATTATTGTGTTGTTGCGCGAGTTACTGCGTCCGCATAGTGATCGAGACATGGAGATTAGCCCATGTCGAAATTCCAAGCCACGCTGAAAGAGATCGAGGTCATAGAGGAGCGGACGTTAAAAGAGCGCGTTCGCGAGCAGCTTCCCGACATGGAAGCCGCCCGGGCGAACAAGACGCCCTGGCGTCAAATCCACCGTACGCTCGAGCTGATTGGGATCTCCATCGATCCCGGCGTGCTTGCCAACTACGTTTGCGAGTTGCGCAAGCAGGCCAAGCGCAAGCTCGCCGAGCCGGAAAAGCTGCTGGGGACCGGTGACGCTTCCGCTGCGACGAAGGCAGGGCCGATCGCCCCGCGAAACGGGTCCAGCGAGGTCGGTCGGGACGGACTGATCAAAGCGCCCGACATCCCTTAGCCGGTCTCGCCCCGACGAGCCTGCGCTCCAAGCGCACGACCAGACGATCTTCAGAGAACTGCCTCGGCACAGCAGAGGCCACCAGCTCCCGGACAACGGGAAACCTCGGCGACCGGGGATGATCTCGCTCGCTTTCATCGCACCATCAAGGAGCCGACCATGACCAAGACGAATGCTCTCAAGCCCGGGAAGAAGTTCATCACCGCAGCCGCGGGCGGCGCCGGAAAGAGCACGCTCGCGATGCTGATGGCGTCCACGGCCCTCAATCTCGGCAAGAAGATCGACATCTTCGATGCCGATCCGGCCAATCCGACTGCGCGGCGCTACTACAAGTCGATCCCTCCCCAGAACCTGCTGGAGGATGACCGTCCCGAGGCGCTCGTCCGATTCCTGGAGGACCAGGTGTTTGCCACCGACAACGCCGCGATCCTGGATCTCGGCGCCAACATGGAAGGCACCGTGTTGCGTTGGATGGGCGATCGCGGTGCGGTTGTCGCCCCCGAGATCTGCTTCATCGTGCCGGTCTCCAAGCGCGACGGTATCAAGGCCGCGGGTCGGATCGCGCTGAACCGGGGAGAGGCTTCCGTTCTGCTGGTGATCAACGAGGCCGGACCGGACTGGGAGGCCGCCGCGGCCGACCCCGCCTTCAAGCATCTCATCAGCCAGGTCGGTCAGCCGGCGTCCCTCCCCCATCTCGGGCCGACCATGGAGAAGGTGCACGCCACCAGCATGCCGCCGCACCTCATGGTCAAGAGCGAACATCGCTTCGAGCGGCAGGGTGGGATCAACCTGCTGCGCAAGATCGAATACGTCTTCCTCGATCACCCCGACTTCCGTCCCTGGTAGGCCGCCATGGCCCGCTTCACGGATACGGTTCGCCGGATCACGGGCGTGCGCGACGGTGACCCCGTCGCGCCCGTCTTCGATGCGATCGATGACCTGAACGCAAGGGTTGTCATCGCCGAGACGGACTATCAAGCGTCAAGAGAACTTCACGCGAAGATCCGGCGGGAAACGCTGAAGGGGGTTGCGGCGGTCGGGCTTGTCGTCGCTGTCGCGACGACCGCGATCGCACTCGCCGCCGCGACGGCTCTGGTCAGGGATCTTGAGCGTCGCTCCGCCGAGCAGACCAAAGTGCTCGACGATGAGCGTTCTCGCAGCTTCGACGCAAGGGTCGAGCGCCGGGCCTCGGACGTGGCGTTCACGGTCGTCACGGAAGCAAATGCCCGCACCGCCGCGGCCGAAGCCCAACTGGAGGTTGCCCGCGAGAAGCTGATCGGGATGGTGCGCAACCCCGACGATAACCTGCGCGGACTGATCAAGCTGTCGGCCACGGCCACACGCGACGACATCTCGCTTCTGGCGCGCCTGCTGCGCCAGACCGACCCGAATATCAGGCGGTCCTGCGACGCGCTGACCACCATGTCGCCAGCCGGCGTGGCGAAGACGCTGGAATTCTTCATCGCCAACAAGGGCCGCCTTTAACCAGGGAGACAACGATGGACTTCGACCTCGACAACGATCACGGCCGCGACTTCGACGAAATCTGGTTCAACCACGCGAGCCAACTCATGACTATCCGCAACATCTCGCCGACCCGCGCCGCCGCTGCGTCTCTCGCATTGATGAGGCGCGTTTTTGGCCGCGATCCCGCGTTCATGCGCTGGATAGCTGGGCTGGAGGCGTGACCATGCCCATGCTGAGCTTCAACCCGACGCGTGCCCAGATCGCCGAACTCCATGCGGATCAGGCGACATGTTTTGCCACCCTGTTGGGCAACCGCATGTATATCGGCGGCGATTTCGTCGCCCAGGCGGTCCGCGGCGATCTCAGAGTTACCGCCGCGACCTTCTACACGAACGTGGGGAATCTAGACCGGATCATTCGGGAAGACCGCGATCCCGATTCCGTCAAGCGTGAGATTAGGCGAGAGGTCCTGGTCCTCGTCAAGGCTAGGACGGTCTTCCGCGCCGAGTGGAGCCTTGGAAGGTTCCGCATCGTTGAGTTCCAACGCGGCGACTGGGAGGAGGACATCTGGACCTACCGGCCGATACCGAGTGCGCGCGAAGCCAAGCGGGGCATTCGCGCCTCCTCTGAAGCCACCGATGACCGGAGATCATCATGAAGCTTTTCGCAGCGTTCATCATGCCCTGGCCGAGCATGACGTCCTTCTTGGGCGAAATCGGCGAGATAGGCTTCAACGTCGAGACGATGGGTCGCGACTATCCATGGCATCAGGAAGAGCCCATCGACGTTCACTCGGGTCGAACGCGGGAGGCGGCCAGCACGTTCGGCATGGTAGCCCACGGCGACCGCTACAGCGCATCGCAGCAGACGTTCATGCGCGGCGACTACTCTACGATTCATCCGCTTATCATCGAATTTGATGTCCCCGAGGAGGACGTCAGGGTGGCGGCGGAACCGCTGCTCGTCCCTCTGCTTCGATTCATCCAGCAGCGCCCTGAGGACGCGGTCATAAGCGCGACCTTCGGCCCCGCCATCCACGGCTATATCGACCGGGCGATGGCCGCGGAAACTGACGAAGACAGGGTCGCCATCGCGCTGGAAGCCTCTGCTGACCCCGACATCGTCCGTGGCCACCTCGCGAACCCGCGAGAAATCTCGATCGATTATTTCAGTCAGTTCCGGACCCTCTATCTCGTGAAACTGCCTGTGCTTCCCAAGGAGATCGTTGGGGCATTTCTGGCGGATCGGACGTCGTCGGAATTCTTCAGCGTCTATGACCCCACGTTTAATTCGGAGACGCCGCTCGCCGCCGCCGCGTCAGCGTTTGCGGCCAAATATGTCCTGTCGCGCATCAGGGACCGCGATCTGATATTCTAGCTTCTCCATAATCGACCTCCTGGCGCACGTCGTGCGTCGGACGTCAAAGTCAGCCTTCTTGGAGCCGCGTTGTTTTTCGCTTCCGGCTTCTCTGGTGGCTGCCATGGGAGTGACCAGCCCTTGGTCGGCGGATCAGCATATTCGGTCCCGCGGCGCTACGTCTTAGCTAGCTGATGGTGTGCCTCGCCATTGGGATCGTTGGGTAGCGCCGGCCATTGGCATTTTTTGCTTGACGCGAAATAGGCATCGCCGCTGACCGTTTTCTAGTACCGGCGCGTACCATCGAAGCGCATCTCGGCGGACGACGCCAAACGGCAGGAAATAGCTAATTTCGATCAAACCAGAAATATAGCTTGACGAGCCTGCGAGCTTTGACCAGCATGCCCTCATGGACACGAACAAGGCAGCTTCACAACTCGAGGCGTTGGGTAATTCGACCCGGCTTTTGCTCTATCGCACTTTGGTCAGGGCGGGGCATGGCGGCCTATCCGTCGGAGAATGTCAGCAACGGCTCGAGATCGCTGGATCGACGCTTTCCTTTCATCTCAAGACGCTGATTCATGCAGGGCTGGTTACGCAGGAACGGCACAGCCGCACGCTGATCTGCCGCGCCAACTACGACGTCATGAACGCGCTTGTCGGCTTCCTCGTCGCCGAATGTTGCGTCGATGAGCGGTGCCAGGCGGCGGCTGCTCATGCCGTCGAGCGTGGGCTGACGCCGATCGTTTTCGAGCAAGGCCCATCCGTCGGTCATGCGGTGAAGCAGTGGTCCCATGTGCCGATGTTCTCGCCGTGGGCCTACGACGTCGATGCCGCAGCCGAACGGCTGCTCATGGCCACGGGGTGGAACCGCCCATCCCCGGACACATATCCGACAGGCGGCGACCTCCTGGATCAGTATCTCATTCCGTTGGCGGAACGGACGCCTTTGCGCGAGGCCATCCATCTGAACGCCAGCGTGCTCGCAGTTTCGCGCCTGGGTTTCGACAAGGTGAAGTCGGCCGGCCGGGACCGTGCGCCGTTTGCCGTGCGCTATCGCAACGGTGCCGGCGACAAGACGGTTCTCGCCGATGCAGTTATCGACACCTCTGGGACGTGGTTCTCGCCGAACCCGGCCGGTGCGGGTGGGCTGCCTGCCGTCGGCGAGCCGGAGGCGGTGGGGCACATAAGCTATGGCATGCCCGATATCCTCGGTGATCACCGCACGCGCTACACCGGCCGCAGCATCGCCGTCGTGGGTGGTGGGCATTCGGCGATAGGCACGCTGACCGCCCTGACGCAACTGCAGGACGAGGCACCCGGCACGACGATCACCTGGCTCTACCGTGGGCCGGATATCGCCAAGGCCTTTGGCGGGGGAGCTGCCGACCAGCTAGCCGCACGGGGCGAACTGGGTATGAGGATCGCGCGTCTCGTCGAGAGTGGACGCATCGCCGTCGAGACGACGTTCAGGCTTGATCGGCTCGAGACGGGTGAGGCCGGCCTCCGTCTGATGGCGGACGATGGCCGCTCCATCACGGTGAATGAACTCGTCGTCGCCACCGGCTTCCGACCGGATCTCGGCTTCCTACGGGAGCTGCGCGTCCAGCTTGATCCCGCGCTCGAATGCACACCGGCGCTGGCCCCGTTGATCGACCCCAACGAGCATTCCTGCGGGACCGTGCGCCCCCACGGTGCGGCCGAACTCGCCCATCCGGAGCACGGCTTCTACATCGCCGGGATGAAGTCTTATGGGCGAGCGCCGACCTTCTTGCTCGCAACCGGCCACGAACAGGTTCGCTCCATCGTTGCCGAGATCGCCGGGGATCATGAAGCCGCCCGCCGCGTCGAGCTTAATCTGCCCGAAACCGGCGTCTGCAGCGCGACGCCGGGCGGTGCGACAGCAGCGGCGTCGAGCTGCTGCGGCGGCCCGGCCCCAGTGGCGACGGATGCTTGCTGCAGCGACGACGCCAAGGCCAAGGCCGCCGGGCACGCAGGCTGTGGTTGCGACACCGAAGCCAAAACGCTGGAAACGGCATCGGCTCGCTGCTGCGCATGAGCTTACCAGGCCGGCCGACGACCGCTATCGTGATGGCCCTGGGCACGGCGCAGACCGTGTCCTGGGCTTCGACCTATTACCTTCCCGCCGTGCTGGCGACGCCGATGGCGGCCGATCTCGGCGTCAGCCCGGTCATGATCTTCGCCGCGTTCTCCGCCGCGATGGTCGTCTCGGCCATCGTCGGTCCCTGGGCCGGCATGATGATCGACCGCCATGGCGGTCGAGGCATCCTGATCGCGTCCAACCTGATCTTCGCCACCGGCTTGGCCTGTATGGCCCTGGCGCAAGGACCGCTCCTGATGTGGCTCGGATGGCTCATCGTCGGGCTCGGCATGGGCATCGGGCTGTACGAGGCCGCCTTCGCGACGTTGGCCTGCATATATGGGCGCGAGGCGCGCTCGCCGATCACCGGGATCACGCTGATCGCCGGCTTCGCCAGTACCGTGGGCTGGCCGCTATCCGCGCTGATGGAAGCTCATTACGGCTGGCGCGTCGCCTGCTTCGGATGGGCAGGCCTTCACCTGTTCCTGGCCCTGCCGCTCAACGCCTGGCTTCCGGCCGGCAACCTGGCCGTGCCGGCCGCCGCGGCAACGAAGGCGGGTGCAGGCGAAGACGTGCCCTCGCGTGCGCGGCTGACGATGGTGCTGCTCGCCTTCGTCTTCGCCGTGACCTGGTTCACCAGCACTGCGATGGCGGCCCATCTTCCGAGGCTGCTCGAAGCGGCAGGAGCGACGACGGCGGTCGCGGTTGGCGCTGGCGCGTTGATCGGGCCTGCTCAGGTCGCCGCGCGCATTCTGGAATTCACGCTGCTGCGCCGTTTCCATCCGCTGGTCTCGACACGGCTCGCGACGTTGACGCACCCGATCGGCGCAGCCGTCCTATTCTGGCTGGGGGCGCCCGGCGCCTATGCTTTCGCCTTCCTGCACGGGGCCGGAAACGGCGTGCTGACGATCGCGAAGGGTACGCTTCCACTCGCCCTGTTCGGGCCCGTTGGCTATGGACTGACGCAAGGGCTTATCGGAGGGCCTGGGCGCGCCCTCCAAGCGGCCGCTCCGCTGATCTTCGGCTACGCCCTCGATCGTTATGGCGTCAACGCGATCTGGCTGACCAGTGGTCTTGGCATCCTCGCGCTGCTAGCGCTCCTCTGCGTTCATGCCGGAGAGCGCGAGCCCCAGCCATAGGCTTCTCTAGCGATCGCCGCGCTTATCCCGTCGCGGCAGGTACGCTGACGAGACTGTGCACCTCCGATGCGGGCTTGCGTGCCGCCGAAGGTCCGCGAGCGCGGAATCGCGTTAGGCCAAGGCGTCAGCGATCTCGACAACCGTCGTCCGGGCGGTCCGCATGACACCGATCAGGGTGGCGGAAGCCGAGCCGGTCCAGTCCCCATAGCCGACGAGCCAGAGCATCGGCTCGTCCACCGATCGTGTGCCGTTCGTCCTGACGCGGCCATCGTCCTGAACCATGTTGAGTGGGGTCAAATGCGAAAGCGCAGGACGAAATCCCGTGCACCAGATCACGGCGTCGACATGGGACCGGCTGCCATCGCGCCAGACCACGCCGTCGTCCACGAACCGAGCGAAGGGCGCGACGGCGTGAAGGACCTCCCTTGCCCGAGCCTCCTTGACGGGTGGCACCATCACGATGTCGCCGAACCCGCCGGTTGGTACATCGATCGAACGGCCTTCCTGCGCGGCCCGCCAACGCTCCGTCGCGCGTTCGAACAGGACGCGCCCGTCGACGTCGTCGGCCAGGAAGGAAGGCGGCGTCGGCGTCACCCATGTGACGTCCGCGACCAGTGACAGCTCGGCCAGGATCTGGGCCCCGGAGTTGCCCCCGCCCACGACCAGAATGCGCTGGCCTGCGAAATCGGCCGGGGTCCGGTACTGCGCCGAATGAATCTGACGCCCCTGGAAGAGATGTTGGTCCGGGTAGGCCGGCCGGAACGGATGTCTCCATGTGCCGGTGGCGCTGATCACGGCGCGCGCCTGCCGCAGCCCCCTGTTGGTCGCAAGCGTGAACCGGCCGTCATCTCGCGCGACGCCTTCCACTTCGACCGGGCGTTCCACGGTCAGGCCATAGCGCTCCTCATATCGGCTGAGATAATCGATGACCGCATCGCGTGTGGGATAGCCGTCCTCGGTCGCCTGCATCGGCCAGCCGGGCAGAGAGCTCCATTGGGCCGGTGAGAAGAGCCGCAGCGAATCCCAGGCATGAAGCCAGGCACCGCCCGCTCTGGGCTCGCCGTCCAGGATGGCGAAGCGGAGACCGGACCTCCGCAGGAAATAGGCACAGGCGAGCCCAGCCTGTCCGCCCCCGATGACGGCAACGTCAAGCACGTCGCTCATGGGTGGTCCTTACCCGTATGGGCGCGGACTTCGTTGCCTCGCGCTCTCGCCGCTATCACGAGATGACCGGCAGCCAGAGCCAGAGCGCCACCAGCGTGACCAGCAGGACGGGCGGCGTGATGACGAGGCCGACCTTCATGTACTGTCCCCAGGTTATCGTCTGGCCCTTACCCGCAAGGACGTGGAGCCAGAGCAGCGTGGCGAGCGAGCCGATGGGCGTGAACTTCGGCCCGAGGTCGTTGCCGATGACGTTGGCGTAGACCATCAGTTCCCGGGTCAGAGGCGCGACATTGGCCCGGTCGATCGCCAGCGCGCCGACCAGCGTTGCGGGCATGTTATTCATCACCGAGGCCAGCACGGCGACGACGAATCCGGTCCCGACCGTGGCAACGAAACTCCCCTTGTCCGCGAGCCCGACCAGAACGCCCGCCGCGATGTCGGTCAGGCCGGCATTTCCGAGGCCATAGACCACGAGATACATCCCGATCGAGAATAGGACGATCTGCCATGGAGCCTCGCGCAGGACCTTCGGCACCGAGACGATGGCGCCATCGCCCCCGTTGAACCAGCGCCCCGCGATGGCGACGAGGACGAGCGCGGCGGCGCCTGTCACGAAGGCGATCGGGATGCCGAGCGGCGCAGTCACGAAATAGGCCACGAGCAGCAAGGCGAGCAGGGGGAAGGCCGCTCGGAAAACGGCCTTGTCCTTGATCGCGGCACCAGGCTCTTCGAGGTCGCCGACCGCATACGAGGCCGGGATGTCTCGGCCATAATAGATCCACAGCACGACGAGCGTGGCCGCAAGCGACACCAGATCGACCGGCACCATCACCGCCGCGTAGCGGGCGAAGGAGACCTGGAAGTAGTTGGCCGTGACGATGTTGACGAGGTTGGAGATCACCAGCGGCAGCGAGGTCGTGTCCGCGACGAAGCCGCAGGCGACGATGAAGGCCATCGCGCCGGCCTGTGGGAAGTTGAGCCGCAGCAGGATCGCCAGCACGATCGGGGTGAGCAGGAGGGCTGCGCCGTCATTGGCGAAAAAGGCGGCGATGACGGCGCCGAGCAGGATGACAAGCGGGAAGAGCCGGCGCCCGTTGCCACCGCCCCAGCGTGCCACATGGAGTGCCGCCCAGGCGAAGAAGCCGGCCTCGTCGAGGATCAGCGAGATCACGATCAGCCCGACGAAGGTAAAGGTCGCATCCCAGACGATGTGCCAGACCGTGCCGAGATCGGCCCAGCCGACGATGCCGGTGAGCATGGCGACTGCGGCGCCGCCAAGCGCCGACCAGCCGATGCCCAGGCCCTTCGGCTGCCAGATGACGAGAACGAGCGTGGCCACGAAGATGGCGAGTGCGAGCATGAAGATTTCCGAGTGGAACTGCGCGGCGAGGCCGACGCCTTGTGAAAGTCTACAGGGCAGGTGCGGTTTGCGTTAGATCGCGCTTTGGTTGACGCGCTTCATCAGCGCCTCGGCGCTTTCGATTCGCTCGGAGTAGCGGTCGGTCAGATAGGATGAGCGTCCGCGCGTGAGATGCGTGAACTTCACCAGCTCCTCACAGACATCGACGATGCGGTCGTAAAGCGGAGACGGCTTCATGCGGCCGGCCTCGTCGAATTCGAGGAAGGCCTTGGGGACCGAGGACTGGTTAGGGATGGTGATCATCCGCATCCAGCGGCCGAGGATGCGCATCTGGTTGACGGCGTTGAAGCTCTGCGACCCGCCGCTGACTTGGATCAGCGCCAGCGTCTTGCCTTGGGTCGGGCGTTTGGCGCCGAGACTCAGAGGAATCCAATCGATCTGCGCCTTCATGATCGCGGTCATGGCGCCGTGGCGTTCGGGGCTGACCCAGACCATGCCCTCGGCCCAGTCGGCGAGATCGCGCAGCTCCTTCACCTTGGGATGATCGGGCTCGGCGCCGTCGGGAAGGGGCAGGTCGCGAGGGTCGAAGGTCCTGACCTCGCAGCCGAACCAGCGCAGCAGCCGGCCGGCCTCTTCAGCCGCGAGACGGGAATAGGAACGCTCGCGGATCGAGCCGTAAAGCACGAGGATGCGGGGTGGGTGATCGGGGCGAGCGCTGCCCGCCAGAGCCTCCGCATCGATGGGCCTCAGCTGGTCGGTTGTGACGTTTGGCAGGCCGATCGGAGCGACGCTCATGCCTTGCCTCCCGCGACGCCGACGACCTCTCCATCCTCCTTGGTGAAGCGCGCGACGGGATGCTCCAGCAGGTCGAGAACCCGCTCCGACGGCCGGCAGAGCCTGACGCCCTTGTCCGTGACGACGATCGGGCGGTTGATCAGGATGGGATGTGCCATCATCGCATCGAGAATGGAGTCGTCGGAAAGGCTGGGGTCGTCGAGGCGCAGTTCAGCATAGGGCGTGCCCTTCTCACGAAGAATGTCGCGGGGCGCGAGCTTCATCGCGGCGAGCAGCGCGACCAAAGTCTCTCGGGTCGGCGGCGTCTTCAGATACTCGATCACCTCCGGCTCCTCACCGGAGCTCCGGATCATCGCCAGCGTGTTGCGCGAGGTTCCGCAGGCTGGGTTGTGGTAGACGGTGATCGTCATGGCGAGCCTTTGAAGTCACGTTGGCGGGCACTCGGGCGGAGGCGGTCGCCATCGGGTTGGAGGGCCAAAACGGGTTGCTCCAAGTCGGGGCAGATCCCAGGGCCAGTCAGTTGCTCGCCGGACTGCATGACGGGCTGGCAAGAGACACAAGACCCTCGCAGATGGCCGCGTCACCGCCGCAGCAGTCCTCGGTGATGAAGCCGAGGAGCTGCCGCATGTCATCGAAGCTTGCGGCGTAGAGAATCCTGCGGCCGTCGCGGCGTGACGCCACAAGCCCCGATCGCTCCAGCGTCGCAAGATGGAAGCTCATACGGGTGGGCGGAATGGCGAGACGCTCTGCGATCTCGCCGGACGGCAACCCCGCTGGACCAGCCTTCACCATCAGGCGAAAAGCGGCCAGGCGATCGACATGGGCTAATGCAGAGAGAGAGGCCACAGCCTGATCATCGTTCATGCAATCGATATTGCAAATATCCTTGTAGGATACAAGCATTTTCTCAGAGCGATCCGAGCTGCTTCCACTTGGACGGCTCAGGCCGCCTGATCGAGCGACTTTTCCGTCGCTCCGTCCATCCGACCGATTGCCGTCAGCATAGGCTGGAGTTCGCTCAGGGACATCTGCTCGAAGGGGAGATTCACGAAGGCGGTGACGCGCGCCGTCAGCTCGCGATAGCTTTGCAGGAAGGCGGCGCGCTTGGCCGCTAACGGTCCGGTTGCCTCAGCCGGATCGTCCAGCCCCCAGTGCACGCGCATGGGAACGCCTGGAAAGGTTGGACATGCCGCATCGGCCGCGTCGTCGCAGACCGTGATCACGAGATCGAGTTCGGCAGCCGCCGCGCCCAGGAATTCGTCCCACGACTTCGAGCGCATCGCCGAGATGTCGTAGCCGAGGTCCTCCATGAGGCTGAGCGCGAGCGGATGCGGCGCTTCCTGAGGGCGACTTCCCGCAGAAAAAGCCTTGATCCGGCCGAGGCCTTCTCTGTTGAGGACGGCCTCGGCCATTATCGAACGCGCCGAGTTGCCGGTGCAGACGACGAGCACTCTCAAGGGATGCTCGCTGACGACGTGATCGCGACGGGCTGGGATGGCCAGAGTATCGCGCGAACATGCTGCCGGTCCCTCCGTGCAACAGGCATCCGACAGGAACGCCAGGAGCGCATCGGCGCGAGGAGCCTGGGCTGCGAAGATGATGTGGCGGCCTTCGCGCCGCGACGCCAGCAGACCGGCCTGCTCCAGCGCGGCGAGATGAGACGATAGCGTATTGTGTGCCACCGCTAGAAGCCGGCCGATATCGCCGGCCGCAAGGCCATGAGGCCGGTACCGCATCAGTAGCCGAAAGATTTCGAGCCGCGTGGGCTGCGCCAACGCACCTAGCAACCCGACCGCGTCGGAGGAATCGAGCCTCAGGGCATCTGGCCGTTGCGTCACGCCGCGTCTTCCCTTTTTCCCAGGTCACTTCGACCCATGTCCTTCCCGATGGCGTCGAGCCGGTGCTGGAGGGCCATGCCCTGTAGCGTAGCCAGCGGTAAGCTCGAGAAGATCGAGATACGGTTGTTGAGCATGCGATAGGCGTCCGCGAAGGCAAGCGCCTTCTGGACGTCCTCGCCCTCGAAGGCGGCGGGATCGGGCAACGTCCAGAGTGCGGTCATTGGGTTTCCGGGCCAGGCGGGAGGGACGGCGTTGGCGGCCGTCTCCGACAGAGTGAACACGAAGTCCAATTCTGGAGAATCCGGCCCGGCGAATTCGTTCCAGCTCTTGGGATGCAGGGCGGTTATATCGTGGTTCAGTGACTGGAGAAGCCGCACCGCGAAGGGGCTGATTTCGGGCCTGGGCTGCGAGCCGGCACTGAAGACGGTGAACTTGTCGCCGGCGAGCCGCCGCATGATGGATTCCGCCATGATCGAGCGAGCGTGGTTGCCCTTGCAGACGAAGAGGACCTTGAGGGGAGCCGTTTCCATGATTCTATCTCGTTATGTCGGTTGATGTCGACATAAATGCTGGACGAGATAAATGTCGGAGTCAACCGACATATTGACATGTTGTCTGCATTCGGTGATGGACGGTTCGGCATCATCGGATGGAGCGGGGATCATGCGGGTCGGCATCAACGGCATGGGGCGCATCGGGCGCCTGGCCCTGAGGGCGGCGCTCGGCGCGGCGGAGCGGCAGGGTGATGATCCGCGCGCCGGCAACCGCCTCGACGTCGTCCACCTCAACGAGATCAAGGGCGGCGCGATGGCGACGGCCCATCTGCTCGAATTCGACAGCATGCAGGGCCGTTGGCGCGCCGACATCGGCCATGTCGGTGAAAACGCGATCCGGATCGCTGATCGACGGATGGGCTTCTCCGCGGAGGCTGCACCGGGCGATATTCCGTGGGGCGATCTTGGCGTCGATGTCGTGCTCGAATGCACCGGCAAGTTCCTGACGCCGGCAGCGATCGAGGGCCATCTGAAGCGCGGCGCCAAGCGCGTCATCGTGGCCGCGCCGGTGAAGGATGCGTCCGTCCTCAACGTTGTCGTCGGCATCAACGAGCATCTCTACGAGCCGTCCAGCCATCCGATCGTCACCGCCGCCTCATGCACCACCAACTGCCTCGCACCCGTGGTGAAGGTGGTGCACGAGAACCTGCGCATCCGGCACGGCCAGATCACCACGATCCACGATCCGACCAATACCAACGTCGTGGTCGATGCTCCGCACAAGGATTTGCGCCGCGCCCGCTCGGCGATGCTCTCCTTGCAGCCGACGACAACCGGCAGCGCCACCGCGATCGCGCTGATCTACCCGGAGCTCAAGGGCAAGCTCGACGGCCATGCCGTGCGCGCGCCGGTGCTCAACGCGTCGCTGACGGACTGCGTCTTCGAACTCGAGCGGCCAACGACCGCCGTCGAGGTCAACGCCCTGTTCGAGGCGGCCGCCAGAGGGCCGCTCGCTGGAATCCTCGGCTTCGAGCCGCGCCCGCTGGTCTCGATCGACTATCAGCGCGACACGCGCTCGGCCATCGTCGACGGGCTCTCGACGCTGGTCACCGACGGCACGATGCTGAAGGTCTATGCCTGGTACGACAACGAGATGGGCTATGCCTGCCGCATGGTCGATCTCGCCTGCCATCTCGAACAGGTCGGGATCTGATCTCGTGACGCAAGGAGCGCGCAACTACGCCATCGTCACCGCCGCCTATTGGGGATTCACCCTGACCGACGGCGCGCTGCGCATGCTCGTGCTGCTGCATTTCTTCCGGCTCGGCTATTCGCCCTTCACGCTTGCCTTCCTGTTCCTGCTCTACGAGGCGGCCGGCATCGCCGCCAACCTGATCGGCGGCTGGCTGGCGGCCCGCTACGGCATCACGCGGATGCTCGCCGTGGGGCTCACGACCCAGATCCTCGGCTTCCTGCTGCTGTCGGGCCTGTCGCCGGACTGGACGGCCACGGCCTCCGTCGCCTGGGTGGTGATGGCGCAGGGCGTCTGCGGCGTCGCCAAAGACCTGACGAAGACGGCCTCGAAATCGGCGATCAAGGTCGCCGAGGCGGCGGCGAAGGCAGAAGATTCCAAAGGCCGGCTGTTCCGGTGGGTCGCCTGGTTCACAGGCTCGAAGAATGCGATGAAAGGCGTCGGCTTCTTCCTCGGCGGGCTGCTGCTCGAGGCGCTCGGCTTCAAGGGCGCGCTCTGGGCGATGGCCGCCATGCTGGCGCTCATTCTGGTGGGCGTGCTGACCGCGTTGCCTGCGATGATGGGCAAGGCCAAGGCCAGCAAGAGCGCGCGCGAGCTGTTCGCCAAGAACCGAAGCGTCAACCTGTTGGCGCTGGCTCGCGTCGCGCTGTTTGGCGCGCGGGACGTCTGGTTCGTCGTGGGTGTTCCGGTGTTCCTCTACGCCTCGGGCTGGACCTTCACGATGGTCGGCACCTTTCTGGCGGTCTGGACGATCGGCTACGGGCTGGTCCAGGCTGCGGCGCCCGCCTTCATCCGGCGCAGCACCGACGGGCTGTCATCGGAGGTTCCGGCCGCGCGGCTCTGGTCGCTGGCGCTCGCCGTCATCCCCTTCGCCATCGCGGGTCTTCTCGCCAACGGTGCCGGGCTGCGGCCGGACCTGATCCTCGTCGCGGGCTTGAGCCTGTTCGGCTTCGCCTTCGCGGTGAACTCTTCGGTCCACTCCTATCTCATCCTGGCCTATGCCGGCTCGGAGAAGTCGGCCGAAGATGTCGGCTTCTACTACGCCGCCAACGCGCTCGGCCGCTTCAGCGGCACTCTCCTGTCGGGCCTACTCTACCAGGCTGGCGGGCTCTATGCGTGTCTGCTTGGATCTGGCCTGATGCTGGTGGCCTGTTTCATCGCGACGCTGGCGCTGCCAACGCTGAAGCAGCCCAGTTAGGCGAGGGTGCGTGCTAATCCCTCGTCGGAGCGCATGGCGAGCGCGGCTTCTCAAAGGAGGCACATCGCATACGGCCGAGCGCGCCAGGCCCCAGAGTGCACGACGCAGTCAGGGTTTATCCTCGATGCCTACGCGCATGACGTCTTCGCCGTGCAGGAGGAGAACCGGCCGACAGAGGGCGCGAAGCCCTAGCTGTCGCCGGCGGGGTCGGCGGCCCGTCGTTCCCTGGCGATCTCGCGGTAGAACGCCTCCACAGTCACACCGATTTCGGTCCCGATCATGTGCCCTTGCCCCCTGGGCGGCAGGGCGCCGTTCCAGGCGATCCAGGCCTTCAGCCGCGCCTTCACCGTCTTCAGCGAGAGTATTTCTGATAGAAGCCGCGCGCGCTGAACTTCATGCGCCAGATAGCTCGCCCAGGCGGAGGCGACCGCGACATCGGTCTCCAGCGCCCGCAACAGGTCCGGCTTGAGTCCCATCCCCGTTCTGACGCATGTCTCGGCACGGGCATCGCAATGGTATCGGGCCGAATACAGCGACGCCTCGGCGAGGACCGCACCGGGCCGCGCGCGCTGCAGGATCAAGGCAGCGCCGTCGTCCTGATGGCGGATAAGGTGCGCCGTGCCTTCGGGCATGATGTGTAGGCCAACCACGCCGTCGCCCCGGTGGAACAGGGCCGCCCCTGGCGAAAACTCGCAGTCATGCAGCGGCAGCCGGGCAAGGATCGCGGCAAGGACAGGAGCGGGCGTGGCGGACATGATCACGATCATGTTCGAGGACGCTGCGGCATGCAAAGTGTCTCTCACACAGGAAAGACCGTCATGATCCGCGCACTTGCTCTCATCGCCTCGCTCGTTCCAGCCGCTGCGTTGGCTCAGTCTCATCCCGGTCATTCCCACGCCGGCCATGCTTCGGCCCCGGCCCAGCAGATGGGTCACCAGCATGGTGCCTCAACCGCTGCGCCGGTTCAGCCGGGACAGGGTGCATTCGCGGCCATTCAGGAGATCGTCGAAATCCTGGAAGGCGATCCGAAGACGGATTGGTCGACGGTCAACATCGAGGCGCTCCGGCAGCATCTGGCGGATATGAGCGCCGTCACGCTTCATTCCATGGTCAAGGCCGAGCCCATTGACGGCGGGGTGATGTTCACAGTGACCGGCACGCCACCAGTTCGGGACGCCATTCGCCGCATGGCGCTCGCTCACGCCGGCACGATGAACAACGCCGCTGGCTGGCAGTTCGCGGCGGCAGAGATCGAAGGTGGGGCGACTATGGCAGTGAAGGTTCCAGCTGCGGACCTCGCCAAGCTGAAGGGTCTGGGCTTCATCGGGGTCATGACACGCGGCATGCACCACCAGGACCACCACCTGATGATCGCCCGCGGCGCCCGTCCCCACCATTGAGCGCCGCCGTACTCCTGATCTGGCGCACGGTGGCTCGTTGCGCATAGGGAGGTGATCTGGACGCCCTTGTAAACAATCGGCTGCTCTATCAAATGCGCCTAAGCGCATAAACGGATGTTTCTATGATCGACCTCTCGACCTTCATGTCTGCCTTGTCGGAACCTACGCGCCTGGGGGCGATGCGCCTGCTGGCCGATGGCCGCGAGCACTGCGTCTGCGAGCTGATGGAGCTCCTGAGCGCCACGCAGTCCCGCATGTCGCGGCATATGGGGGTACTCAAAGCGGCGGGGATCGTGACCGACAGGCGCGACGCGCAGTGGGTGCGCTACCGGCGCCATCCCGACCTAGAGCCAGAGCTCGACGCGATCCTCGACGCCGTTTTGACGGCGATCAAGGCGCGAGAGGCCCTGGCGGGTGCATCAGATGCAAAACGAAAGAACGCAGCATGACCACCAATGTCGCCGTGATGCGCCGGGACAAGCTTCCGGAACCTAGTGCGCTAGCTTGGATCGGCGGTGTCCTGGCCTTCGTCGCCATCTGGTTCCTGGTCTATGGGCAACTCCTCCCATTCTCGGAATGGGCCGTGGCGCGGTCCGGGCTGACGCCGGGAACCCAGGCCTTCGAGGCCGTGAAGTTCTTTCTCTACGACACGCCCAAGGTGCTGATGCTGCTGACCTTGGTCGTGTTCGGCATGGGAATGGTGCGCAGCTTCTTCTCGCCCGAACGAACGCGAGCGCTGCTGGCGGGGCGTCGCGAGGGCGTTGGCAACGTCGCCGCCGCCACGCTCGGGATCTTCACCCCATTCTGCTCGTGCTCGGCCGTACCACTGTTTGTCGGCTTCGTCTCGGCGGGGGTCCCGCTCGGGATCACCTTCTCCTTCCTGATCGCCGCGCCGATGATCAACGAAGTCGCGCTGGGCCTGCTCTTTGCGCTGCTGGGATGGAAGGTGGCGCTCACCTATCTCGCCTTCGGGCTCTGCATCGCCATCCTGTCAGGCTGGGTCATCGGTCGGTTGCGTCTCGAGGGCTGGCTGGAAGAATGGGTGCGGGACGTGCGCTTGGGCGAGGTCGATCTGCCGCTCGACCGGCAGACGATAGTCGACAGGATTAAGGCCGGAACAGAGGCCGTCCGCGAGATCGTCGGCAAGGTCTGGCTCTGGATCATCGCCGGCATCGCGGCCGGCGCCTTCATCCACGGCTACGTGCCGGCCGAGCTTCTCGCGACCATTATGGGCAGGGATGCCTGGTGGTCGGTACCCGCAGCCGTCCTGCTCGGCGTGCCGATGTATTCCAACGCCGCTGGCATCATCCCCGTCGTTGAGGCGCTGCTCGGCAAGGGCGCGGCGCTTGGGACGGTGCTGGCCTTCATGATGAGCGTGATCGCGCTCTCGCTGCCCGAAATGATCATTCTGCGGAAGGTGCTCAGCCTGAAGCTGATCGCCGTCTTCGTCGCCGTCGTCGCCACCGGCATCCTCGCTGTGGGTTTTCTTTTCAACCTCCTCTTCACCTGACCGAAGGCTCAACACCATGAAGCAAGTCAAAGTGCTCGGCCCAGGCTGCAAGCGCTGCCAGGCGACCGAAGAGATGGTGACGGCCGAGGCCGCCCGCCTCGGTGTGGCCGTCTCCGTCGAGAAGGTTACCGACTACGCCGCGATCGCCGGCTACGGCATCATGTCGACGCCGGGCATCGTGATCGACGGCAAGGTCGTCCATGCCGGCGGTCTGCCGAAGACCGAGGATGTCGCCAAATGGCTGGCGGCATGATGCTGGACTACCGAGTCGAGGCGCGACGCGTGGATGCGCATGGCGGCGTGGCGACGACGAAGCAGGCCGAGATCGTGCTCGACACCGATCTGGCCGGACGACCGGACGCGTTCAACCCGGCGGAACTGTTGCTGGCTTCTGTCGCGGCGTGCATGCTCAAGGGCATCGAGAGGGTGACGCCGATGATCCAGTTCGAGCTGCGCGGCGTCGAGGTGAAGCTGCGCGGCGTCCGCCAGGATAGCCCGCCGAAGATGGTCAGCATCGATTACGAGCTCATCGTCGATACCGACGAAAGCGACCAGCGCCTCGAGCTGCTGCACAAGAACATCCGCAAATACGGGACGATCTCCAATACGGTCGCGGAAGTCGTGCGGCTGCAGGGTCTGATCCGCAGATCGACGACGTAGCTGACTGAAGAAGGGTTCCGGACGGCCCAGGCTGTCTGGACCGGGCATGCTGGCGCCTTCGTCCCAAGCCCGGTTCCGGACGGCCCAGGCTGTCTGGACCGGGCATGCTGGCGCCTTCGTCCCAAGCCGGGAAAGATACCAACGATTTGACCCCATCCATTTTCGAACGGCTTCGACTGGAACTGCCGGTCCTTCTTCCCGAACTGCCCGACGAGAAGGATGCCTGCGTCGGCCGCCTCATCGAGGAACTGGCAGGCCGGCAGGGCGTGTTCGACGTCCATGTCATCCCGATGTCCGGCGACGATCCGGCCAAGCTCTGTCTCCATTATGATCCCGACGCCTTGAGCGTCAGCCGCATCCGGGAGATCGCTGAGGCGGCTGGCGCGCGCTTGACGAAGCGCTTTGGTCATCTGCTCCTGCAGACCGACGGGGTGCGTTATGCGACACGGGCCCGCACCGTTTCGATGCATCTGCAGCGACTGCCCGGTGTCATCGAGGCTGTCGCCACGGTCGGAGGGCCAGTCCGCGTCGAGTTCGACCGTGAACTGACCACCGAGATCGTTATCCGCCAGTCCTTGGCGGACCAGGGCCTCGTGGTTGCTGAGCCTTCGTCACCCGACGCGAAGCCGGTCTCTGGCGATGACCATGGGCATGGCCACGAAAATGACCACGACCACGATCATGGCGGGCCCTTCGGCGAGAACAGCGAGCTGATCTTCGCCATCGCCTGCGGCGTGCTGCTAGCGGCTGGCTTCACCCTCTCTTTCCTGTCCGGTCTGCCCGCCTGGCTGCCGCTTGCCTTCTATGTCTTCGCCTATGCGACAGGCGGCTATTTTCCGCTTCGGGAGGCGATAGAAACTCTGCGCGCCGGGCGCTTCGAAATTGACATCCTGATGCTGGTTGCGGCGGCTGGCGCCGCCGCGCTCGATCAATGGGCGGAAGGCGCGCTGCTGCTGTTCCTGTTCAGCATCGGCCATGCGCTCGAACATTATGCGATGGGGCGGGCACGGCGGGCCATCTCAGCCCTGGCGGACCTCGCCCCGCCCACGGCCGAGGTTCGCCGCGACGGGACCGTGCGCGAAGTCCCGGTCTCCGATCTCGTGGTGGGCGAGACCATCATCATCCGGCCCAACACGCGCATTCCCGCGGACGGTTTCGTGACCTGGGGGGCCAGCAGCGTCGACCAGTCCGCAGTCACCGGAGAGAGCGTCCCGGTCGACAAGCAACCGGTAGACGATATCGCGCGGGCGAGCCTCAACCCGCAAGCGATCCGGTCCGACGGCATCGTCTTCGCCGGCACGATCAACGGCTATGGCGCGCTGGATGTTAAGGTCACGCGGCTGGCTGCCGACAGCACTCTGGCCCGCCTCGTCCGCATGGTCGCTGAAGCCGAGACCCAGAAATCCCCGACGCAGCGGTTTACCGACAGGTTCGAGCGGATCTTCGTTCCGGTCGTCCTGCTCGGCGTGGGCTTGCTTCTCTTGGCCTGGCTGGTGATCGATGAGCCCTTTGCCGCTAGCTTCTATCGCGCCATGGCGGTGTTGGTGGCGGCAAGCCCCTGTGCGCTCGCGATCTCGACACCGAGCGCGGTTCTCTCTGGGATAGCCAGAGCGGCGCGCGGCGGCGTCCTGGTGAAGGGCGGCGGGCCCTTGGAGAGCCTCGGCAGACTTTCCGCGATCGCCTTCGACAAGACCGGTACTCTCACCGAGGGCAAACCCCGACTGACCGATGTGATCCCCATAGCGGAGGGGGGCGAGGTCGAACTGCTGACCGTGGCTATTGCGGTCGAGGATCTGAGCGATCATCCCCTGGCTGCAGCGGTGGTCAGAGATGGGCGCCTACGCCTGGCGACCGAGGTGCTTACCGCGAAGGCCAAAGGTATGCGCAGCATCACCGGGCGCGGCCTGGCGGCCCAACTTGAAGGCGATCCCGTTTTCGTCGGCAAGGCTGCCCTGTTTAACGAGATCGACGGCCCCCGGCTGCCGCCGGATCTCCAGGCCCAGATCACAGCGCTCGAACAACAGGGCCGTACCACCATGGTGGTGCGGCGGGCGGACCGCTACCTCGGCGTGCTCGGGCTGATGGATACGCCGCGCGCGAATGCGGCAGAGGTGATCACGCGGCTGCGGACGCTCGGCATCTCGCGGATGATCATGCTCTCCGGGGACAACAAGCAGGTCGCCGATGCGGTCGCCAGGCAGGTCGGTCTCGACGAGGCCCGGGGCGACCTCATGCCGGACGGCAAGGTGGAGCTGATCAAGCAGCTTCGCTCACAGCAGGACGTCGCGATGGTGGGCGACGGCGTCAACGACGCGCCAGCCATGGCCCATGCCTCGGTCGGCATCGCCATGGGCGCGGCCGGCTCCGACGTCGCGCTGGAGACGGCCGACGTCGCGCTGATGGGCGATGAACTCAGCCGCTTGCCCTTCGTCATCGGGCTCAGCCGGCAAGCGAGCCGGACGATCAAGCAGAATCTGTGGATCAGCCTCGGAATGGTCGCCGTTCTGGTCCCGGCGACGCTGTTCGGCCTGCAACTCGGCGCCGCCGTCGTCTTTCACGAGGGCTCGACGCTCCTTGTCGTGGCGAATGCTCTGCGCCTTCTGGCTTACCGGGAACCCGGTCCGTCGTCGCCATAAAGAATCTACGGCGGTTTGCCGATCAGCGCCTCGCGCCGTCCAATGGCTGTGATCGATGCTTCAGGGCAAAAGAGACTTGACCCATGCGGAGCGCGAACAGGGCCTGATCATTGCTCTCCCTCGACGGTCGAGGGGGTCAAGACCCCTTTTTTCCGTCCTTGCCGTACTGCTTGAGGAAGACCGTCAGATCGGCGATCTCCTTCTCGTTCTTGATGCCGGCGAAGACCATTTTCGTGCCCGGGATTTTGGCCCTGGGATCCTTGATGTAATCAGCGAAGACGGCCTCGTCCCAGGTGATGCCGGAGTTCTTGTTAGCGGCCGAGTAGCTGTAACCGTCGACCGCACCGGAGTGGCGCCCGAACAAGCCGTTGAGCTGCGGGCCGACGCCGTTCTTGGCGGTCTCCCCGACTTGGTGGCAAGCGCGGCACTTGTTCCAGGATCGCTCTCCGGCCGAGATGTCCTGCGCGATGGTGCCTGTAGAAGACAAGGCAAGGAAGGCAAGCGTAGGCCAGACATTTCTCATGTTGCTCGGTGCTCCTGATGGAGGGGGATCAGACGACGAAGCCGTCACGGAAGGGATGGAAGAGAACCGTGTCGCCTGGTTGGACGCCGGCGTTCTCCGCCATGATCTCGGCCAGCCCGTCTGCCTGCACGAGTGGCCTCAGTCGGGCTGAACCGCCCCGTCCGAGAATCTCGACGCCGCCATCGTCCACCAGCCGCGCCGGGACGAATTCGGCTCGCCCGGGCCGCCGATCGAAATGCGACCGGCTCGTCATGGGGCAACCCAACCGCTGTCTTGAGTGCCGCCCCTCGAGAGCGCTCACCATGGCGTGGCCGAGAATCAGCCAAGAGACGAGGCTCGAGACCGGGTTTCCGGGAAGGCCGAGATATGCAGCTGCGCCGATCGAGCCAACGACAGCCGGCTTCCCAGGCTTCAGCGCGATCTTCAGCGTCTCTCCCTGGCCTCCCGCTTGTCGAAGCGCGGCCAGGGCGTGGTCCTCTTCGCCGACGGAGGCACCACCACTTGTGATCACAAGGTGGGCGTCAGCAGCGAGATGCTTCATCCGGGCCGCTAGAAGCCCGGCGTCGTCGGGGACCCAGCCTCCGTCGATCGCCACCAATCCCGCTTGCGCGATGAGCGCGAGCAGCATCGGCCTGTTGGAATCATAGATCGCGGCCGCCTCAAGACCCAAGCCCGGCTGCCGGAGTTCGTCCCCCGTGGAGATCACCGCAACGCGGGGGCGGATGCGGACGTCGACGCGCTCGACGCCTTGGGCGGCGAGCAGAGCGATGTGGCGCGCGTCGAGCCGATCCCCGACCTCCAACAGCGGCTCCAGCGGCTCGATGTCCTCGCCGCGGTGCCGGATATTGTCTCCAGCCCGGATGGGCCGGCGCAAGATGATCGCGCTTCCCTCGCGCTCGACGTGCTCTTGCATGATGACGGCATCGGCGCCGTCAGGGAGTGGTGCGCCCGTGAAGAGACGTGACGTCTCGCCCTGACCCAACTTCCTTCCGACCGAGCCCGCCGCGATCCGGTCGACGACGTCCAACCGCGAGCCGGGCGGTATCCCATCGCCGGCATTAAGCGCGTATCCATCCATGGCCGATTGGGTGAAGGGTGGCATAGCGAGCCTGGCCACGATGGGTTCGGCCAAGGTGCGGCCCGCTGCATCCAAGACCATGACCGCTTCGCTCGCATGCAGGCGCCGGACATACATGATCGCGCGAGCGCACGCCTGCGGGATCGTCAGCAAGATCTTGTCGGCGTCGATGC
>NZ_JAUXYO010000329.1 GCF_030694325.1 Allobosea sp. | reverse complement strand
CCGCAGGGGACGATGCCGGAGAAATGCGCAAGATCCGGTTCTACGTTGAGGCTGATGCCGTGAAAGCTCACCCAGCGCCGCACGCGGATGCCGATGGCGGCGATCTTGTCCTCGGCGTCGGGCGCCTTCTCGGGCCGCCTCACCCAGACGCCGACCCGGTCCTCGCGCCGCTCGCCGCGCACATTGAAGGCGTCGAGCGTGTCGATCAGCCAGGCCTCGAGCGCCGCGACGAAGCGCCGGAGATCCGGCTCGCGCCGCTTCAGGTCGAGCATGACATAGGCCACGCGCTGGCCGGGGCCGTGATAGGTATACTGGCCGCCGCGGCCGCTGCGATGGACCGGGAATCGCTCCGGCGCGATCAGATCCTCGTCCTTGGCCGAGGTGCCGGCTGTGTAGAGCGGCGGGTGCTCCACGAGCCAGACGCGCTCGGGCGCGAGCCCGTCGGCGATCAACCCGGCGCGGCGCTCCATCTCGGCCACGGCCTCGTCATAGCCGAGGAGGCCTTCCGCCACGACCCATTCGACCGGGGCCGAGCCGGCGGCGGGCCAGAACATTTCGGAGAGCGCCTCGCGCGTCTTCACTGCGCATTAACCCTGTTGCGACCAACTTCGGAACGAAGCGGCGGCGAGCCTCATGCTCCCTGCTGGGGCAACAGGCAAGTTTGGTTGTTCGTATTCTGAAGTAGGGTTCCGGAGGCACGACTTGAAGGCCGATCTCGATCTCGTCCCCGTCGAATTGACGGTCGTGCTGGGTTCCGCGCGCATGCCGATCTACAAGCTGCTGCGCATGGGCCGCGGCGCCATCATCGAGCTCAACGCCAGCGAGACCGACGAGGTCCAGATCCTCGCCAACAACCACCCCTTCGCCAAGGGCATCGTCGTGGTCAGTGGCCAGAAGATCTCCGTCGAGATCACCCAGATGCTGAAACGCCCGACGGTCTACACGCTTCAGACCGTGGCGGCGGCCTGATCGCCTTTTCCTGCGCTTGGCCCTTGTGGCGACGGATTCGATTTGCTAGACCCGCGCCGCTCCGGAGTTCACCGCCACGGCGGGACGCTTCGACGCCGCGGTCATGGCGGAATTGGTAGACGCACTACCTTGAGGTGGTAGCGGGGAGACCCGTGGAGGTTCGAGTCCTCTTGACCGCACCAGATTGGGGCCCAGGCCCGGCGAACGGCGATCCGCGAGGGTCGCCGTTCGCGTTTCGGGTCTCGCTCGCCCTTTTTGCCCAAATCGCGCCCTGTTGCATTGCAACGACGACGGGCCGCTGACACAAGGGCGGCAGGCGCCGCGCCGAGTCCGGTTGGGCCGAACCTGTTTCCCGCAGCACGGAGCGCCCCATGACGGACACCGAGAACGCTGCCGTCGAATCGCCCGAGCGCCCGATCCGCGACGAGGACGGCGCAATCGATTCCCGTCTCGTCGAGCAGGTCTCGCAGGCGCTGCTGCTCTCCGACCTGACGACGCTGCGCGCCGTCGTCGCCGACATGCACGAGGCCGATCTCGGCGCGCTGCTCGAGGCGCTCGACGCCGAGGAACGCACGCGGCTGATCTCGCTGCTCGGCCGCGACTTCGACTTTACCGCCCTGACCGAGGTCGACGATTCGGTCCGCGAGGAAATCCTCGAGGCGCTCTCGGCCGAAACGGTCGCCGAGGGCGTCCGCGAACTCGACACCGACGACGCCGTCTACATTCTCGAGGACCTCGACGAGGCCGACAAGCAGGAGGTGCTCGACCGGCTCACCCCGGCCGAGCGCATCGTCCTGCAGCAGGGCCTCGATTATCCCGAAGGCAGCGCCGGCCGGCGCATGCAGAGCGAGATCCTCGCCGTTCCCGCCTTCTGGACGGTCGGCCAGACGATCGACCATCTGCGCCAGACCGAGGACCTGCCCGAGCGTTTCTTCGAAATCCTCGTCGCGGATCCCGCGCATCACTTCGTCGGCTCGGTGCCGCTCGACCGGCTGCTGCGGACGCGCCGCCCGGTCGAGATCGCGACCCTGGTCGAGGAAGACAGCCGGGTGGTCAAGGCGACCGACGACATCGAGGACGTGGCGCGCCTGTTCCAGCGCTACAACCTGATCGCCGTCCCGGTCATCGACGAGGCCTCGCGGCTGGTGGGCGTCATCACCGTCGACGACATCGTCGACGTCATCGAGGAGGCGGCCGACGACGACGTCAAGCAGCTCGGCGGCGTCAACGCCGACGAGGAACTCTCGGACCCGGTGCGCCAGATCGCGCGCAGCCGCTTCAGCTGGCTCTTCGTCAACCTCTTCACCTCCTTCCTCGCCGCCGCGGTGATGAGCCTGTTCGAGGCGCAGCTCTCCCAGGTCGTGGCGCTCGCCATCCTGGCGCCGGTGGTGGCGAGCCAGGGCGGCAATGCCGCGACGCAGACCATGACCGTCGCGGTGCGGGCCCTTGCGACACAAGAGCTCGGCGGCTGGAACCTGCGCCGCTTCTTCACCCGCGAGATGATCGTCGGGCTGATCAACGGCGTCGGCTTCGCGCTGATCACCGGCATCGTCGCGTCGCTCTGGTTCGCGAGCCAGGGGCTCGGCGTCGTCATCGCCATCGCCATGGTGGTCAACCTGCTGGCGGCCGCCATGGCCGGAGTCCTGATCCCCGTCCTCCTCGACCGCTACGCGATCGACCCCGCCGTCGCCTCCGGAACCTTCGTGACGACGGTGACGGATGTGGTCGGCTTCTTTTCGTTCCTGGGCATCGCTGCGATCTGGCTCGCCCATGCCTGAGCGCGGTCCGGTCGTGTCAGCGTAAACGGCCCGTCAAGCTTTCTCCTCAATCTTGCGGCACATGGATTCTCGCCGCATGAACCTCTTCAAGCCCGCATCCCTCCTCGCTGCCGCCGCGCTGGTCGTGCTTGGCGGCTGCGTCGCCATGGAGGGTCACTACCCCGCGAAGGGCGACGCGCGCCCGCATCCGGGCGTGGCGGAGGCCCATCGCTACCCGATCCACGGCATCGACATCTCGCGCTGGCAGGGCGAGATCGACTGGACGGCGGTCAAGGGCGCCGGAACCCGCTTCGTCTTCATGAAGGCGACCGAGGGCGGGGACCACGTCGACCCCGCCTTCCAGCGCAACTGGGAGGGCGCGCGCCGCGCCGGCATTCCCCGCGGCGCCTACCACTTCGTCTACTGGTGCCGCCCCGCCCATGAGCAGGCGCTCTGGTTCAAGCAGCACATCCCCAACGATCCCGACGCGCTGCCGCCGGTTCTCGACGTCGAATGGAACGGGCATTCGCGAAGCTGCCCGAAGAAGATCGACCGCAACCTCGCGCTGGAGAAGATCCAGCTGATGCTGACCGAACTCGAGCAACTCACCGGCAAGAAGCCGATCATCTACACCGACATCACCTTCCACAAGGACGTGCTGGAAGGCCAGTTCGATGACTATCCCTACTGGATCCGCTCGACCGCCGCCCTGCCCGAAACGCGCTACGTCAACCGGCCCTGGGAGTTCTGGCAGTTCACCACGACGGGCCGCGTGCCCGGCATCAAGGGCGACGTCGACCGCAACGCCTTCTTCGGCAACGAGGGCGAGTTCATCGGCTGGCGAACCGGAGAGTTCGACATCGGCACGCGTCAGTGGAGGCGGCAGCGCCCGGTCCCGCCGCAGCCGAGCCCCGGGCCCGAGCGCCCGGCTGCGCCCTCGCCGGCTGTCGCCGGGATCCCCGGCAGCGTCGCCCCCGTCTCCTCGGCCTTCGCGCCGGCGGCCGACGCGGTCGCCGAGGACGAGTGACCGGTCGCCGCCGCGCCGGTTAACCAAAGCTGAAACAAGCGCGGCGCATTCGAGCCAGTTCTAACCGGCCCTTAACCACGGCCTCGCCATCTCGGAAGGCAGGTCAGGAGAAGGAGAAGCCGGTGCGATCGACGATGTGGAACCGGGTGGCCCTCCCGGCCGTCCTTGCCGGCCTGTTCGCCGTCCTGACCGGCCCCGCCGAGGCGCTCTATCCCAAGAAGAGCGATTCATCGCCGCATCACGGCGTCCGTGACGCCCGCCGCCAGGCGATCCAGGGCATCGACGTGTCGCGCTGGCAGGGCGAGATCGACTGGGAGAAGGTCAAGGACGCCGGCACCCGTTTCGTCTTCATGAAGGCGACCGAAGGCGGCGACCATCTCGATCCGAACTTCCGGCAGAACTGGGCCGGCGCCAAGCGGGCCGGCATCGCGCGCGGCGCCTATCACTTCGTCTGGTGGTGCCGCCCGGCGCATGAGCAGGTGCGCTGGTTCAAGCGCCACATCCCACGCGATCCAGACGCCCTGCCTCCCGTCCTCGACGTCGAGTGGCAGCACGGCTCGCAATGCAATCGCAAGGTCTCGCGCGCGCAGGTGCTCGAGAAGATGCGCATCATGCTCGCCGCCCTGCAGGAGCACACCGGCAAGAAGCCGATCATCTACACCGACATCAACTTCCACGAGGACATCCTCGAGGGCGAGTTCAACGACTACCCCTACTGGCTACGCTCGACCGCCGCTCCGCTGAAGCATCGCTACAAGCGCGAGCAATGGGAGTTCTGGCAGTTCACCACCACCGGCCGCGTCCCCGGCATCACCGGCGACGTCGACCGCAACGCCTTCTTCGGCAACGAGCGCGAATTCGCCGCCTGGCGCGAAGGCCGCTTCGACATCGGGACACGGCGCTGGCGCGGCGGAGAGCCGAAGGTGGCCGGTCGCAAGCCGCCCGCGAACGCGGCCGGCTCGCGCGCCCCGCAGGCCGCCGGTGGTACGCCGCTGCGACTGCGCCCCGCCCGCATCCCGCAGCGCACGGCCAGCGTCGACTGATCCGGCAACCCGGCGTCGCACCGTCATCGAACCGTCATCGAACCGTCATCGAGCGGGCGCAGGCCTCGTCTGTGTCCCTCGCACGCAATGTCCCGTTTCGATCATGAGCCTCAACGCCGCCCGCCCCGACGCGCAGTCCAGCCTCGGCATCATCTGGGCCTACCGCTTCGATCCCGAGGGCGTGCCGACCCTGATCGAGCGGAGCTCCGTCCCGGAGGTGACCCCGGACACCGGCTTCGTCTGGATCCATCTCGATCTCGTCCACAGCCGCGCCAAGGACTGGATCACCCAGCAGCCCTGGCTGCCGGCGGCGGCCGAGGACATGTTCGTCTCGCCCGAGAGCCATCAGCGGCTGGACCACTCCTCCGGTCTCGTCTGGGGCGTCTCGCACGACCTCGTCCGCGACGTCGCGGCCGATTCCGACATGGTCGGGCCGCTCTACTGGATCGTCGGCGAGCGCCTGCTGCTGACCGGGCGGCGCGAGGCCCTGCAGTCGATCCGCCTCGCCGCCGACGCGCTCAGCCGCGGCGAGACGGTGGAGAGCCCGGTGCTGCTCTTCGAGCTGATCATCGAATACATCATCGACGACGTCGCCCGGGCGGTCGTGCGGCTGATGGACGAGACCGACGATGTCGAGGACCAGGTGCTCGCCGACCGCTTCGACGACGCGCCCGCCCGCGTCGGCGCGGTCCGGCGCATGGCTGTGCGGCTGCACCGCCAGCTCGGCGGGCTCCACCTGCTGTTTCGCCGCTTCTCGGAGACCAATTCGGGGCGCAAATCGCCCGACGAGGTCAAGGCCGCCGCCGCGCGCCTCCTCCAGCGCATCGACGGCCTCCATCACGACGTCCAGTCGGTGCAGGACCGCGCCCGCCTGCTCCAGGACGAGATGTCGGCGCGCACGGCGAGCCAGACCAACCGACAGCTCTACGTCCTCTCGATCCTGACGGCGCTGTTCATGCCGGCGACCTTCATCACCGGCCTGTTCGGCATCAATGTGAAGGGCCTGCCCTGGATGGAGCACGATCTCGGCGCGCTCTTCGTGGCCTTGACCTGCCTGGGCGCGGCGCTGCTGACGCTGGTGCTGCTGCGCCGTCGCGGCGTCATCGGCGGCTGACGGGGGGCGTCCGCAGCCCTTCCGCATCGATGCCCAACCCGCTGCGCGCGCCCACGCGCTGACTTGAGCGCCAGCCGCGCTATAAGTCGAGGAAACGCCGGACGCCCACGCCGCGCCGGCCCCTCGGGAGGTCCACCATGCTCGCCAATGCGCCCCGCCCCTTCAATTTCGACCTCGGCGAGACCGCCGATGCGATCCGCGACACGGTCCATGCCTTCGCGCAGGAAAAGATCGCGCCGCGCGCCCAGGAGATCGACGCGACGAACCAGTTCCCGCGCGATCTCTGGCCGCAGATGGGCGCGCTCGGCCTGCACGGCATCACGGTGAAGGAGGAGGATGGCGGCGCCGGGCTCGGCTATCTCGAGCATGTCGTGGCGATCGAGGAGGTCTCCCGCGCCTCGGCCTCGGTCGGCCTCTCCTATGGCGCCCACTCGAACCTCTGCGTCAACCAGATCGCCCGCAACGGCAACGCCGCTCAGAAGGCGAAATACCTACCCAAGCTGATTTCGGGCGAGCATGTCGGCGCGCTCGCCATGTCCGAGCCCGGGGCCGGCTCCGACGTCGTCTCGATGAAGACGAAGGCGGTGAAGACCGGCGACCGCTACGTCCTCACCGGCAACAAGATGTGGATCACCAACGGCCCCATCGCCGAGACGCTGGTGGTCTACGCCAAGACCGACCCCGAGGCCGGATCAAAAGGCATCACCGCCTTCCTGATCGAGAAGGGCATGAAGGGCTTCTCGACCCATCAGAAGCTCGACAAGCTCGGCATGCGCGGCTCCGACACCTGCGAACTCGTCTTCGAGGATTGCGAGGTGCCCGAGGAGAATGTGCTGGGCAGCGTGGGGCGCGGCGTCAACGTGCTGATGAGCGGCCTGGACTATGAGCGCGTCGTGCTGGCGGCCGGCCCGCTCGGCATCATGCAGGCGGCGCTCGACGTGGTCATGCCCTACGTCCATGAGCGGAAGCAGTTCGGCCAGGCGATCGGCGAGTTCCAGCTTGTCCAGGGCAAGATCGCCGACATGTATGTGATGATGAACGCCTGCAAGGCCTATGTGTATTCCGTCGCCAAGGCCTGCGATCGCGGCGAGACCACCCGCGAGGACGCCGCCGGCGCGATCCTGATCGCAGCCGAGAAGGCGACCCAGATCGCGCTCGACGCCATCCAGCTGCTCGGCGGCAACGGCTACATCAACGACTACCCGACGGGCCGCCTGCTGCGCGACGCCAAGCTCTACGAGATCGGCGCCGGCACGAGCGAGATCCGGCGCATGCTGATCGGGCGCGAGCTGTTCCAGAAGACGAAGTAGGATTCCCAGCACCAACCGCGCCGTCATCCTGGACAAGCCGCGAAGCGGCGCAGGCCGGGATCCATCCTAGAGCAGCCACGGTATTCTAGGATGGATCCCGGACGACCTTCGGTCGCCCAGGATGACGGCAGAGCGTGAGCGATCAAAACAACGGACCAAAAGCCCACCATGCCCCTCTACTTCGCCTACGGCCTCAACATGGATCCCGCCGGCATGGCGCAGCGCTGCCCGCGCTCCAAGCCGCTCGGGCCGGCCCGCCTGCCGCGCCACCGCTTCCTCGTTACCACGGACGGCTACGCCTCGGTCGTCCGCGACCCGCGCGAGGAGGTCCATGGCGTGCTCTGGGATTGCGCGCTCAGTGACATCCGCACGCTCGACAAGTTCGAGGACCTCGCCAGCGGGCTCTACGTCAAGATCAGCCAGCCGGTGATCGTCCCCGGCGGCGCCAAGCGCGCGCTGGTCTATATCGGCCGCTCGGGCGATCCCGGCCGGCCCAAGCCGGGCTATATGGAGACCGTCATCGCCTCGGCGAAACACTGGGCCTTGCCAGAGAGTTATATAGCCGGCTTGAATCGCTTTCTGAGTGAAGAGAGAGGCATAGTGTTGCCGCGATTGTCGGTCGAGTTCCGCAATCTGCCTTTGGACGCCCGGCCTTAGCCGGGCGTCCAACCCGTTTCTGAGATGTCCCGATTACAGCTCGCTGCCAAGGTCGGTCATCTCCCATCGCCAACGTGTTGCCGCTGATGGGCCATTGGCCGTTGATTGCCCAGCTCCCTCCCTATTGAGGTTTGGCGCGATGTTGTGCCTGAGCAAGGCGCCCACGGTCGCTAAGTCCGTATTGCGCAAGGCCAAACTTCCCAATGTGGCCCATTCCTGACATCTGGAGCGTCCGCTTTTCAGTAATCTTGCTGGCGCGGAGGCGCGACGGTCCACGCTGTCCCGAACGGCAACCTCCGGTCGGTCCGCCTGGCGGCCGACAAGATCATGGGGTGGTCGAAGTGTGTGATGGCGGATTACCCGCAGCCAATTTGTTTGGAGATTTTATACTTGACGCACCAATCCTTGTGCGCGGTGAACGGCGGGACTCGACTCTGGGTTGAGTGGAGTAGGAGAATGCCGCATCGCCAAGCCGCGATGGGGGACCAGATGGGGCTCAGATACGAAGACCTCGACGACGAAACTCGACGCTTCATGGTCGAGGAAATCGAAATGGATACGGCGTCGGACAAGATTTACCGCAGCTCATATCTAGGCCAGCGGGCGCAGGGCAATTGGCCCGACTACATCAGGGAAGCCGCTCTATCCGGCTCTGACGTTTCTTTGGCGAGCCAACTGCGAGCGCCGGGGATGTTGAACCAGATGACGCAGCGAATGCTCGCCACCGGTAGGACAATCACCGCCAAGGTGCCTCACAACGCGGCAGAGGTTTTGGCAGAGAGCGAGTTCAATCGGTATTACGCGCGCGGCCTCAGCCGCCGGGCGATTGAAGCTGGCGTCGCGCGGCTTCAAGTCTACCGCGCAAAAGCGGTCATGAGCCCGCGCCAAGAATCGGAACGAATGATCGGGTTACTTGTAGATCCAGGCACGCTATTGATTGACTTACGCGGCAGCATTGGCGTCGAGACCGCGCTTGGGATCCCTCCCGGACCCGGCTCTGGCATAAGCGTCCGGCTCCCCAAGAACTAACGACCCATCGCTCGCCAGGGAGTAGTCGAAAGCGAAATCGTCCAGTTCCATCTTGAAAAGTAGCGGGGCGCCGGCCAGCTCCCAGCCGCGCTTATGGCATAGGTGGGATATCGTAATTGGGTGATAGCGTCGATGCTGGAGGGAGGCGCGGGTGCTCACACGAATCAAGAAAATCAAAAGCCTCGGGGTTTTTGACAATTACTTGGCGGCGGCTGAGCTGCCTGCCTTCGGTCGTTTCAATGTAGTCTATGGTGAGAATGGCTCAGGCAAGACCACCTTCTCGCGATTGCTCGCCAGCCTCGAAGCCGGCACGCACCCGGACCATCCCGATCTCGAATACGCCATCGATAGCCAGTCCGGTGCACTCACCCATGGCAACAAGTACCTGCGTGGCGTGCGCGTCTTCAACAGCGACTACGTGGAGGCCAATATCGGGCGGTTCGATGGGCCGCTGAGGCATATTCTCATCATCGGCGAAGAAAACAAAGCGGTCGCTGAGGAGTTGAAAGCGGAGATCGCTACCCGCGACGATCGGGCCCACAAGATCGCGACCGTGACCACCGCCGTCGCCAAGATCGACAACGATAAGGGCAAACTGTTCTCGCAGATCGCCAAGACGATCGGCGAAGCCACCAGCGGTTCGACGTTGCGCAGCTATCGGAAGCCCGATGCGGAAGCCGCGTTCGCCAAGCTGGCATGCGTACGCTCTCTGACCGACAACGAGCTCAAAGTTCACCGCGCCACCGTCCGGCAGGAGCAGATGGCTGCGATAACCCAGTTCGGTCTTCCCTCTCTGGTGATCGAAGGCAACGAGATCAACGTGATCGACTTGGCTGCGAGCGCCGGGAAACGCGCGGAGGCTTTCCTTCTGCGGTCGGCGCAGGCCGCAGTCATCGAAAGGCTGGTAAAGAATCCTGCCATCGCATCATGGGTGGACGAAGGCCTTCACATTCATTCGGGCGCCGAGCGCTGCGAGTTCTGCAATCAACCGTTGCTCGCCGAACGTATGAAGGCGCTCGCCGCACACTTCAGCGTCGAGGACCGGAAGCTCAAAGACGAGCTTGAGGGCGAGCGCTCCGGTGTCACCGCGACCATGGAAAGCTTGGGCAGCTTCCCCCTGCCTGATCGCCTCGCCTTCTATTCCGAGCTTCGAGCCGACTACGACACGGTAATCGGGGAATTCGCCGAAGGGCGAAACAAGTTCATCGCCCAGCTCGCCACTGTCTGTGACGCACTGACCGAAAAGCTCACCCTGCGCACCACCGCGTATGAGCGCGAGATCGACTGCGATATCGCCGGGCTGGCGTCTGCCTACGAGGCCATTCAGGACATCATCAGGCGTCATCAGGACAAGACCGCTAGCTTCGACAAAGCCAAGACGGACGCGGCGAAGGCAATCGAGGGCCACTACTTGCTGACCATCAAGGAGCAAGTGGACGAGCTGGCTAACCAAGCGGCGAAGCTGAGGGCCGAAGGCGACCTGTTGCGTGACGGCGGAGACAGTCTTCCGGACAAGCGCGGTCTAGAAGCGCTTTCACAATCCATCATCGCCAAGCAGGCGCAGGTCTCGAACGCTCACGCGGGTGGAGAAGGCCTGACCAATCACCTCAAGCAGTTCCTCGGGCGCACCGACCTGCGGTTCGAGTCCGGCGACAATGGTTATCAGGTTCTTCGCCGGGGTAAGCCAGCCAAACGGCTGAGTGAGGGCGAAAAGACGGCCATCGCGTTTCTGTATTTCCTCGTTCAGCTTAAGGATCAGGAGTTCAATCTGGCCGAAGGCGTCGTCGTGATCGACGACCCTATCTCCAGCCTAGATTCATCCGCGATCTATCAGGCGTTCTCGTTCCTAAAGAACGAAGCCAAGGACGCGAAGCAACTCTTCATCCTGACGCACAACTTTGAATTCCTGAAGCTGCTGATCAACTGGTTTGAGAATTCGGGGCTTAAGAAGGCCGACAAAACCTACACGATGGTGGTGTGCACGGAGACCGCGAACGGGCGTTCCGCGCGTCTGACCCCACTCGACCAGCTCTTGATCGACCACGCCACGGAGTATCATTACCTATTCAAGGTGCTTTACACGTTCCAGTCCGACGGGACGATCCTGAGCTGCTATCACATCCCTAACATCGCCCGGAAAGTGCTTGAGACCTTCTTGGACTTCCACGTGCCCTCGAAGGGCTCGCTGTACGCTAAGCTCGATAAAGTGGTCTTCGATGACCACAAGAAGACGGCAATCAACAAGTTCGCCAACGACCTCTCGCACTACACTGGCAAGGGGTTCGATCCGGCATTGGTTGCGGAGTCCCAGAAGAATACCAAGTATCTACTGGAAATGATCAAAGCGGTTGCTCCACTGCACTACGGCGGCCTTGAAGCGCTCTCCCAGCTTTGATGCTGATCACCGGTTCGTAGCGATAGGCGCCGTGATCAAGGGCTGCCTCAATTGCGAGGACGAGGAAAGCCTCTGGACCGCCTGCCAGTTCGAGCGCGATCTCGCGGCGCGCATCATGGGGCAGGCTAAGGGCGTGTCCGCTTTTGCGGTAGATATTCGATGTCAGGTCTTGGCGCGATGCAGCGATAGCCGGTGACGAGCCTAACGGCGCGGCACGTCCGTCGGAGAGATTGATCACCTGCTAGCGAAAATCGCGCGTCTTCACCCTGATCGTATCGATATGCAGATCTGGGATGTAGATATCGCGCGTGCGAAGCCCTTTCGGCGGAAGCCCGCGCGGATCGGGAGCGGGGCTCCCGTGGTGGAACTCGTCGCCGCGCCCATGCGGCAACGGGAACCCCACCTCGCGCTCGCCGACGCTGGCCAGTTCGACCGACAGATCCGTCAGGCGCTGCGCAACCAGATGGACGACCTCCCCCTCGCGCTGAATCCGACCCCGCACGCCGATCATCCCGGCGGTCAGGATGGTCCGCCGGTTGAGCTCGAAGACCTTCGGCCAAACGACGAGGTTGGCGATGCCGGTCTCGTCCTCCAGCGTGATGAACATGACGCCCTTGGCCGAGCCCGGGCGCTGGCGGACGAGGACGAGCCCAGCGGCTTCAAGCCAGCGCCCGTCCCGGGCAAGCATGGCGTCTCGGCAGGTGACGATGCGCCTGCGGGAGAGGTCGGCGCGCAGGAACGAGACCGGATGGTCCCGCAGCGTCAGGCCGACATGGGTGTAGTCGTCGACCACTTCGCTGCCTGCCGTCATCGGGCGGAGCGACACGTCCGGCTCGTCGAGCTCGGGAACAACTGCCTGCTCACGGTCCGACGCTGCCGAGAACAGCGGCATGGGTTCATCGCGAAGTCGCTTGATCGCCCAGAGGGCTTCTCGCCGCGAGATGCCGAGCCCCGGCCGAAACGCGTCGGCTTCGGCCAGTTGCGCCAAGGTCGAGGCCGGCACAGCCGCCCGACGCCAGAGGTCGTCGATCGACTGGAAGGCTAGTTTGGCGCGGGCCGCCACCAGTCGACCGCCGTGCGCGTTGGCGAGCCCCTTCACCATCCGCAGTCCGAGCCGGACCGCAAACCGGTCCTCGTCGGCGGTCGGCTCCAGCGTGCAGTCCCAGCGCGAGGCGTTCACACAGACCGGGCGGATCTCGACGCCATGGACCTGGGCGTCGCGGACGATCTGAGCGGGGGCGTAGAACCCCATGGGCTGGGCGTTGAGCAGAGCAGCGCAGAAGACGTCCGGATGCCAGCATTTCAGCCAGCTCGAGGCATATGCGATCAGGGCGAAGGAGGCGGCATGGCTTTCCGGAAAGCCATAGGAGCCGAAGCCTTCGAGCTGCTTGAAGGTCGTCTCGGCGAAGTCCCGCTCGTAGCCGTTGGCGACCATGCCATTGATCAGCTTGTCCTTGAACGACGAGACCCCGCCCGTGAACTTGAAGGTGGCCATCGACTTGCGCAGCATGTCGGCCTCGCCCGGCGTAAAACCGGCACACTCGATCGCGACCCGCATCGCTTGCTCCTGGAAGAGCGGCACGCCCAGCGTCTTGCCCAAGACCTTCTCCAGCGCTGGCGTCGGATAGTGCACAGGCTGCAGTCCCGACCGGCGGCGCAGATAGGGATGGACCATGTCTCCCTGGATAGGACCTGGCCGCACGATCGCAACCTGAACGACCAGGTCATAGAAGGTCCGGGGCTTCAGCCGCGGCAGCATCGACATCTGCGCCCGGCTCTCGATCTGGAAGGTTCCGACCGTGTCGGCCTTGCGGATCATGGCGTAAGTGCGGGGATCCTCTGCGGGGATCGTCGCCAGATCCAGCGTGATGCCCTTGTGGTCGGCGAGAAGGTCGAGTCCACGCTTCATCGCGGTCAGCATGCCGAGCGCCAGCACGTCGACCTTCATGAACCTCAGCGCGTCGATGTCGTCCTTGTCCCATTCGATGACCTGGCGATCGGCCATGGCGGCGGGCTCGATCGGCACGAGTTCGTCGAGCCGGTCATGAGTCAGGACGAAGCCGCCGGGGTGCTGCGACAGGTGCCGCGGAGCGCCCATCAACTGCCGGGCGAGATCGAGAGCAAGGAGAAGGCGGCGGTCGGGGGCGAGCTTGAGATCCTGAACCTCCTTCGCGCCGACGCCCTCCTTGGACCAGCCCCAGACCTGCGACGACAGCATCGCGATCAAGTCCTCGGTCAGACCCAGCGCCTTCCCGACGTCGCGCAAGGCGCCCTTGGTCCGGTAGCGGATCACGGTTGAACAGAGCGCAGCGTGATCGCGGCCATAGGTCTCAAAGACCCACTGCATGACGATCTCGCGGCGCTCGTGTTCGAAGTCCACGTCGATGTCGGGCGGCTCGCGCCGCTCCTCCGAGACGAAGCGCTCGAACAGCAGGTCGTTGCGCCCGGGGTCGATGGACGTGATGCCTAGTACGAAGCAGACGGCCGAGTTCGCCGCTGATCCCCTGCCCTGGCACAGGATCTCCTGCGACCGGGCGAAGCGGACGATGCTGTTCACCGTCAGGAAGTACGGCGCATAGGCGAGCTTGGCGATCAGCCGCAACTCATGTTGCAACGCCTTGCGGACCCGCTCGGGCAGGCCTTCCGGATAGCGCGCCTCAGCGCCTTCCCAGGTCAACTTCT
>NZ_JAUXYO010000289.1 GCF_030694325.1 Allobosea sp. | reverse complement strand
CCCGAGGGCGCGTCGGAGGCTTCGGTCGCCCCCTCCTGCAGTTCCTCGGTGGCGTCGTCCGAAACCTCGACCTCGGAGCGCTCGCCGGCGCTTTCCTGCTCGGCCTCGCCATCCTGCTGCTGCTGCTCGTCGGAGGACTGGTCCTTGTCGTCCTCGTCCTCCTCCGACTCCTCGCCCTGCGCCGTCTGCTCGGCCATGTCGAGCGAGGCCAGCATGTCGCGCACGGTGCGGGCGAAGGCGCGCTGGTCCTCGACCGCCTTGCCCAGCCGGTCGAGATCAGCGCCGGCCTTGGCCTCGATCTGCTCGCGCCAGAGATCGACCAGCTTCTCGGCCGCCTTGGGCGGCTTCAGGCCGGTCAGCCGCTCGCGCACCATCAGGGCGAGTGCATCCTCGAGCGGCGCGTCGGCCCGGTCGGTAATCTCCTCATAGCGGCCGCCGCGGTGGTAGCGGTCCTCCAGCATCGCGGTGATGTTGCCGGCCATGCCGGCCATCCGCCGCGCGCCGACGCATTCCACCCGCGCCTGCTCGACGGCGTCGAACACGGCGCGTGCCGCATCGCCTTCCGGCGCGGCGCGGCGATGCACGCTGGCATCGTGGCAGGCCAGCCGCAGCGCCATCGAATCGGAATGGCCGCGCAGGATCGCCACGTCCTGTGCCGTCAGCTTGCGCGGCGGCTCGGGCAAGCGGGCGCGCTCGCCGACCAGCGAGGGTTTGTCGGCCGCGAAGACGATCTCCATCTCCGGCTTGCGCGCGATCGCCTTCATCGTCGAGGAGATGGCCCGCTTCAGCGGCTCAGCCGGCGCTTCCTTGGTCGTGCCGGGCTTGCGGTTGGAGATGCTCATAGCGCCTTCGCGAAATGGTGGATCCGATGGCCCGCGACGGGATAGTCCTCCATCACGCCGCAGGGCTTGTAGCCGAGCCTGGGATAGAACTGCGGCGCCTGGATGCTCATCGTACTCAGATAGACGCCCCGCGCGCCATGCTCGCGCGCGGTCGTCTCAGCCAGCGCGACGAGCGCCTCGCCATGGCCGGCGCCGCGATGGGACTCGTCGATCCAGAGCAGGTCGATATGGAGCCATTGCCATTTCAGCTCCCCGATCAGCCCGCCCATGATGACGCCCGCATCGTCGCGCAGGCTGAGCGCCAGCGGCAGGCTGTTGCGCGGGCCGACCCTCGCGGCGTTGTAGGCGCTGAGCCCCGCGACCACGGCTTCCCTCGTCGCCGCGACATCGCTTTCGCGCTGGAGGGTTGCCATCGCGGAAGCGCCTTCAGCTCAGGACCACGTTGGCCGCGCTCTCAGGCAGTTCCTTGCCGAAGGAGCGCTGATAGAACTCGGCCACCAGCGTGCGCTCCATCTCGTCGCATTTGTTCATGAAGGTGACGCGGAAGGCGAAGCCGACATCGCCGAAGATCGCGGCGTTCTCGGCCCAGGTGATCACCGTGCGAGGGCTCATCACCGTCGATAGGTCGCCGTTCATGAAGGCGTTGCGGGTCAGATCGGCGACGCGCACCATCTTGTCGATGACGCTGCGGCCTTCCGGCGTGCCTTGGAAGTGCTTGGACTTCGCCAGCACGATTTCGACCTCGTTGTCATGCGGCAGGTAGTTCAGCGTGGTCACGATCGACCAGCGGTCCATCTGGCCCTGGTTGATCTGCTGGGTGCCGTGATAGAGGCCCGAAGTGTCGCCGAGGCCCACCGTATTGGCGGTGGCGAAGAGGCGGAAGGCGGGGTGCGGACGGATGACGCGCTTCTGGTCGAGCAGCGTCAGCTTGCCGGACTGCTCGAGCACGCGCTGGATCACGAACATCACGTCCGGGCGGCCGGCATCGTACTCGTCGAAGACGAGCGCGATGTTGTTCTGCAGGGCCCAGGGCAGGAT
>NZ_JAUXYO010000321.1 GCF_030694325.1 Allobosea sp. | reverse complement strand
CCATGCTGCTCGACCGGGCGGCGCTGCCGGCAGAGCTGTCGAAGGCTTCGCGCGCCCTGTCCGAGATCGACCCAGACCTGCCGGCGCGGCTCGCGACCACGCTAGCCGACGAGTTGCCGCTCAACCGGCGCGACGGGCGCTTCGTGCGCGAGGGCCATGACCCGGCGCTGGACGAGCTGCGCCTGCTGCAGGTCGATTCGCGCAAGGTGATCGCGCAGCTGCAGGCGCGCTATGCGGCCGAGACCGGCTGCCGGACGCTGCGGATCAAGCACAACGCCATGCTGGGCTATTTCGTCGAGGTGCCGCAGGCCGTCGGCGAGGATTTCCTCAAGGAGCCCTGGCGGGCGACCTTCGTGCACCGGCAGACGATGTCGGACGCCATGCGCTTCTCCTCCGTCGAACTCGGCGGGCTGGAGGCGAAGATCGCCTCGGCGGCCGACCGCGCGCTGAAGCTCGAACTCGGCATCTTCGCCGCGCTCAGCGAGGCGGTGCTCGCCCAGGCCGAGCCGATCAAGCGGGCCGCGGCGGCGCTCGCCGAAATCGACGTCGCCGCGGGGCTCGCCGAACTCGCCACGCGGGAAGGCTGGACCCGGCCCCTGGTCGACGCCAGCGAGGCCTTCACGATCGCCGGCGGCCGGCATCCTGTCGTCGAGGCGGCACTGAAGCGCGACGGCAAGCCCTTCGTCGCCAACGAAACGGATCTCTCACCGCCGGGCGACGGTGCGAAGGGCGGCCGCATCTGCCTGATCACCGGTCCCAACATGGCGGGCAAGTCGACCTTCCTGCGGCAGAATGCGCTGATTGCGGTGCTGGCCCAGATGGGGGCCTTCGTGCCGGCGACGAGCGCACAAATCGGCATCGTCGACCGGCTGTTCTCCCGCGTCGGCGCCGCCGACGATCTCGCCCGCGGGCGCTCGACCTTCATGGTCGAAATGGTCGAGACCGCGGCGATCCTGAACCAGGCCGGCCCGCGTGCCCTGGTCATCCTCGACGAGATCGGGCGCGGCACCGCGACTTTCGACGGTCTCTCGATCGCCTGGGCCGCGATCGAGCATCTGCACGAGGTCAATCGCTGCCGGGGCCTGTTTGCGACGCATTACCACGAGCTGACGGCTCTGGCCGACCGGCTGGAGCGCGTCAGCAACGCGACCGTGCGCGTCACCGAATGGAAGGGCGAGGTGGTGTTCCTGCACGAGGTCGTGCCCGGCGCCGCCGACCGCTCCTACGGCATCCAGGTCGCCAAGCTCGCCGGGCTACCGCCCGCCGTGGTCGAGCGCGCCCGCACCATCCTCGGCGAACTCGAGAAGAGCGAACGCGAGAAACCCGTCGCCTCGCTGGTCGACGACCTGCCGCTGTTCGCTGTTCCGCAGCGCCGCGCCGCCGCCCCTCCCGTTCTGCCTGCGGAAGACCCGCTGCGGCTCGCCCTCGACGGGCTCGACCTCGACGAGATGACGCCGCGCGAGGCGCTGGAGGCGCTGTATCGTCTGAGGGGGATGAGCTAGCCGATCCGCCGGATGCTGGTGATCGCGCCGAAGCTCTTGGCCAGGATCCGGTCGCGGGCGGTGCGCAGCGGCTCGCTCATCACCGTCATCGAAGAGGCGGTGGCGTGGAGCAGCGTGTCGGGGTCGGTCATGATGCCGACATGGCCCTTCCAGAAGACGAGGTCGCCACGCCTCAGACTGCTCAAGCTGTCGTCGAAGGACACGGGCTCGCCTATCTCGCGCTCCAGCATGTCGGAATCGCGCGGCGAGCCGATGCCGGCAGCGGCCAGCGCGAGCTGCGTCAGGCCGGAGCAATCGAGGCCGAGGCTGGTCTTGCCGCCCCAGAGATAGGGCACGTTCAGAAAGCGCTCGGCGACGGTGACGAAGTCGGATTCGGGCTGGTCCAGCGGCGCGAGATGCGGCGCGAAGACGAAGCCGGTGGTGTAGCGGCCGAACTCGGCGAGCGCGAGGAACTCCCCGCTCTCGCCGGCCACCGCGACACCGGCCCCGAGCGACAGGGCCGCCAGCGGCGGCAGCTTCATCGACGGGCCCGGATAGACGAAGGTTCGCAGCGCACTCACGCGGTGGGTCGGCGCGAGCGCATCCGGCCGCAGCGCGTCGTCGGGCAGATAGCCGACATAGCCGTCCGAACGAAGCTGGACCCAGGCCCAGCCCTCGAAGCGCTCATAGACGTCGACCGCCTCGCCGCAGAGCGCCTCGGTGTCGAGCGGGGCATCGGGCCGCGGCTCGCGCCGCAGCGGCGCCGAGGGTGCGGCCACGCGCATCGGCTCGGGATCGGCGAAGGCACGCGCCTCGACGCGGCCCTGCAGGTGGCGGGCTGCCAGATCGGGGCGAGCCGGGGTCAGCCGGCGGTCGAGCGTCATGTTCATCTGTCGGGGATCCATCTCAGGGGCGGCGCGCCACCAACGCCTCACCGTCCCGGCCTTTGAGGACGAGGGCGCCGTCAGGGCGAATATCGAAGCTGCCGACGCCTTCGAGCCGGCGCAGAAGCGCCCGCTCCTGCGCCATCACCGCCGGCTCGCAAGCCATCATCGTCGTCGCCGAGAGACCCAGCGTGAGACCTTCGCCGGTGAGCGTGTACGACGTCCGGAAGCGGTTGCACGACCCGTTGCCGGCGAGCCCGCCATCCGCGAGAAACTGAAGGCTCGGCCGGGTTTTGCCGAGCACGCGCTGGCCGCCGATCTGCGTGACCCGCCATTCGCCGGAGATCAGCAGATCACGCGGCTCGCCGCCACACCCCCCCAGGACCGGCTGACGCCGAAGGATCGCGACGGTATCGGGATGGGGCATCCCGCTCATCGTGTCGCGGCAGAGGCGGCGTTCGATCGCGATCCTGGCGGGGCGGCCGTCGAAAACGACGTCGTAGCGCGCCTGCCGGCCAGCACGGCGCGCCCTCGGCGTGGGCGCCCGCAGCTTTTCGCCGCTCGCCATGTCCAGGGCGATGCTGTCCCGAGCGATGGTCAGCCGCCAGCCCGGCTCCTGTCCGCGCGCGGTGTAGGGTGGGGCGCCCAGCGGAGCCGCCAGCGCAACAGGGCCGAGGACGAGAGCGGCAAGACCGGCCAGTGGGCCGAGGCGGCGTGTCCAGACCATGGTGATTCCCCGACGCAGGCGGCGACCATAAGCGCAACGCGCCGTCGTCGTCACCCGAGCCCGGTCAGGTCGCGCCGATCTCGCGCGCCCGCTCGACGACGCAATCGGCGAGGCGCTCGACGGCCAGCGCTCCGGCCACGGTGCGCTGGATCACCACGTTGCGGCGGTCGGTTTCGTCACGCCGGCGCGTCACCAGCCCGAGCTTGCCCATGCTGTCCAAGGCACGGGTGATGACCGGCTTGGTCACGCCGAGCTGCGCCGCAAGGCCGCGCACCGTGTGCGGCGGCAGCTCCAGATAGATCGTCAGCAGGATCGCGGTCTGGCGGGCCGAGAGGTCGGACTCCCCGTCGCGCACCAGATCGAGATGGACCTGACGCCACAATCTGAGGGCCTGCGAAGGCCTGATCTCCAGCGGCATGGGCAGGACGGATCCCGATCGTTACGGACCCGTATCATTACCGCGCGCCGAAGCGGGCGCAATCGGCTTCTGCCGACAGGCTTAACCGGGCGGGTGAAGCTGCCTGACCAGCGCATAGGTCAACCGCGCCGCCTGGCACTCGCCGCCCTCGGGCCGGCCGGGTCTGGCGGACGGGGTCCAGGCGTAAATGTCGAAATGGGCGTAGGACTGCGTCTTCTCGACGAAGCGGTTGAGGAACAGCGCCGCTGTCACCGAACCGGCGAAGCTGCCGCCGGAGACGTGATTGAGATCGGCGATGCGCGACTCCAGCATGCGCTCATAGGGCGGCCAGAGCGGCATGCGCCAGACCGGGTCGTTGACCGCCTGCCCCAGCCGCGCGATCTCCGCCGCCAGGCCCTCGTCATGGGTGTAGAAAGGCGGCAGATCGGGGCCGAGCGCGGTGCGCGCCGCGCCGGTCAGCGTGGCGAAGTCGATCAGCAGTTCCGGCGCCTCCTCGTCGGCGAGCGCCAGCGCATCGGCCAGGATGAGGCGGCCCTCCGCGTCGGTATTGCCGATCTCGACGCTGAGCCCCTTGCGGCTCGGCAGGATGTCGCCCGGGCGGAAGGCGGAGCCCGAGACGGCGTTCTCCACCGCCGGCACGAGCAGCCGCAACCTCACCGGCAGCCTGGCCAGCATGATCATGCGCGCCGCCGCGATGGCTGCGGCCGCGCCACCCATATCCTTCTTCATCAGCAGCATGCCGGCCGAGGGCTTGAGATCGAGCCCGCCCGTGTCGAAGGCGACGCCCTTGCCGACGAGGGTGACCTTCGGATGGTCGGGGTTGCCCCAGACGAGGTCGATCAGCCTGGGCGCGCGCGGCGAGGCGCGGCCGACGGCGTGGATCATCGGGAAGTTGCGGGCGAGCAGATCGTCGCCGATGATCGCCGTCACCACCGCGCCGGTTTCATCGGCGAGCGCGCGGATGGCGAGCTCGATCTCGGCCGGCCCCATGTCGTTGGCGGGCGTATTGACGAGATCCCGCGCCAGAGCCACCGATCCGGCGATCCGGGCGAGATCGGTGCCGTCGACATCCTCCGGCAGGACAAGCCGCGCTGCGATGGGGGCCGGCTTGCGGTAGCGGTCGAAGCGATAGGCCTGCAGCAGCCAGCCCAGCGCGGCGAGGTCCGGATCCCCCGTCTCACCCGCCAGGACATAGTCGCCCGCCGGAAGAGAGGCCGCCAACCGCCCCGGGGCGAAGGGATCGCGACGCCGCGCCTCGATGCCTTCGACGCCGAGCAGAACCGCCGCGACGGCGCCCGCGGCGTCCGGCAGGAGGATATGCTGGCCGGGCTGAGCCGCGAAGCCCTGGGCTTCCGCGAAGCGCCGGGCTTCCGGCGCGAGATCGGCCAGCAGCGCCCGCAAGCCGGTTTTCGTCACGCAATGGACGGGGATCGCGGCCGGGCACGCTGCAACGACAAGGGTGTTCACGGGAGAGGCTACCTGATGCGGAGGGCGGCCAAGGCCGGTTAAGGATGCGTTAGGGTTAACGTTTTATCACCGGATCGACCACATCGGCCATGGTGGCGAGGCGGTGAGACCCATGTTTTCCAGTCATCTGTCGTTACCCGTCGGGCCATTCAGGGCGCTCGCGTCACCGCGACGGCTCTCCCGCCCCGCTCTGGCTTTCTCCCTCTGCCTCGCCGGCCTCATGCTCGCGGGTTGCCAGGCCCGCGGCGGGCTAGGGGACGTCACCGGCTCCATCGGCGGCAGCGCCGCGCAGCCACGCAGCGCCTCCGACTGGCAGTCCGAGAGCGAACGCTGGGGCAAGCGCTACGAAGCCAACCCGAAGGACCGCGACGCCGCCTTCTACTACGCCCGCGCCCTGCGTTCGCTCGACCAGAACGCCCAGGCCCTGGCCGTGCTGCAGAGCGCCGTGCTGACGCATGGCAACGACCGTGCGCTGCTGGGCGCCTATGGACGCTCGCTCGCCGACAACGGCCGGCTCAAGGAAGCCGACGACGTGCTGTCGCGGGCTCATTCGCCGGAGCGCCCGGACTGGCGCATTCTGTCGGCACAGGGCACGGTCGCCGACCAGCTCGGCGAGCATGCCCGAGCCCAGCAGATCTACCAGGCAGCGCTGAAGATCGCGCCCGGCGAGCCGACCGTTCTCTCCAATCTCGGCTTGTCGCTCGCCCTGTCCCGACAGTTGCCGGAGGCCGAGCGCGTCCTGCGCGAGGCGGTCTCCGCCGGCCGCAGCGATCCGCGCGTGCGCCAGAACCTGGTGCTCGTGCTCGGCCTGCAGGGCCGTTTCGGGGAGGCCGAAACCCTCGCCCGCCAGGACCAGAGCCCCGCGGAAGCCGCGGCGACGATCGCCTATCTGAAGCGCAGCGTGAGCCAGCCCAACAGCTGGGAGATGCTCAAGACGGGCGCAGCCAAGCCCAAGGCGAAAGTCACGCCGGCGCAGGCGCGCGCACCCGAGCCGAGCGAGCCGCAGGGCTGAAAGCGCGCGGGCCGGAAAGCCCGCCGTCCCCTAAGGGCGCTGCAGCGGACATCGCTCCGTTCACTCCCCCATTGCACAAACGGACGATGGGGCACCCGCGTCGGTTCGCCCGCAATTCCCCGGGGCCAGGGACGCGGCGGACGGCATGCGGCTTTCGATCGTGGAAAGCGATGCCCTGCTTGCAACTGCAAAGCCCAAAGCCCGCGGCAACCCGCGACTGCGGGCTGCGGGTGTGGGATCTCATTCAAGATGACACCGACATGCGCGCTGAAAGCACGAATCTCACTCAGTGTCACCGACCATCTCATTCAGAATGAGACCAGCCATCAAAAATCTCATTCAACGTGAGACTGGGCGGCTTTTTGGTCATGCGCGTGGCGCATGCCGCGTTGAATGCCAAAAAAAATCGCGCGGCCGGAGCCGCGCCAGATATCGGTTACGGTGTCAAAGATCCGCCACTCAACAGCTCCGCTCAGCGAGACCCGCAATGTAATCCGAATACCGCTTGCCGCGATGAAACGCGACACTGTTAAGGGTTGCCTTAAACCCCCTCAATTCGGACACGGCCCGCCGATCAAAATACGTCGCAACCGACGAATCTGATTCATCCATAATAGACCCAAATTCCAGAAACATCAGCGCCCTCGACGCCAACATCCGACTTGTATTATACAATTTTGCAACATCTCCTACCTTTATCCATTCGGAATTAAATTTATCAAAAGATGACCTCAATATAGGCTTTTGCTTACCGAGTCCGTCAGTTTCTAGAAGATGTCCATTTCGGATGAGAAATTGAACGGTACGCTTGTTAACAGCAAGAGTATTTATAACATACCTCCTGGTGACTATATTATCGCCAGTGGACATTCCACGGAGCATTAGATCCAGAACTCGCTTCGAAAACCTAATGTCTGCCATGGATATCACTTCAGAACCGACAATTATCGGTAGAATTTTACCTTCCCTAATACTTTGCATGGCTCCCGCAAGTGTAATTCCTCGTGCGCGATGGGATCTCAGGAAAACACCGAACGAAACCCTTTCGCCATTTTCGGTGGCAACAACTGATCGAGTGGCGACGGAGGCGACGAAATCGATGAGTGTCGACCGTGAAAAAAGATATCGCTTGTTCCCACTGATGGATGGCCCATCGACCGATGCTAACAAGCCCTGGTCGGCAAACATTTTTGTAAACGTGGCCGAAACCGAAAGAAATTTGCTCGCATTCTTCAAGCTCAGTAACGCGCTACCATTGGGTATCAATTCTTCGGCTGCTGAACGCTTCATGAAGCGTCGAGGCTTTTGTTTCGATCGTTCGATGACGATCGTCGGTGGCCTCCAGTTCAGAATCGCGCGGGCTTGCGCCTTTCCGACACGGCGGGAGATTTCGAGCTCGCTTATGAACTCGTTCTTGAGCTCTTGTCCTGGAAGAATGATCGCCGAATTGCGTCGGACAGGCTCCAACGCGCCACTCCAGCTCTCGCGTATATATTTGTCAAATGCATTTCTAATACACTCCATTCCATCGCGTGGGCGATATGCCGTGTATTGATAGAAGGACCGGAATGCGACCGGCGGCGCGGCGGCCACATTCTCTGATTTACTGTTTTCTAATGCGAGTTCCGACAGAAACCGGTCGAAACTGGTAGGCCATTCACGCAAAATAGACCATCCACGTGACAGGATAAGATGGACGTTGCTTCGATGACTGACAATCTTCGACTTCCAGCGCCTATGGTTTGGCTCGCTGCTCGCATAAGTTCCGAGTTGCTGAAGCACGTTAACGAGCTGAAACAGCGAGAGCTCACCAAAGGTTTCGACAAATTCTGGCGTTGGTGCTTCA
>NZ_JAUXYO010000320.1 GCF_030694325.1 Allobosea sp. | reverse complement strand
GGACACCGGCATCAAGGTCAACGCGGTTTTCCTGAAGGACGGCCTGCAGGAGCGCGTCGCGGCCGAGGGCGCCAACAGCCCCGCCGACGTCATGCTGATGGTCGATGTCGGCCAGATCAACGCCCTCGTCGATGCCGGCATCACCCAGCCGATCAAGTCCGCGGTCGTCGACAAGACGGTTCCCGCCGCGCTGCGCGGCCCGGCCGACAACTGGGTCACGCTGACCCAGCGCGCCCGCATCGTCGTCGCCTCCAAGGAGCGGGTGAAGCAGGATGCGATCACCTATGAGGATCTCGCCGACCCCAAATGGAAGGGCAAGGTCTGCATCCGCTCGGGCCAGCATCCCTACAACAACGCCTTCTTCGCCGCCTATCTCGCCCGCAACGGCGCCGAGAAGACGGAGAGCTTCCTGCAGGGACTGAAGGAGAACCTCGCCCGCAAGGCCGGCGGCGGCGACCGTGACGTGGCCCGCGACATCCTGTCGGGCCAGTGCGATATCGCCGTGATGAACACCTACTATATCGGGCTGATGAGCCAGGCGAAGAACGAGCAGAAGAGCTGGTACGAGGCGATCAAGCCGCTGAAGTCCAGCTTCGCCAATGGCGGCACCCATGTGAACGTCTCGGCCGCGGCTATCGCCAAGAACGCGCCGAACAAGGACAATGCCGTCAAGCTGATCGAGTACATGCTCGCAGAGAAGGCGCAGACGCTCTATGCCGACGGAAATTTCGAGTTCCCGGTGAACCCGGACGTCAAGGAGAGCGCCGCGGTGAAGCTGCTCGGCGCGCTGACCCCGGACACGACGCCGCTCGGCGACGTCGCCAAGAACCGCAAGGCCGCGGCCGATCTGGTCGACAAGGTCGGCTTCGACAATTGAGCCTGAGCGTTTCCGGCTCCGACACCCGGCGGTCGCCACTCGCGTGGCGGCCGTCGACGCGTCTGGTCTATGTCGCCCTGCTCGGGGCGGGCCTCGTCCTTCTCCCCGTCCTGGCGCTCGGACTGACGGCCCTGTCCTCGCAGGCGGCGTCGATCTGGCCGCATCTGGCCGCCCATGTGCTGCCCGCGGCGCTGCGCGACACCGGCCTGCTGCTGCTCGGCATCGGCCTGCTCTGCGGGCTCATCGGCGTCGGCACCGCCTGGCTGGTGACACAGTTCGAATTCCCGGGCCGGAGCAGCCTGGAATGGCTGCTGGTACTGCCACTCGCCCTGCCGACCTACATTACCGCCTATGTCTATGTCGAAATCCTCGGCTTCCAGGGCCCGTTCCAGAGCGCGCTGCGTGCCCTGACCGGCTGGCGCTCCCTGCGCGACTACTGGTTTCCGGATCCGCGCAACCTGCCCGGCGCGATCTGCATCATGGCGCTGGTGCTCTATCCTTACGTTTATCTCAGCGTCCGCGCCCTGTTTGGGCTGCAGGCCGCGGCCATCGTCGAATCCGCCCGCACGCTGGGGGCCGCGCCGGGCCGTCTGTTCTGGCGCGTCGGGCTGCCGATGGCGCGGCCGGCCCTGGCGGCGGGGCTGACGCTGGTGCTGCTGGAAACCCTCAACGACATCGGCGCCAGCGAATATCTCGGCGTGCGCTCGCTCACCCTGTCGATCTACACCACCTGGGTGAACCGCAACTCGCTCGCCGGTGCGGCCCAGATCGCCTGCGTCATGCTGCTGCTGGTCGTCCTGCTGATGGGCATCGAAGCCAGGCTGCGCGGCCAGCGGCGCTTCGCCCTGCCCGTGCGC
>NZ_JAUXYO010000310.1 GCF_030694325.1 Allobosea sp. | reverse complement strand
CGCGTGCTTGAAATCGGTATGGGCGATCCAGACATCGCGGCGCGCGTTGATCCCGGCGACGTTGGACAGGATGCGGCCGCGCGCATCGGCGATGAGCTGCGTCACGTCGATCAGCATGCCGTTATACTGCAGCAGCGCTTCGTCCTGGATGATCTTGCGCAGAGGCAGCACATTGTTGATGTACTGCCGGGCGATGTCATAGGTGCCGCGATAGCTGACATAGGCCTCGCGCGCCTCGGAACGTACGTTCACGGCCTTTTCGGCCAGACGGTTCGCAGCCTGCATGTAGGTCTGCTCGGCCAGAGCCACCTTGCTTTGCCCGAAATCGAAAATCGGGATCTCGATCTCGAGTTCAAGGGTGCGGCTACGGCTCGTCTCGCGCTCGACATCTCCGTCGGGCAGGACGCTGCGGCCACGGTCATAGGTGCGTCGGCCCAGCAAATCGATGTCGTTCACAAACCGGGTCGCGTGGGTCAGACCAAGCGACTTGGCCAGGAGGGCAAGCTCGCCCCGCGCAATCTGGATGTCGACGCGCTTGCGCAGTGCCTCCGCTTCGACCGCCTTGGCCGACTGCAGGCGCGGCAGCGAGGGTAACGATGCCGGCATACGGAATTTGAGGTCGTTGCCCCAAAGGCCAAGCTGCCGAACCAGCCGTTCGCGCTCCTGGCGCTGCTGGAGACGAGCTTGGGCGAGCTGGGCGCCGAGCTCGGCGTCGAAGGCGAACTCCCGCGCCTGATCGAGCTTGTTGATGCCGCCGGATTCGCCAAGGCGTTTGAACAGTTCCGTTGCAGCGTCAGTCGATGACTTTGCCTGCTCGTAAAAGCCAACCTGTGCGTTCGCTGCAACGGAGCGGTAATATTGCTTGCGCGTGTCGGCGGCGAGCTTCAGCACCGCCTCAGCCGCGCGCAGCTGCGCGTTCTGGAAGCGGTCGCGGGCCACGTCGGCGCGCGCCGGCCAGGTCGCCAAGGCGAACAGGCTTCCGACGATCTGCCGCTCGATCTCAACCTCAAACCGGCCCGATAGCTTCGAAATGCCGAAGCGCGGATTGGGCGGCAGGCTGGCAGCGACCATCTGGGCTTCGGCGATGCCGAGCTCGTTGAAAGCCGCCTGGAGACCACGGTTATTCAGGAGCGCGATCTGGACCGCGCTGTCAGCCGTCAACGGCTTCTTCAGGAGCTGATCGACCCGGGCCTTGGCGCTGCCGGCAACTGCGTCGTCGGAGATCTTGACGACGTCCTTGTTCAGCTCCGTATAAGCGATAGCCTGCGCGGTGCCGACGCCGCCATCGGCCGAGAAGGTCGCGCAACCTCCAAGAAGCACAGCAACGCCAGCCAGAAGCGCGAAGCGGCGGATGGCAATGGTCGAAACTCGATGAAAAGATTGCGAGGCAGGAGTCATAGCAGTCACTGTTGAGGCCCTACTCTACGGTTCAGCTCGCGCCAATTCTTCGGGTCGGTCGGGCGCACCGAGGTGAGGCCGGCGGTGACGCTCTGATAGCCGACGGCCGGGACACGAGCGCTCGGATCGGCCGGTCGAGCCAGATGGACCGGAACTGGAGCGACTGAGCAGGCCCCCAGAGCGAGCGCTAAGAAAGCGGTGAAAGCAAATTTTCCGGCCATCGCGATTCGTTCGACCCCAAAGCCTCGATGCAGTTTGGTAGCAACGGCGACGAAGGCTGTCCGTTACAAATTGTTGCAATGCCGATCGCGCCTAGCCGGCACAACGGAGCTATATTGTCGATCTGCCCGCCGGCCATACGGTGAGGCAGGCCCGCTGGCGCCGCTCGAAAGATGCTCGTGACAAATACCCCGACCGCCTCCGCAGCTGACGACCACGGCCATGTGCTTGTGGTCGATGACGACCCGCAGATACGCGTACTGGTTGCCCGATTCCTGCAGCGTCACGGCTACAAAGTGACGGGCGCGCCCGACGGACGCGTCATGCTTGATGTCCTGAGACAGGCAGACATCGATCTCATTATTCTCGACCTGATGCTGCCTGGACGTTCGGGCTTCGATCTTTGTGGTGATGTTCGCGCCACCTCGCAGGTTCCGATCGTGATGCTGACGGCGCGCAGCGAGGAGAGCGACCGCATCATTGGACTGGAGGCTGGCGCCGACGACTACATCACCAAGCCATTCAGCCCGCGAGAGCTTTTGGCGCGAGTTCGCGCGGTGCTCAGACGTTCACGCACCATGCGCAGAGCAGGAGACGGGCGCGCGAGCGAGTTCGTCGTCTTCGACGGCTGGAGGATGGATTTGCGGCGTCGCGAGCTGGTTTCGCCCTCCGGCACGCTCGTCGATCTATCGACTGGCGAGTTCGACCTGATGGTCGCCTTCATCGAACACGCCAACCGGGTTTTGTCGCGCGAGGCCTTGATGCAGTTCGCCAAGAC
>NZ_JAUXYO010000309.1 GCF_030694325.1 Allobosea sp. | reverse complement strand
AAGGCCAAGGATTACATCGCCGCCGGCGATGCATTCCAGATCGTGCTGGCGCAACGTTTCGAGGCGCCCTTCACGCTGCCGCCGTTCTCGCTCTATCGCGCGCTGCGGCGCACGAATCCTTCGCCCTATCTTTATTTCCTCGACTTCGGCGGCTTCGCCGTGGCCGGATCGAGCCCGGAAATACTCGTCAAAGTGAGCGGCGATACCGTCACCATTCGCCCCATCGCCGGAACGCGGCCGCGTGGACGGACGCCGCACGAGGACAAGGCGCTGGAAGACGAACTGCTGGCCGACCCGAAAGAATGCGCCGAACATCTCATGCTGCTCGATCTCGGCCGCAACGATGTCGGGCGCGTCGCGCAGATCGGCTCGGTGAAGGTCACCGATTCCTTCTTCATCGAGCGCTACAGCCAGGTCATGCACATCGTCTCGAATGTCGAGGGGACGATCGAGCCGCGTCATGATGCGCTGGCGGCGCTGGCCGCGGGCTTCCCCGCCGGCACCGTCTCGGGCGCGCCGAAGGTGCGCGCCATGGAGGTCATCGACGAACTCGAGCACGATGCGCGCGGAGCCTATGGCGGTTGCATCGGCTATTTCGGCGCCAATGGCGAGATGGACACCTGCATCGTGCTGCGCACGGCCGTGGTCAAGGACGGGCGCATGCATGTCCAGGCCGGCGCCGGCATCGTCTACGATTCGAACCCCGCCTCCGAGCAGGCCGAATGCGTGAACAAGGCCAAGGCCCTGTTCCGCGCCGCCGAGGAGGCGATCCGTTTCGCTGCCCGAGCCGGGCGCGGCCAGTAGGCAGACCACCCCCGCGCCCCGCTCGCGTGGTCCGCAGCGTGGCGGCAGGGCCTGCCCGTCAGTGCCCCTTGCCGGGCGCCGGCACCGTCATCCGGTCCACCCAGGCGATGCCGATGGCCGAGAGGATGAAGACCGTGTGGATCACCGTCTGCAGGATGATGCCGGTCTCGGTGTAGTCGGTCGTCCGGTTGGCGCTGCCGATATTGCCCGCCTCGATGAAGGTCCGCAGCAGGTGGATCGACGAGATGCCGATGATCGCCATGGCGAGCTTGATCTTCAGCACGCTCGCATTGACGTGGCTGAGCCATTCGGGCTGGTCCGGATGTCCCTGGAGATTGAGCCGCGAGACGAAGGTCTCGTAGCCGCCGACGATGACCATCACCAGGAGATTCGAGATCATCACCACGTCGATGAGCCCCAGCACCACGAGCATGATCTGCTGCTCGCTGAAATCCGTCGCGTGCTGGACCAGATGCACCAGTTCCTTCAGGAACTTGAAGACATAGACGCATTGCGCCACGATCAGCCCGAGATAGAGCGGCAACTGCAGCCAGCGCGAGCCGAAGATGATCCGTGACATCAGGCTGAGCGGTACGGGCGCCGGGGCCGTCTTCCGAGGAGGGGTTTCGTCAGCGTGCGCCATGGTCGGTCTCGTGTCCTGCGAACGGATGATGCAGTGCAAAATCGATCGCTGCGATATGGAGCGCCGAGCGAGAGCGCGCAAGCGTCTTCCGCTTCGATGTCGTCTCGGCTCTACAGCGCGAGCCACGACGAAATTTTGACGCGATCCCGTGTCACGTTTTCAAGGAACAACCACGGCCATTAGGCTTTGTGACCTTCGGAGGATGCGCAAGCTTCCTCTCGCTCCAGAAGAGAGGATCCGCCCATGATCAAGACCGTAACCCTCGCAGTCGCCCTCGCCGGCACCGCCCTGCTGGCGGCTCCGGCCTCGGCCGCTCCGATCGCCGCTGCGGCGGGCCCGGCCCTTGCGACTGCCGGTACGGCGAGCGATCTCGTCCAGACCGTCCAGTATCGCCGCTACGGCTACGGCCCGCGCTATGGCTATCGCGGCGGCTATTACCGCGGCGGTCGTGGAGCGGCCGTCGGCGCCGGCATTGCGGCCGGCGTGATCGGCGGTGCGCTCGCCGCCGGCGCTCTGGCAGGCCCGCGCTATGTCGAGCCGGCGCCGATCTATGTCGAGCCCGCTCCGGTTTATGGCGCGCCCGTCCGGGCTTATGGCTACGGCGTCGAGGACGTCGATGCCGTCGCCTACTGCTCGCGCCGGTTCCGCACCTATGACCCGGCGACGGGCACCTATATCGCCAATGGCGGCGTGGTTCGCTCCTGCCCCTGACGCCGCCTGACGTCCCGACATTTCAAGCCTCTCCGCAGCGATGCGGGGAGGCTTTTGTTTGCGCGGATGGACGGCGCTAGGGTGGAGCGGCATCGGAGCCGCCCTGCATGATCCCCGCCCTGACCCTGCTTCTGACCTGCCAGCTCGTCGGCGAGGCGCTGGCCCGCCTGTTCGCCCTGCCGGTTCCGGGCCCCGTCATCGGCATGGCGCTGCTGTTTTTCGGCCTGCGGCTGCGCCCGGCGGCAGCGCTGGACGGCGCCCCCCTCGCGACCGTTGCCGGCGTCCTGCTGGCGCACCTGTCCCTGCTCTTCGTTCCGGCCGGCACCGGCATCGTGCGCCATGCCGCGTCGCTGGCGGCCCATGGACCCGGACTGATCGTGGCGCTCACGCTCTCGACGGCGCTGACCCTCGCCGTCACCGCCTTCGTCTTCGTGAAGGTCGCTGCGCTGGTCGGCAGCCGGGCGGAGCCGGGATCGTGATTACGCCCGATCTGGCCCGCGTCGAGACGCTCTGGGTTTATCTCGCGACCGATCCGCTGCTCTGGCTCACCGTGACGCTCATCGCCTATGTCGTCGCGGACCGGATTTCCGCCCGCTTCGGCCGCCATCCGTTGGCCAACCCCGTGCTGATCGCCGTCGCCCTGCTCGCCGCGATCCTGACGGCGACGCGCACACCGTTCGAGACCTATTTCCAGGGCGCACAATTCGTGCACTTCCTGCTCGGCCCGGCCACCGTCGCGCTCGCCTTGCCCTTGCACCGGCACTGGCCTCTGGTGCGCAAGGCGGTGCTGCCGATCCTGGCCGCGCTCTTCGCCGGAGCCTTCACCGCCGTGGTCAGCGCGGTCGGGATCGCGGCCGCCTTCGGCGTGCCGCATCCGATCCTGGCATCGCTCGCGCCGAAATCCGTCACGGCGGCGATCGCCATGGGCATCGCCCGCGAGATCGGCGGCGAGCCCTCGCTCACCGCCACGCTGGTGATCGCCACCGGCATCCTCGGCGCGATCATGGTGACGCCGCTGATGGTCGTGCTCGGCTTCACCGACTGGCGGGCCCGCGGCTTCGCGGCCGGTCTCGCCGCGCATGGCATCGGCACGGCGCGCGCCTTCCAGGTCAATCCTGTGGCCGGGGCGTTTGCCGGCATCGCTATGGGCCTCAACGGACTTGTCACGGCGGCGCTGGTGCCGCTTATCCTGCGCTACTTCTGAACCGGAGCCTGCCCGTGCGCATCGCCACCTGGAACGTCAATTCGGTCCGCCAGAGGCTCGGCCATCTGCTCGATTTCCTCAAGGAGGCGCAGCCCGACGCGCTCTGCCTGCAGGAGATCAAATGCGTGGACGCCGATTTCCCGCGACGCGAGATCGAAGAGGCCGGCTGGCAGGTCGAGACCCACGGCCAGAAGACCTTCAACGGGGTGGCGATCCTCTCGCGGGCGAAGCTCAAAGACGTCCGCCGCGGGCTGCCGGGTGACGCGGCCGACGAGCAGGCACGCTATCTCGAGGGTGTGCTGCCGATGGACGGGGGCGCGGTCCGGCTGGCCTCGATCTACCTGCCCAACGGCAACCCGCCGAACACCGAGAAATACCCCTACAAGCTCGGCTGGATGAAGCGGCTCACCGCGCATGCCCGGATGCTGCTGGCCCATGAGGAGCCGCTGGTACTGGCCGGCGACTACAACGTCATCCCCGAGCCGCGCGATGCGCGCGACCCCGCGGCCTGGGTCTCGGACGCGCTCTTCCTGCCGCAGACCCGCACGGCCTTCCGCGAACTGCTCAACCTCGGCCTGACCGAGGCCCTGCGCGCCACCACCGACGAGGCCGGGCTCTATACGTTCTGGGATTATCAGGCGGGCGCCTGGCAGCGGAACAATGGCATCCGCATCGACCACCTCCTGCTCTCGCCCCAGGCCGCCGACCGGCTCGCGGGCGTGCAGATCGCCAAGCATGTCCGCGGCTGGGAGAAGCCGTCGGACCATGTGCCGGTGATGGTGGAGTTGCGCGCGGCGTGACGGTCCCGTCATTGCGAGCGCAGCGAAGCAATGACGGCGAGTGGTTTACTCGCCCGTACCCCGCTTCACCCCGTCCTTGATGAAGACCTGGAACGGCGTGGTGCCCGTGGCATCGCCGTCGAGCGAGCGCCAGCGGCCGTTCGTGCAGAGGATGCCGCCCTGCGTCTCGACCGCGTCGAAGACGATGGCATTGCGATAGACGGTGCCGCTGGGCTCGATCGCGCGGAAATTCGTGCTGCACTGGCCGCCCGCGACGACGGGATCGTAGTCGTGGATCATGATCCCGCCCCCTCCGGTGCTCGGGAACGGATCCGTCAGGACCGGCCAGCTGTCATAGGCCGCCTGCCCGAGGCTGGGGGTGCTCGGCAGGGAGACAAGCGCGGCGAGGACGGCAAGGGTGGCGGCGATGCGCATGAAACGGAACTCCGATGGTCGGAGCCGGTACGCGGCGTTCGGGCGGGCGGATGCGGAGAGCCTCGAGAGAGGACGCGGCCTCAGCGCTGCGCCGCGCGCGCGCCGGCGACCTGCTGGCGCTCGATCAGAGCGAGCGCCGCGGTACGGTCGCCGGCCGACGCGGTCGAGAAGGCCGTCTCATGGCGCTCGATGATCCAACCGTCGCGGTCGGGATCGGCGCTCTCGCGCGCCAGCGACAGCCACATCAGCCCGAGCACCGGCTGGCGCGGCACGCCCTCGGCCCCGCGCAGCAGCATGTCGCCGAAGACGGCGCGTGCGGGCGCATAGCCCTTCTCGGCCGAGAGCTTCATCCAGCGGGCCGCCTGCCGCGCGTCGCGGCGCGTGCCCTGCCCGTTCATGTAGAGCCGGCCGAGATTGTACTGGCCTTCCGGGTCGCCGAAATAGGAGGCGGCGTAGTGGAACATGTCGAAGGCGCGGTCGAGATTCGGGCGGACATAGCTGCCCTTGATCCCGTCCATGAAATAGCCGCCGAGCGCGACGAAGGCGCTGCCGACGATGCGGCCATTGGCGGTGCCGGGAATCGCGTCGGCATTCTCGTCCGCGATCTTCGAGAAATACTCGAAGGCCTTGAGGTCGTTGGCGGGCACGCCCTCGCCGCCGGCATACATCCGGCCGAGCTTGAACTGCGCCGTGAGATGGCCCTGCGCGGCGGCATATTCCAGCGCGCGCACGGCACCGGCCTGGTTTCCGGCAGTCGAATCCCGCATCCACGCCCGGATCGCGTCGCGCGCGCTGCTGAAGGGCACGAGCGGCAGCGCCGTATGGGCGGCAGGAGCGTTGGGAGCCGGCGCGATGGTCGCCGCATCGGCGGAGGGCACGTCGAGCGCCCCGGGCTCGGGCAGTGCCACCCCGGGGATCGGCCGGGGCGGCACCGGACCGCGACCGCCCATGACATCCTGCGCCCAGGCGGCCTGTTGGCCACCCAGGACGAGGAACAAGGCTGCGATCGTGGTCTCAGATATCCGCATAACAATGGGTCTCGGCGGCGCCGCCCGGATGGGTCACGGCCCCTCCCTTGGCGGAGCCGACGGTCTGCGCATATTTCCAGAGGGCGCCGGAGTTGTAGTCCGTCTTGCGCGGCACCCAGTTCTTACGACGCTCCTCAAGTTCGGCATCAGAAAGGCGGACTGCGAGCTTTCCTGTGATGGCGTCGAGCTCGATGATGTCGCCGTCCCGGATCAGGCCGATCGGCCCGCCGACGGCGGCCTCAGGCCCGACATGGCCGACGCAGAAGCCGCGCGTGGCGCCTGAGAAGCGGCCATCCGTGATCAGTGCGACCTTGTCGCCCATGCCCTGCCCGTAGAGGGCGGCCGTGGTCGACAGCATCTCGCGCATGCCAGGCCCGCCCTTGGGACCCTCGTAGCGGATCACCAGCACGTCGCCGACATTGTAGCCGCGCTGGCTGACGCAGGCGAAGGCGTCCTCCTCGCAGTCGAAGCAGCGCGCGGGGCCGGTGAAGGTCAGCTGCTCGGTGCTCATGCCGGCGATCTTCACGATCGCGCCCTCGGGGGCGAGATTACCCTGCAGGCCGACGACGCCGCCATTGTCCGACAGCGGCTTGTTGGCGGGGCGGATCACGTCCTGCTCGTCGTTCCATTTCACGCTGGCGAGGTTCTCCGCGATCGTGCGGCCTGTGACGGTCATGCAGTCGCCATGCAGGAAGCCGTGGTCGAGCAGCGTCTTCATCAGCAGCGGAATGCCGCCGACCTCGAACATGTCCTTGGCGACATATTTTCCGCCCGGCTTCAGATCGGCGATGTAGGGCGTCTTCTTGAAGATCTCGGCGACGGCGAAGAGATCGAAATCGATGCCGCATTCATGCGCGATCGCAGGCAGGTGCAGCGCGCCATTGGTCGAGCCGCCCGAGGCCGCGACGACCATCGCGGCGTTCTCGAGCGCCTTGCGGGTGACGATGTCGCGCGGGCGGATGTTGCGGGCGATCAGCTCCATCACCATCTCGCCGGCCGTGTAGCAGAAGGTGTCGCGCACGTCGTAGGGCGCCGGCGCGCCGCAGCTATAGGGGAGCGCCAAACCGATCGCCTCGGCGACGGTGGCCATGGTGTTGGCGGTGAACTGTGCGCCGCAGGAGCCCGCCGAGGGGCAGGCCGCCTCTTCGAGTTCCTGCAGATCCTCGTCCGACATGGCGCCGACCGAGTGCTTGCCGACCGCCTCGAACACGTCCTGGACCGTGACCGGCTTGCCCTTGAAGGTGCCGGGCAGGATCGAGCCGCCATAGATGAAGATCGAGGGCACGTTGAGGCGCACCATCGCCATCATCATGCCCGGCAGAGACTTGTCGCAGCCGGCGAGCCCGACCAGCGCGTCATAGCAATGGCCGCGCATGGTCAGCTCGACCGAATCGGCGATGCATTCGCGCGAGGCGAGCGAGGACTTCATGCCCTGGTGGCCCATGGCGATGCCGTCGGTCACCGTGATCGTGCAGAACTCGCGCGGTGTACCGGCAGCGGAGGCGACGCCCTTCTTCACGGCCTGGGCCTGGCGCATCAGCGAGATGTTGCAGGGGGCAGCCTCGTTCCAGCAGGAGGCCACGCCGACGAAAGGCTGGTGGATCTGCTCGGCCGACAGGCCCATGGCATAGTAATAGGAACGATGCGG
>NZ_JAUXYO010000305.1 GCF_030694325.1 Allobosea sp. | reverse complement strand
CGACCAGCGCGGCCAGGCGGTCGGCCTCCTGCGAGAGGGAATGAGCGGCGGCAGTCGACTGTTCGGCCATGGCGGCGTTCTGCTGGGTCGACTGGTCCATTTCGCCGACCGCCGTATTGACCTCCTGCAGGCCCGAGGCCTGTTCCTGCGCCGCGCTGGCGATCTCGGAGACGAGGCCGGTGGCGCGGGTGATCTCCTGTGCCATGCGCTGCAGGGCGCTGCCGGTCTGCCCAACCAGCGAAACCCCCTTCTCGACCTCGCTGTTGGAGGCGGCGATCAGCTCCTTGATCTCCTTGGCGGCTTCCGCCGAGCGCTGGGCGAGCGCGCGCACCTCGGAGGCGACGACGGCAAAACCTTTGCCGGCATCGCCGGCGCGGGCCGCCTCGACGCTGGCGTTCAGGGCCAGCAGATTGGTCTGGAAGGCGATCTCGTCGATCACGCCGACGATCTGCGAGATTTCTTCGGCCGACTTCTCGATGCCGCCCATCGCCACTACCGCATCGCGCACGATCGCGGTCGACTGCTCGGCCTCGGCCTTGACCTGCGTCGTCGCCTGATTGGCCTGGCGCGCGCTCTCCGCCGTCTGCCGCACCGTGGCGGTCAGCTCGTCGAGCGCCGTCGCCGTTTCCTCGACGGAGGCCGCCTGCTGCTCGGTGCGCCCGGCGAGGTCGTCGGCCGCCTGGCTGATCTCGATCGAGCCGGCCTTCATGCTCTCGGTGTTGGTCGCGATCTGCCGCATCGTCTCCTGCAGCTTGCCGATCGCGGCGTTGAAGTCGTCGCGCAGCTTGGCGTAGTCGGAGCCGAAATTCTCGTTGATGCGATAGGTCAGGTCGCCCTCGGCGAGATGCTCGAGGCCGGCGCCGAGCGCTGCGACGACGCCCTCCTGCGTCCGCGACAGCTCGGCCCGCTCGGCCTCGCTGCGCCGGCGCTGGCCGTCGGCGGCATCGCGATGGGCGGCCGCCTCCTGCTCGACGCGCGCCTTGTCGGCCTCCATGGCATCCTTCGCCACGGCGGCGTCGCGGAAGATCACGAGCGCCCGCGCCATCGAGCCGATCTCGTCGGGCCGGTCCTGATGGGCGATGGTGGTCTGGAGATTGCCGGCGGCGAGCGCGTTCATCGTGCCCGACAGCGAGGTCAGCATGCCGTTGGCGCGGCGGCTCAGGAAGATGACGAGGCCGAACATGAGCAGGACCAGCGGCACCAGAACCTTGGCGACGTCGCCGAGCATCCGCACGAAAGCGGCGTCGACGTCATGGACATGCAGGCCGGTGCCGATCAGCCACTGCCACTTCGGCACGGACATGACGTAGGAGATCTTGAGGGATGCTTCCTTGTCGCCCGGCTTGGTCCAGTCATAATCGATGTAGCCGGCGCCCTTGTCCCGGGCCAGCTTGATCATGTCCTGGATGAAGAAGCGCCCCCTGGCGTCCTTCAGCGGGATCATGTCGGTCGTCTCGATCTTCTTGTTGGCGTGCGAGACGCTGATGCCGTTGAAGCCGATGACGAAGTAGTAGTTGCCGCCGTCGAAGCGGGCCCCGGCCAGGGCGTCGATCGCCATCTTCTTGGCCTCGGCCTCGGGCAGTTCGCCCTTCTCGGCCCGCGCGAGGAAGCTGTTCACGGTCGTCGTGGCGGCTTCGACCGCGTTCTTCACCTCGACGCGTTTGAGCTCCATCATGTCGTCGCGCGCCATGTAGAGGGCGAGTCCGGCGCTGGTGACGGACATCACGACAGCAAGCCCTGCGATCAGTGCAAAGGAACGGCTGATCGACAAGGTGGCGAGCTTCTTCGTCAGCGACATGCGCAAGACCCCTGCGAAACGAGATTCGCAAGAGTCGCAAGAAATGGCTAATGCTCGCTTAACGTTAAGGGAATCCGCTCCCGGTTTCTTAACCTTGTCTCAGATCGCCGGTGCGAAATCCTCACCCGGGCGGCGCAGGCTCTCGTCGGATCGCTCCCGTCGACGGACCGTCGGGCGACGCCCCGAGCACAGCGCCCGGGCGAGCCCGCGCAGCGGCGCCGTCAGCCGGTGAACATCCTCGACGCGGGCCATGATCCGGCCGGCAGTCTTCAGTTCGCGGTCGAGCCGTGCCATCGTTCGCGACAGCTCCGGCTCGTCGTCGTCCAGCCAGACCTCGCTGACCCGCGCCATCAGCAGCACGGCGCCCTGAACCCGCACCGGACCCAGCCCGTCCTCGGTGCGGATGCCGGCCGACGCCAGCATGTAGCGCCAGGAATTGACGGCACCGCGGTTGAGCGCCGCCATGGTCAGTGGATCGCGCCGGATCACCGGAGCGAGGCGGCGAAGCCCGGCCTTGTAGGGTGCAAGCGCATCGAGCCGGCGCATGACCAGGTCGAAAAGCCGCTCGCGCACCGGCTCGGCTGCGAGATCGTCGGACGAGCCGGCGAGGACGGCCTCGTCGACGAGGCGGGTGAGGCCGCCGAGCATGGCGAGCTTCGAGGGGAACAGCCCCCGCAGCTTGGCGAGCGGCAGACCCGCCTCGGTCGCGATGTCGCCGAGTTCGATCTCGTCCCAGGGATGTGTCGCGGCGAGGCGCATCAGCGCCTCGACGGCCTGCTTGCGCGGATCGACCGGCGGCTCGACCGGAGCAGCGGCGGTTTCGGGGGGCAGCGGAGCGCGGGCCATGGCGGTTCTCCTTCGCGACGGTTGTCAGGAGAAGCTAGGCTGCGATCGCGGCCTATGAAAGGCCGATCAGCCCGAAAGCTCCCCGGCGCGACGTTTGGCGGCAGCAACCGTCTCGACGATCAGCGGCTCCAGCGGGCCCATCAGCACCGACAACCCGGCCGCCGTCGTCCCGGCCGGCGAGGTCACGTTCTGGCGCAGCGTCGCCGGCGACAGCGGCGACTGGTGAAGCAGTTCGCCCGCCCCCACGATCGTCGCACGCGCCAGGCGCTCGGCGATGTCGGCGGGCAGACCCGCTTCCTTGCCGGCCGCGGCCAAGCACTCGACCAGATGGAAGACATAGGCCGGCCCCGACCCCGAGACTGCCGTCACGGCATCGATCAGCCCCTCGTCCTCCAGCCATTCCACCGTGCCGATGCTCCGCAGCAGAGCATCCGCCATGGCGCGCTGTGCTCCCGTCACGCCGCTTCCCGCCGCCGCCCCGGTCGCACCCCGCTGAACCGAGGCCGGCAGGTTGGGCATGGCCCGGATCATCGCGGTGGCGTTCGGCAGCCGCGCCGAGAGATCGGACAGCGTCTTCCCGGCGAGAATCGAGATCAGCAATGTGTGCGGCCGGATGAAGGCCTGGACGGCGGGCGCCGCCGTGTCGAGCATCTGCGGCTTGGTCGCCAGCACCAGCACCTCGACGGAGGTGAGAGAGGCCGGATCGGGGTTCAGAACCATGCCTGTCTCGGTGGCGAGCGCGACCATCTCGTCGGAGGGCTTCGGGTCGATCAGGCTGATGCCCGCAGGGTTCATGCCGAGCCGCAGCCAACCCTCCAGCATGGCGCCGCCCATCTTGCCGGCACCGATCAGAACCAGGGAAGTCGGCAGGGCGCTGGACATGGCGGATTCTCGCGGTTTTCGGACGTGAACGTCATTCTCGGGCTCGTCCCGCGAATCTCACAGCCGGAAGTCTCCGGTTCGAGATGGTCGGGTCAAGCCCGTCCATGACACGCGGACGCCCGCCCGGGTGAAGTCCGGCAAGGCGAAGCGCGAAACTCAGGCCTCGCCGACAGTCTCCAGCATCGAACCCTCGAGACCTTCGCGGGCCGTCTTGCCCGCCCAGACGACGAACTGGAAAGCCTGGAAATAGCGCTCGCAGGCGTCGATGGCCGCCTTGATCAGCGCCGCCGCCTGTTCCTCCGTCGGCTCCGCCCCGCCCGAGAGCAGCAGGGCGTGACGGTACATGACGACGTTTTCTGAGCTCCAGAGGTCGAAATGGCCGAGCCAGAGCTGCTCGTTGACCAGGCTGACCAGTTGCAGCACCTCGCCGCGCCGCCGTTCCGGCACCTTCAGATCGAAGGCGCAGGCGACATGGATCGCCTCGACCTCCTCCAGCCAGGTGATCGCGACGTGATAATCCGACCAGCCGCCGGTGACCGCGACCGACAACTCGTCGTCGCTGTCGCGGTCGAAGCTCCAGTTGTTGAGGGCGGCGAGCCGCTCGATCAGGTCGAGGGGGTTGGAGGGCCGATCGAGTTCGCCGTCCAGTTCGAGATCCATCATGCCCTTGGGTCCAACTGCCGGCCCCGTGAGAGGGCCGACGCGTTCGAGAACGGGGACGCGGTGACGAAAAGCTGAAGGACGCAACCCACAGGCATCGTGCGGCCCCTGCGACCGCGCGACACGCTCCCCCGGCCATCTAAGCGATTGGACCGACGAATCAATTTCTACCACCGACGTTAGCGCAGGGCGTATGACACTCCCAACACGATGTGACGCTCGGCGGATTCGGGGGCCGGGCTCAATCCCCGTGGCAGCCTGTCCACAGCACATGGCTGTGGATGCCGGCGGCGCAAGGCAAGGCGTTCTGCCCGATCCGGGGATGCGTGCCCGCTAGGGCTCGCAACCGCAATCGTCGTCGGGAATGCGGAGTCAGGCCTTGGCGTCAGACGCCGGCTTGGCCACGGCCTCGAGCGCGGCAAGGCGAGCGGCGAGCCGATCATTCTCCTCGCGGGCGAGCACGGCCATCTCGCGCACCGCCTCGAACTCCTCGCGCGTCACCACATCGAGATCGCGCAGCAGGCGCTCGATCTGCGTTTTCACCACGGTCTCGATCTCGCGGCGTACGCCCTGCGCCGCGCCGGCGGCGTCGGTGGCCAAGCGGGCGATGTCGTCGAGGATACGGCTGCTGGTCGTGACCATGGGGGCTCTCCGGACAAAGGCCCGTCGGGGCCGGCTTCACCGCTATATGGGGGAGCAGAGGGCCTCCCGCAATCGGATGGAGCGCCACGGGCCCGCCGCTGCGACCGGTCCGTCTGGACCTGCGCTGCACATCGGCCTAGAAAGACCGCACAGGGACTGCAAAAACACTCCAACCCGTAAGCGACCAAAGACAAGCGGGAGGCGTCATGATCATTCGTTTCAGCGGCCCGGTCCTCGGGGCGGCCGCCGCGCTCGCGCTCGCAGGCTGCCAGGAGACCACCACCGCAGCGCGCCCCCGGGTCGACGCACCCGGCGTTCCGGTCTCGGTCCAGAGCATTTCCGGCGCGCCCGATTCGGTGACGACCCGCTTCGCCGGCCTGCTCGGCGAGGCCGCCGCCGAGCGGCGCATGGAGATCGTGCCCGGCGACAAGCCGGCCCGCTTCCGCGTGCGCGGCTATCTCACCGCCCAGCCGACCGAGGACGGGCAGACGGCGCTCACCTTCGTCTGGGACGTCTATGACGAGAGCAAGAAGCGTGCGCAGCGGGTCCAGGGCGAAAGCCTCGGCCGCCGCGGCGGCGGCTCCGATCCCTGGTCGGGCATCGACCAGACGGTCGTCGCCAAAGCCGCGGCCGAATCGATGGATGCGATCGCAGGCTTCCTGGTGACGACGCCGGCCGTCGAGGCCGTATTGCCGGCCGACAAGGCCAAGGCAGCCGATGCCAAGCCCGCCGGCGGCGCGGCCAAGACGGCGGGCACCGCCACGAACGGCCGCCGGCTCTGATCGACGCCGTCCGGGCCGGGCCGCCGCGCCAGCTTCTCTGCGTCGATTTGGCAACCATCGCACAGGGCTTTCGCAGTGCAGCGGTCGACTCACCGTCACACCGCTGTTAAGAGCGCTGCCATCAGGGCCGGCCGCGCGCCGGCCATCCAGCTCCGTTCCAATGGTGCGCCACGGCATGCCCTCTTCTTTCAAAGTCGTCGCCGGCAATTCCAACCGGCCGCTTGCGGAAGCCATCTGCGCCCATCTCGGGATCCCCCTCGCCAAGGCGTCGGTGCGTCGCTTCGCCGACATGGAGGTCTTCGTCGAGATCCAGGAGAATGTGCGCGGACAGGACGTCTTCATCATCCAGTCCACCTCCTTCCCGACCAACGACCACCTGATGGAGCTGCTGATCATCACGGACGCGCTGCGCCGCTCCTCGGCGCGCCGCATCACGGCGGTGATCCCCTATTTCGGCTATGCCCGGCAGGACCGGCGCGCCTCGGGCCGCACGCCGATCTCGGCCAAGCTCGTCGCCAACCTGATCACCCATGCCGGCGTCGACCGCGTGCTGACGCTCGATCTTCATGCCGGGCAGATCCAGGGCTTCTTCGACATCCCGACCGACAACCTCTTCGGGGCCCCGCTGATGTCTCGCGACATCAAGGAGCGGCTCGACTACAAGAACGCCATGGTCGTCTCGCCGGATGTCGGCGGCGTGGTGCGCGCCCGCGCGCTGGCCAAGCGCATCGACGCGCCGCTCGCCATCGTCGACAAGCGCCGTGACCGGCCCGGCGAATCCGAGGTGATGAACATCATCGGCTCCGTGGAGGGCCGCTCCTGCATCCTGCTCGACGACATCGTCGATTCCGGCGGCACGCTGGTGAATGCGGCCGAGGCCCTGCTCGAACAGGGCGCGCGCGAGGTCTATGCCTACATCACCCATGGCGTGCTCTCAGGCGGCGCCGTGGCGCGCATCGCCAATTCCAAGCTTAAAGAACTGGTGATCACCGATTCGATCATGCCGACCGAGGCGGTGAAGGTGGCGCGCAACATCCGCGTCCTCTCGATCGCGCAGCTGATGGGCGAGGCGATCGAGCGCACGGCGCAGGAAACCAGCGTCTCCAGCCTGTTCGACTGACAAAGTGTCGGCATTTTTCACAGCCCTCATCCTGAGGAGCCGCGAAGCGGCGTCTCGAAGGATGCTCCAGCGCGCTCTGGAACATCCTTCGAGACGCGGCCTTGCGGCCGCTCCTCAGGATGAGGGCTGAGGGAAACGAGATGAGCGACAGCCGCGCGCTGGTCCTGTTCTCGGGCGGACAGGATTCGACTGTCGCCCTTGCCTGGGCGCTCGAGCGTTTCGAGGCGGTCGAGACCGTCGGCTTCGACTATGGCCAGCGCCATCGCGTCGAACTCGAATGCCGCATGACGATCCGGGAGGCCCTGCCCGCGCTGTCACCGCGCTATGCGCAGCGCCTCGGCGACGACCACAGGGTCGATCTCGCATCGCTGGGCGCGATCTCCGAGACGGCGCTGACCCGCGACACGGCAATTGCCTTCGCCGAGACGGGGCTGCCGACCACCTTCGTCCCCGGCCGCAACCTGATCTTCCTAACCTTCGCCGCGGCGCTGGCCTACCGCCGTGGCGCGAAGCACATCGTGCTCGGCGTCTGCGAGACCGACTATTCCGGCTATCCCGACTGCCGCGACGACACGATCAAGGCGATGCAGGTCGCGCTCGGTCTCGGGCTCGACCGCCGGCTCGTGCTGCACACGCCGCTGATGTGGCGCGACAAGGCGCAGACCTTCGCGCTGGCGCGAGCACTCGGCGGAGAGGCGCTGCTCGATCTGGTGGTCGAGCAAAGCCATAGCTGCTATCTCGGCGACCGCTCGACCCGGCATCCCTGGGGCTATGGCTGTGGCAGCTGCCCCGCCTGCGAGCTGCGGGCGAAGGGTTTCGAAGCTTATCTGATCTCTCCCGACGACAGCGGACCTTCCCATGACTCTTGACCGTCAGCGCCGGATCGAAGGGCTCGTCGCCCTCGTCCTCTTCGCCCTGACCATTCCCGTCGCTAATTGGCTGATCGGCAATGCCGGCACGGTCTGCGTGCCCAACGGCCCCTGCCTCGTGCCGGTCTGGCCGGGCATCAAGGCCCCCAGCGGCGTGCTGATGATCGGCCTCGCCCTCGTCCTGCGCGACATCGTCCAGCGCCGTCTGGGCACGGCCGCCGGCCTCGGCGCCATCGCGGTCGGTGCCGCCATCTCCGGCTTCGTGGCCCCGACGGCGATCGTCGTCGCCTCGGTGGCCGCCTTCCTGCTTTCCGAGCTTGCGGATTTCGCGGTCTATACGCCGCTGCAGAAACGCCGCTTCGTCACGGCGGTGATCGCCTCCAGCCTGGTCGGACTGGTGGTCGACAGCGTCGTTTTCCTGCAGCTCGCCTTTGGCAGCCTCGATTTCCTCAGCGGCCAGATCATCGGCAAGGCCTGGATGGTGCTGCTGGCACTGCCGCTGATGCATCTGCTGCGCCGTCGCGATGAGAAGCTCGGCCTGTCTCCGGCCTGAATCTTGAGGTGGCAGGAGTTCCTTCGGTCGCTTGTCCACAGCCCATCCGGCGCTTGCGGACAATTTGAGCGAAGCGCGAAACGCCGGTTTCACGCGACGCTGACATAGCTGCCCCATCGTCAAGGTGAGGCACGCGATGCGCGAAGACGGATCTGCCGGAGGCCTGCAAGCCCTGCAGAACGACATTCTGGAAATGATCGCCCGGGGAGAGCCCCTCGCAGCGGTGATGAACAACCTGTGCCTGCGGGCGGAGGCGATCGCGCCCGGGACGATCTGCTCGGTGATGACGCTGGACGAGCGGCAGCGGCTGGTCGCCCTCGCGGCGCCCTCGCTGCCCGCCTCCTACAGCCAAGCCGTCACGGGAACGCCCGTCGGCCCGCGCGTCGGCTCCTGCGGCACCGCGATCTACCGGGGCGAGCCCGTCTGCGTCACCGACATCGCCACCGACCCGCTGTGGCAGGGTTTCGAGGATCTCGTGCTGCCGCTCGGCCTGCGCGCCTGTTGGTCGAGCCCGATCACCGCGCGCGACGGCCGCGTCGTCGGCAGCTTCGCGTTCTATTACGACCGGCCGCGCGGCCCCGACGAACTCGAGCACCGCATCGTCGCGACCTGCGTCCATCTCTGCGCGATCGCGATCGAGCACGAGGAGGTTCGCTCGCACAATCATCGGCTGGCCTATTACGACACGCTGACGGCGCTGCCGAACCGGGCCAGCTTCAACGAGGCGATCACGCGGCTGACTGCGGCGACGCCGCTCGATTTCGGCCTGATGCTGATCGACATCGATCACCTGAAGGCCGTCAACGACACGATGGGCCATGCCGCGGGCGATGCGCTCATCGCGACGGTCGGCACGCGGATTCAGTCGGTCGCCGGCGAAGCCGTTGCCTATCGCATCGGCGGCGACGAGTTCGCCGTGATCCTGCCGCGCGGCACGACGGCGGCGCAGATGCGGGCCACCGCCTGCGCCATCCTCGCCGCGATGGCGCCGCCGCTCGATCACGACGGACACGGCATCATGCCCAGCGTTACCATCGGCGCCGCCCTGGCGGGCGAGGATGGTGAGGATGGCGTCACGCTGCGTCAGAACGCCGATTTTGCGCTCTATCATGCCAAGGAGATCCGCCGCGGCGGTTATGTCCGCTTCAAGGACGGCTTGCGCACCTCGATCACGCGGCGCCTCCAGATCAGGCGCGATGTCGATCTCGCCCTGACGGAGGGTCGGATCATTCCCTACTACCAGCCGGTCCTGCGGATCGACACCGACGAGATCGTCGGCCTGGAAGCGCTCGCGCGCATGCGCCTGCCGGACGGGCGGGTCGCCTCCGCCGTCGAATTCCAGGAGGCCATGGCCGATCCCAAGGCGGCCCATCGCATCACCGGGCAGATGCTGAACGCCGTGGCCGCCGACATGGCCGCCTGGCAGAGCGCCGGCATCCATTTTCAGCACGTAGGGCTCAATGTGACCTCCGCCGACTTCGAAAAGGGCGATCTGGTCCAGCGCATCGTCCGGGCGATGGAGCGAGCCGGAGTCCGATCCCAACATCTGGTCATCGAGATCACCGAGCAGGTCTTCATGGGGAGCCGCAAGGACGGCGTCGCCCGGACGATCGAGGCCCTTCGCGAGCGCGGCATTCTCGTCGCGCTCGACGATTTCGGAACGGGGTTCGCGTCGCTGACCCATCTGCTCGACTTCCCCGTCGATATCATCAAGGTGGATCGTTCCTTCATCGCGGCCGCCCAAAGCAGCGCCAAGAGCAGCGTCATCGTCGAAGCCATGGTGGGCATTGCCAACCGGCTGGGGATGAAGATCATCGCCGAGGGGATCGAGGTCGAAGCGCAGGCCGAATGGCTGGTGGCCAAAGGGTGCCTGCTGGGTCAAGGCTTCCTCTATTCGCAGGCCCTGCCCGCCACCATCGTCGGCGGCCTCGTGCAACGGTTTGGACAGAAGGCCGCCGCCACGACTTCGTCCTCGAGCCGCATCACGGCATCCGCCGCCTGAAGCGCGTTCGGCGGACTTGAGATCGCGGCCCGTTTCGCTTATGAGCCTGCCAGCGCCCGACTGACACCCTTGGAGGCACGGGCGCTGAACCGCAAAGAGGCCGCCTGCTGGCGGCCTTGTCTTTTCAAGCAAGGATTCAAAACCATGACCGCCGTGAAGCAAATCGAGGCTTCGGCGCGCGCACAGGTCGGCAAGGGGGCCGCCCGTGCAGTTCGTCGTCAAGGCCAGACACCCGCCGTCATCTATGGCGGGGGCGCCGCTCCCGAAGCGATCGCGCTCGACGCCAACAAGACCCGCCTCCTGATCTATGGTGGCCACTTCCTGACCACGATCTTCGAGATCAGCGTCGACGGCAAGTCGCAGCGCGTGATCCCGCGCGACTACCAGCTCGACCCGGTCAAGGACTTCCCGATCCACGTCGACTTCCTGCGCGTCGCCGCGGGCCAGACGGTGACGGTCGAGGTTCCGATCCATGTCGTCGGCCAGGAGTCGAGCCCGGGCGTGAAGAACGGCGGCCTGGTGCAGATCGTTGAGCATTCGCTCGAGATCACCGTCGAGCCCGAGAACATCCCGGAGGCCTTCGAGGTCTCGGTGGCCGGTCTCGAGATCGGCGACGCCCTCGAGGCGAGCGTGATCAAGCTGCCGAAGGGCGCCAAGCTCACGGTCGGCTCCGACGCAACCATCGTCACCATCGTCCCGCCGATGGCGGAAGAGGCCGACGAGGCCGCCGAGGCCGAGGCTCCGGCCGCCGAAGCCAAGAAGGTCTGATGATGAAGGCCTGATCTGGCTCTCGGGCCGGCATCTCGCCACCATCGCAATACGAACGGCCGGGGGTTCCCGGCCGTTTTGCCGTGAGGGACGACGATCGTCATGCTGATCTTCGCAGGGCTCGGAAATCCCGGCGCGCGCTATGCCCGCAACCGGCACAATCTCGGCTTCATGGCGCTGGACGCCATCGCGCGTACGCATCGCGCCTCGCCCTGGCGCGGCCGCTTCCAGGCGGAAGCCTGTGAGGCGACGATCGGGACCGAGAAGGTCGTCCTGCTCAAGCCCCAGACCTATATGAACGAATCCGGCCGCGCGATCGGCGAGGCGGCGCGCTTCTTCAAGATCGCGCCCGCCGACATCGTCGTCTTCCACGACGAACTCGACCTCGCCCCCGCCAAGCTGCGGGTTAAGCTCGGCGGCGGCAATGCCGGCCATAACGGTCTGCGCTCGACCACGGCCGCGATCGGCAACGAGTACCGCCGGGTCCGCATGGGCATCGGCCATCCCGGCCTGAAGGAACTGGTCCACGCCTATGTGCTGAACGATTTCGGCAAGACGGAGCAGGATTGGGTCGAGGATCTCTGCACCGCCTGCGCCGACAATGCCGCGCTGCTCGCGGCCCATGACGATGCAGGCTTCCAGAACAAGGTACACCTGTTCATGGATGCGCGTGGCCATGGCGCCGTGAAGCGCCTCGGAGAGAAGGCCGGCGACTGAGACGAACTCAGTAGGGCAGCTGCGCGCCGGGCTTGGCGAGCGTCACGCGGCTGGCGCTGAAGCTGCCATCGGCCTGCCGGGTCGCCGTCATCGCCACCTGGGCACCGGCCTTCAGCTCCGCAACGTCCGCCGGAGCGGCCATGATGATGTTCGCATCGGCCGGAATGGTCACCCTCTGCTCGCCACCCGGATAGCTCAGCACGATGCCGGCGCCATCCACGCGCGACACGGTCTCCGCCACCGTCGCGTTGGTCATGGTCGAATCCGGCAGAACGCCCCAGGGGCGGTGCCCCTCGCCCGTGCCGCGCATCGCCTCGGGGAAGATGAAGACCTGGACGGCCAGCAGCGAGCCGTCCGCTTGCGGGCGCGCACCGACGCCGACGAAGCCGCCCTTCTTGATGTCCGCCACTGTCGCCTTGACCACGCCGCCGACCGAATAGCCGGGCGCCAGCGCGACCTTCGCCGCGGCGCCATCGACCGTCTTGATCGTCAGCGTGTTGCCCTCGGAAGCCTCGACCTCGCCGCGAATGCGTGTCGTCGGCGACTGGGCAGAGGCTGCGACGGTGAGGCCGAGGAGGAGGAAGGCCGTGGTGAAAGCGCGCATGGTGATGTCCGCTGGACGACGAATGTCGCCACCTGTTTTTGCGCCGGCAGGGATGAAGCAGCCACGCACGTTCGCGTGACCGACCACAGCGCGGATCGTTGACACGAAAACACGGAAACACGATGTTGGGCTGCAGCGAGGTTGGTATGAGATGAAGAATTTGACGGTGACACTTCCCGACGAGACGCTATCGCGCCTGCGCGTGGCAGCGGCGCGGGAAGGCAAGAGCATGTCGAAATTCGTGACCGAACTCCTCGAACGGCGTGTTGGCCGAACGATCAGCCAGCGCGAAGCGCTCGACAGGTTCCTCGCCGGGCCTCCTCTTCCGCTGTCGGACGAAAACGGCAAACTCCCCTCCCGGACCGAATTGTATGACGAGCACCTTCTTTCTCGACACGAACGTGCTGATCTACAGCCGGGATCCGGGTGCGAAGCAGAAGCAGGAGCGCGCGAAAATCTGGCTGAACGCGCTGATCGAGACGAAGCCGCCGGTGATCAACCTGCAGGTCATCAACGAATTCTGTCACGTCGCGCTTCGTAAGCTCCCGCATCTCGATGTGGAAACCGTGAGAGCCGACGCCGAAAGCCTGAGGATCTGGGGCGACACGCCGATCGATTACGAGACACTGACGGACGCCTGGCAGATCCGCGAAGCAGCAGGCTATCAATGGTTCGATTGCGTGCTACTGGCCGCTGCGCAGAATTTGGCGTGTTCCCACTTCCTCAGTGAAGACATGCGGCATGGTCACGTCGTAAACGGCATGACCATCGTCAATCCGTTCATCGCCCTCCCCGGCGATTTCATGCTTCGAGACTGAAAGACCACCATGGGTTTCAAATGCGGTATCGTCGGCCTGCCGAATGTCGGCAAGTCGACCCTCTTCAACGCGCTGACGCAGACGGCGGCCGCGCAGGCGGCGAACTACCCGTTCTGCACGATCGAACCCAATGTCGGCGACGTCGCGGTGCCCGATGACCGGCTCGAGAAGCTCGCCGCCATCGCCGGCTCCAAGGAGATCATCCCGACGCGGCTGACCTTCGTCGACATCGCCGGCCTCGTCCGCGGCGCCTCCAAGGGCGAGGGCCTCGGCAACCAGTTCCTCGCCAACATCCGCGAATGCGACGCCATCGCCCATGTCGTGCGCTGCTTCGAGGACGGCGACATCACCCATGTCGAGGGCAAGGTCGCGCCGATCAACGACATCGAGATCATCGAGACCGAGCTGATGCTGGCCGATCTCGAAAGCCTCGAGAAGCGCGTCCTGCCGCTGGAGAAGAAGGCCAAGACCGGCGACAAGGAGGCCAAGGAACTCGCCGAGCTGATGAACCGCTGCCTCGTGCTGCTGCGCGAGGGCAAGCCGGCCCGCCTCGTGCAAGTGGCCGCCGACGAGCGCAAGATGTTCGAGACGCTCGGCCTGCTCTCCTCCAAGCCCGTCCTCTATGTCTGCAATGTCGAGGAGGCCGCCGCCGACAAGGGCAACGCTTTCTCCGAACTGGTCAAAGCCCGGGCTGCGGAAGAGAATGCGGTCGCCGTCGTCGTCTCCGCCAAGATCGAGAGCGAGATCGCGGTGCTGCCCGCCGCCGACCAGAAGGACTATCTCGAGGCCGTCGGGCTGGAGGAGCCCGGCCTCAACCGCGTCATCCGCGCCGGCTACGCCCTGCTCCATCTCGTCACCTATTTCACGGTCGGACCGAAGGAGGCGCGCGCCTGGACGATCGAGAAGGGCACCAAGGGCCCCGCCGCCGCCGGTGTGATCCATAGCGACTTCGAGAAGGGCTATATCCGCGCCGAGACCATCGCCTATGACGACTACATCGCCCATAAGGGCGAGAGCGGCGCGCGCGAGGCCGGCAAGTTCCGGCTGGAAGGCAAGGAATACATCGTCGCCGATGGCGACGTGCTGCATTTCCGCTTCGCGAACTGAGCGGGCGTCGGCGGCGATGCTGTATTTCGAGGACTTCATCGTCGGCGAGATGGTGCCGATGGGCAACCTCGCCGTCTCGGAAGGCGACATCGTCGCCTTCGCCTCCCGCTTCGATGCGCAGGATTTCCACGTCGATCCGCAGAAGGCGAAGGCGAGCTTCGTCGGCACGCTGATCGCCTCGGGCTGGCACAGCTGCTCGCTGCTGATGCGGTTGATGGCGCAGAGCTTCCTGCTCAACTCCTCAGGGATGGGCGCGCCCGGCATCGAGGAGGTGAAATGGCTCCGCCCGGTCCAGCCGGGCGATACGCTCCATGGCCGCCGCACCGTCACCGAGATCAAGCCCTCGCGCTCGCGCCCGGCGATGGGCCTCGTCCGCTTCAAGCTTGAGCTCCTCAACCAGCGCGACGAACCCGTGCTGGAGCAGGACAACTGGATCATGTTCGGCCGGCGCGGCGTCGCCGCCCTGCAGCCGGCGGGCGACTGGCTCGCCCATCCGCCGCTCTACGTCCCGCCCGCCTTGCCCGCCCCGATCGAGCCGCCGGCCGAGCCGACGCCGGCCGCGCGCTTCTTCGAGGACATCGCGATCGGCGACCGCGTCGAACTGGGCAGTACCGTCTTCACAGCCGACGAGATCATCGCCTTCGCCCGGTCCTTCGACCCCCAGCCCTTCCACATGGACGAGCAGGCGGCAGCAGCTTCCGCCTTCGGCCGGCTCGCCGCCTCGGGCTGGCATACGGCCTCGGTCTGGATGGCGACCATGGTCACCCATCGCCGCCGCCAACTCGCCGCCTTCGGGCCCGGCCCCGCGCC
>NZ_JAUXYO010000279.1 GCF_030694325.1 Allobosea sp. | reverse complement strand
TGCGTGCAGGACAGCGTCACCACATCGGTGCGCCGGCCGTCCCGCTCGACGAAGCAGGGCGCGATCTCGGCGGCGATGGCGCCATCCTCCACCCGCTCGCCCCTCAAGGCGGCCTCGGCCAGAGCGGCGAGCCCCGTCGCGCCGACCAGCGTCACCTCGCAGCCGCCGGCATAGCTCTGGATGAGCCCGCGCGTGTAGTCCCGGGCCACGGTGCCCGGCGTCGCCAGCACCGAGATCAGCCCCGAGCGCGTCGCGGCGGCCGCCGGCTTGATCGCCGGCACGGTGCCGACGAAGGGAATGGCGAAGCGCGCCCGCAGCGCCGGCAGCACCAGCGTCGAGGCCGTGTTGCAGGCGATCACCACGAGATCGGGGTGATGGCATGCGACCAGCCGCTCCATCACGGCCAGCACGCGGGCGACGAGTGCCCCTTCTTCCAGCCGGCCATAGGGAAAGCCGGCATCGTCGGCGGCATAGACGATGTCGGCGCCGCGGCAGGCCTCGGTCACGCGGGCCAGCACGGTCAGCCCGCCCAGCCCTGAATCGAAGACGAGGATGGTGGGCACCGGCCGCGCCAGCACGGCGGGACGATGCGTGGTTCCGGCCAGAAGATCGACCTGCATGCGCGAGCGGCCCGGGAGCGTGACGAAGGCGGCGATTCCGCCAGAGCCCGGTTAAGGGACCGTCAAGAAAGCGGAGACGGCGCGCGTTCAATTTAGTTGACTCAGTCCATTATTTGAGACGAGGTGAGCGACGGAGGGTGTCACCATGTCGGATCTCGAAAGCGCCGTCGCGGCACTGCGCCGCTTCAACCGCTTCCACACCCGCCTCGTCGGCGCTCTCGGCGGCAGCCTGCTCGGCTCGGGTTTCACCCTGACCGAAGCGCGCGTGCTCTACGAACTCGCCCGGCGCGACGGCTGGCGCGCGGGCGACCTGGCGAAGGAGCTCGGTCTCGACCCCGCCTATCTCTCGCGCATCCTGAAGCGCTTCGCCGCGGCAGGCTGGCTGCTGCGCGAGCGCTCGGCCGCCGATGGGCGGGCCCTGACCTTGCGCCTGAGCGAGGCCGGACACGCCGTCTTCCACCCTCTCGAAGAGGCCTCGCAGGCGGAAGCCGCGGAGCGGCTGTGCGCGCTCGACGAGCCGGCGCGCACCCGGCTCGTGACGGCGCTGACCGAAGCCGAGACCCTGCTCTCGGGCGTCTCGAATCCCGCGGCCGCGCCCGTCATCCGCCCTCACCGCCCCGGCGACATCGGCTGGGTGATCTCGGCCCATGGCCGAATCTATGCCGAAGATTATGGCTGGGACATCGCATTCGAGGCCTTCGTCGCCGAGATCGCGGCGCGCTTCCTCCGCGATTTCCGCCCCGGCCTCGAGCAAGGGCTGATCGCCGAGCGCGACGGGCAGATCCTCGGCTCGGCCTTCGTGATGCGCGAGAGCGACGAGACCGCGAAGCTGCGCATGGTCATCGTCGACCGGCCGGGACGCGGGCTCGGGCTCGGCAAGGCATTGGTGCGCGAGGCTATTCGCTTCACGCGGGCGGCCGGCTATGCCCGCCTGCAACTCTGGACCAACGACATCCTGCATGCGGCCCGCGCGATCTACATCGCCGAAGGCTTCAAGCTGATCGCACAGGAGACGCACCACTCCTTCGGGCAGGACCTCGTCGGGCAGAACTGGGAGCTGGTGCTTTAACGAGTAACAGCCCTCATCCTGAGGAGCGATCGAAGATCGCGTCTCGAAGGATGCTCCAGGTGGTTCGGAGCCTGCTGGACCATCCTTCGAGACGCCGCGTGCCGCCGCTCCTCAGGATGAGGGCTGAACTGTCCAGCAGCTACGCCTCTGCCCGCCTCAGGCCTTGATCCGCGCTACGGCCGCAGCCGCCGCGCGTCCCGCCAGCGTCGCCCCGCCGACGGTCATGGCGCCGCCGCCGGCCGTGGCCTCGCCGGCGATGAAGAGCCGGCCGCCGATCGGCTCGGCCAGTTGTTCGCGCGCCGCCTCGCGCCCCGGCAGGCAGACCGAATAGGAGCCGCGTGAGAACGGATCGGTCCACCAGGCGGGGAAGGAGATGCCCGTCACTGCCTTGCGGATATCGGAGCCGATCATCGACGAGAGCAGCGTCGTCAGATGGTCGCGCGCCGCCTCGGGCCCCGCGGCAGAGAGTTCGCGCGCATGATCGCCGCCGCAGAAGGCGACAATCAGGTCCTTGCCTTCGGGGAACAGGTCGAAATTCATCAGCCGCTTCGGCGAGCCGGCCTCTAGGAAGCTCGTACCCGGGGTAATGCCGAAACGCTCGCCCTCGACCTTCAGCGCGATCTTGGTCAGCGCCCCCATGCCGATGCCGTCGAGCGCGTCGCGGGTGCGGGCCGGCAGCGCGGGCGTGAAGCGGATCGATCCGGCCTTGAGCACGCCGACGGGCACCGTGATGATGCAGGCCTGCGCCCGTAGCGTGCCGGAAGGCGTCGTCACGCTCACGCCCGGCCCGTCCCAGCGGATCTCGCTCACCGGCTGGCTGAGCCGGATGTCGAGCCCGGCCCCGTGCCGCGCGACGAGGTGGCCATAGCCCGAGGGTACGACCAGATCCTCGCCCGCCCAGAGCCGCTGATAGTCACGCGCCGAGATGCGCTCGGATTCTTCGCCGATCGAGAGCAGCAGCCCGGAAGACGCGATCGGCGCCAGGTCCGGCCCGAGATCGCCGAGCAGGTCGCGGATCGAGACATCACGCTTCGTCAGATCGACCGTCTCCAGCCGCCGGTCGATCTGGCCGAAGGCGCCGCGCCGCCGCTGGCGGTCGGCCTCGGCCATCGGCTGCCCGCCGGCGAAGACGCGAAATCCGCCTCCCCAGGATTCGTCGGAGGTCGCGACGCCGAGATCGCGGGCGATCTGGACCCAGGGGTTGCGCTCGGCCCAGTGGATGAACATCGCGCCGGCGTCGTAAGGCGTGCCTAGCGCGGTATCGGTGAAGGCTCGTCCTCCGACGCGGTCGCGCGCCTCGAGGACGATCGCGCGACGACCGGCGGCCCGGAGCTCATGCGCGGCGGCGATCCCGGCCGCCCCTGCTCCGATGACGATCACATCGGCCTCGGCCGCATGGCCGTTCACCGGCAGCGCCAGCGACGCCGCCATCGCAGCAGATCCTGTCAACATGGTCCGGCGGTCGAGCATGGCGGGAGAGCGTTCCGAATTCAGCCGCTCATGTTGGGAGCCTGCCGCCGCGTTGCAACAGGAAGATGTCGGCGCCGTCGTCCGGATCGTTCACGAGATCGGGAGCCCACAGCGCGCCTCGACGCCCATGCGCACCGCTTCTTTAGAACAATGTAAAACCAAGATTTCATTGGAGCGATTGCACGAATGTGTCTTCGTGGCATCGGGTTATGTTCTTTGCATGGCGAATGATTGACAGTCTTCGACTCCCTCAATAACCGATGAGAGCCTTATCGAACGTATAAGGCCTTGTTTATATTCATTTTAAACTCTGTGACGCGGCGGCCTTCGGCCGTTTGCGGCGGCAAGGGCGGGTCAAGGCGATGGGGATGCATTCAGGCGGGTTGCGCGAGGGCGTGGCGCTGGGAACTCTGGTGGTGATGCTGCTGGCGACGCCGGCGCTGGCGCAGCAACAAGCGCGCAGCCGCACAGCGCCGCCCGCCGCGGCGGCGGAAGCTCCGGTCGTGCTCGACCAGATCACCGTCGAGGGCGCCGCCCCGGGCCAGGCGCTGGTCGCCGGCCCGACCACGACGCGCACGACTCGCGAGCAACTCGACCGCCAGCAGGTCCAGAGCCTGAGCGAGCTTGCGACCCGCGTCGAGGCCGGCATCACCTTCAACCGCCAGAACAACAGCCTCAACATCCGCGGTCTCGATGGCGCGCGCGTGCTGACGACGGTGGACGGCATCCGCCAGCCCTTCCTGATCGATACCCGCCTGAACCGCGGCGGCACCACCGCCTTCGACTTCGACTCGCTCTCGACGCTCGACCTGCTGCGCGGCCCCAGCGGCGGCAGCACGATCGGCGCCGGCTCGCTCGGCGGCGTTCTGGCCGTCCGCACGCTCGATCCCGAGGAAATCATCCGCAACGGCCGCAATTATGGCGCCCTCGCCAAGACCGGCTTCGACAGCACCGACAAGGCCGTCTTCGGCAGCGTCGCCGCCGCGGCGCGCTTCAACAACACCTGGGCCCTGATCCAGGGTGGCTTCCGCAACGGCCACGAGACCGACAGCGGCGGCACCGTCAAGACGATCGGCGCCGCCCGCACCGCGCCGAACCCGCGCGATTTCGACCAGTACAGCTTCCTCGCCAAGCTCTATCAGTATTCACCCGACCAGGCGCATCGCTTCGGCCTGACCGCCGAGACCTTCAAGCGCTCGGACCGGATCTACAACCGCGACAACTCCGTCTCGCTCACCGGCAACTATCGCCCCGGCGCCTACCGCACCGGCGAGGACGTCCAGCGCGACCGCGTCTCGCTGAGCTACGACTACAAGATGCCGGGCTCCTTCTTCGACGAGGCCCATGCCGTCGCCTATTGGCAGCGGCTGAAGCGCAACGACCTGACCAACGGCTATCGCTACACCAGCATCGTCGGCCTCTACGCCCGCGACAACCAGAACGAGGAAGAGGCCTACGGCTTCAACGGCCACGTCATCAAGAGCTTCAACACCGGGATGCTGACGCACAAGGTCATCGCCGGCACCGAATTGCGCATGTCGAGCCTGGAGCAGTACAGCGCCGGCTCCGACGCCTGCCCCGCGCGGCCCGCCTCGGGCATCTACACGGGCGCCTTCACGACCTGCAACAACATCCCCACCAACCAGGCCGAGCAGCCCAAGGTCGACGGGCGTCTCGCCGGCTTCTACATCCAGGACGAGATCGGCCTGCTCGATAACCGCCTGCGCATCACGCCGGGCCTGCGCTACGACTGGTATGAGGAGAAGCCGCAATACACGCCGGCCTATTCGAACGGCGCCTCGCGCCCGACCGGCCTGCCCGCCGCGTCGAGCGACTCGGCCTGGTCGCCGCGGATCCGGCTCGAATACGAGGTGCTGAAGAACACGCCCTGGTTCAAGGACATCACCATCTTCGCGCAATGGGCCAAGACCTTCCGCGCCCCGACCGCCAATGAACTCTATGGCCGCTTCGGCTCGCCGACGACCTATCTGCGCACCGGCAATCCGGATCTGCGGCCCGAGATCGGCAACGGCATCGATGTCGGCTTCCGCTTCGGCGACAAGGCCTTCGGCGGCTCGCTGACCTATTTCCACACCAATTACCGCAACTTCATCGACACCTATCAGGTCCAGGCCGCCGGCGTCGGCGGGCTCTACTTCCAGGGCGGCATCACCGGCTTCCGCAATGTCACGCGCGCCGAGATCCAGGGCGTCGAGGCCAACATGCAATACGCCTTCGCGCCGAACTGGCTGGTGCGGGGCTCCTTCGCCTACACCCGCGGCCAGAACAAGGACGACAACACCTTCCTGAACTCGATCCCGCCGGTGCAGGGCATCGTTGCCGTCGCCTATGGCACCGATCGCTGGGGCGCCGAGGTCTCGGCCAAGCTCGCCGGCAAGCGTGACGACGTCTCGACCTCGGGCACCGATACGGGCTTCAAGGCCCCGGGCTACGCGATCTTCAACGCCACCGCCTGGTGGAAGCCGCTGCCGGAGATCGCCGACCTCGAACTGCAGGTCGGCGTCTACAACATCTTCGACCGCAAGTACTGGGATGCGGTCAACGTGCCGCTCTCGCGGCCCCAGGCGCGCGACTACTACACCGAGCCCGGCCGCACGGTGAAGGCGACGATGAAGTACCAGTTCTGACGCGCCTGCGGATTCGAGACCCGGGACACGTCGCCGGCCGGCCCTTCGGGGCCGGCCGTTGTCGATTGGATCACAGTTGAGTTAGGTGTAGAATGCAAGCTGGTCGAGTGTGAGCAGCGCTTGCAGCGCCCGAATTTGAGTGTAGCTGTCCGCGTCGGCGTGACCATGACCTACCGCGTGCCGCGAGCTAGCTTTACCTGATCGGGAAAGTGGATCAAAATTTGCAAACGCATGAGATTTTAGATAGACGGCAAATACTTCAGGAAACAATAAAGTATCAGGTTGGCCGGCCTTCTGCGCGGCAGAATCAACCGCAAATTGCAGCAATTTATCTAGTTTGACGCTTTTTCCATGATTTTTCATGTATGCATCACGTAATATACCTTCAATTTCGGTAAGAACGATTTTTAAGACCGCAATCGCGTCGCCAGCTGCGAAGTTGTTTAGCGCTGAGCGCAGAAGCCGTTCCTTGCCCGCGAAATGAGGCTTGGCCATCCAACGCGCGAACATCGCTTCAACGCGCTGCGTGTCAAACGCAGCGAGCAGTTTCTCTTCTGCTTCTTCAAGGTCAAACCCAGCTTCGCACTGGGTTACGAGTCCGCGAAATTCCCTGCCGAGAATTTCGACAAACGGAAACCAACCGGCTTCGATGAGTCGTCCAAATACGTACTCGTCGGCAATGGCGTCGTACAAGTCGCGATATCTGAGACGGCGGTAGAGGGTCCCTAGCACTACTTTGGCAGATTTTTAGGAATGAGCCAGCATCGACAATGCGGACATCGCGTTGGAGGCGGCCGTTTGAGCTTGGTGATGATGGCTGCCCGGATCGTTGGCAGGGTTGGC
>NZ_JAUXYO010000275.1 GCF_030694325.1 Allobosea sp. | reverse complement strand
CGTCTTCGGGGTTTTCGTCGAGCGCGGCGAGGTCGCGGTGCGCGCCGCCGGCCGCGAGGTCGTCCTGGTGGCGGGCGAGGGCACGGATATCGCCCGACGCGGTGCCGCGCCGACGCCGGCCCGTCCCTGGGGCGCGGCGCGCATCGCCGCCGCCCTGGCGCAGATCGCCTGAGCATGGAAACCGCCGCCATCGCCGCCATGCTGGGCGAGGCCGGCTTCTTCGCCGGGGTGCCACCGCAGGACCTGCTCGACTGTGCCGCCGAGTTCCGCGAGCAGCGCTTCGATGCGGGCCAGATGCTGTTCGCGCGCGGGGACGCCGGCGACCGCCTCCTGCTCGTCGTCGAGGGCCGCGTGCGGCTCTCGGTGACGACCGAGGAGGGCCGCGAGCTCAGCATGCGCCATGCGGCGCGCGGCGATCTGCTGGGCGAGATCGCCGTGCTGGACGGCGGCACGCGCAGCGCCGACGCCGTGGCGATCACGCCCGTCCTGGCGCTGTCCCTGCGCCGGGCCGCCCTCGACACACTCAGGGCGCGCCATCCCGCGCTCGCGGCCGGGATCATCGCCTTCCTCTGCCGCCGGCTGCGCCAGACGACGGACCAACTCGAAGGCATCGCGCTGTATTCGATCGAGGTCCGGCTGGCCCGCTTTCTCCTGGTCGGTCTCGGCGGCCGCCGTGCGCCGGCGGGCAAGCGCGTTCCATTCGATCTGGCGTTCTCGCAGGGTGAGTTGGCGCAGTTGCTGGGCGCCAGCCGGCCGAAGGTCAATGCGGCGCTGGGTTCGCTCGAGCAGATGGGTGCGATCCGCCGCACCGCCGATCGCCTGTTCTGCGATCCCGATCTGCTCGCGAAATGTGCCGGGATCGAGCATGGCTGAGAGAAGGCTGCGGCGGTGGCGACCCGTCGTTGCCGGTGCCCTGGTCGGTTTCGGCCTGATCCTTCTCGCAGTCTCCGCGCCGCCCTTCTGGCGCGAGACCCAGCGCGAGCAGGTCTTGGATGTCGTGCTCGAGCAGATCGCCGATTGGCGCAGCCCCGGGCCCTCGCCCCGGCTCGCCATCGTCGCGATCGACGCCGCGAGCCTCGACGCGGTTGGCCTCTGGCCCTGGCGTCGGGAAACGCTGGCGCGGCTGATCGCGGCCGTCAATTCGGCGAAGCCCGCTGCGATCGCGCTCGATCTGCTCCTGGCGGGCGAGGATACGCGCTCGCCCGCCGCGCTGGCGCGCCGGCTCGCCGCGGAGACCGGAAACGCCGCCCTGGCTGCGCTGGCGCCGACGCTGGAGGACGGTGACAGGATGCTCGCGGACGCCGTCGGCGCCGGCCCCGTCGTGCTCGGCTGGGTGATCGACCCTCAAGGGCGAGATGCCGTCGGCGCCGTGCCGATCCTGACACGCCCGGGCGTGTCGCTCGGTTCGCTCTGGCGCGAGCGGGGGGCGAGCGCGCCACCCGCCAGTCTGGCGGCCGCGGCTGCGGGTTCCGGCACGCTCTCCCTTCCCGGAGATGATGACGGGGTCGTACGCCGCGTTCCGCTGTTCGTCACGGTCGGGGACGAGAGCCGCCCGGGACTGGCTCTCGAAGCCGTGCGTCTCGCCGCCGGCGCCTCCGGCTACCTGCTCTCCGCCGATCCGCTGCGGGTGACCATCGGCGCCACGACGCGCGCCCTGCCGCCGCACGGCCTCCTGCGGCTGGTCCCGGGCGGCCCCTCCGTGCCGGTCATCCGCGCCGCGGACCTGCTGCGCGACGGGGCGGATGCAACCGCCCTGGCGGGCGCGATCGTCTTCATCGGAGGTTTCGCGCCGGAGCTGGGCGCGTTGCGGGCCAGCGCGCGCGACCCGCTGACGCCTTCCTCCGTTCTTCAGGCGCAGGCGGTCCACCAGATCGCGACCGGTGTGATGCCGGTCCGGCCGGACTGGGCGTATCCGGTGGAGCTGGGGCTCGCGCTGGTCGTCAAGTCGCTCGCGATCGCGATGGCGCGGCTCTGGCGGCCGGCGATCGCCACGGCCGCGCTCCTCGGTCTGCTCGCGCTGGTCGTGATCGGCACGGGTTGGCTGGCCTTGCGGGACCTGCTGCTCGACCCGCGCACCCCGATGATCGCCGCGACCTTCGCCTTCCTCGCCACCTCGCTCACCGCCTTCTCGGAATCGCGCTGGCGCGAGGCGCGGCTGCGCCGCCGCTTCGAGCAGCATCTGGCGCCGGGCGTGGTCGAGCGGATCGTCGCCGATCCCGGCAGCCTCAAATTGTCCGGCGAGCGGCGCGAGGTCACCGCGCTCTTCACCGACATCGAAGGCTTCACGCAGACCACCCGCGAGGCCGGACCCGAACAGCTGGTGGCGGTGCTGGACGGCTATTTCGAGGGCGTCACCCGGATCGTCGGCGCCCATGGCGGCATGGTCGACAAGCTCGTCGGCGACGCCGTCCATGCCCTCTTCAACGCACCGTTCGATCTCGAGGACCACCCGCGGCGCGCGCTCGCCTGCGCTGTGGCGATCCTGGACTGGACGGAGACCTACCGGGCCACCGGTCTCGCGGCCGCAATCGGCCTCGGCCGAACCCGGCAGGGGCTGGAAACCGGCATCGCCATCGTCGGCGACGTCGGCGTCGGCGCCAAGCTCGACTACACCGCCCATGGCGAGGCGGTGAACATGGCGGCGCGGCTCGAGGCGTTGAACAAGGAACTCGGCTCGTCGATCTGCGTCGGCCCGGTCGCGGCGAGCCGCTGCGACCCGGCGCTGCTGCGCCTGCTCGGCACCGTCGAGCTGCGCGGGGTCGGGCCCGTTGCAGTCTCCACGCCGATCTGAGAAAAAACTGCCGCAGCGTCCGGTGCAGGTCTGTTCCCGCGGAGACAGTCAAGGCGGTGCGCCTGAGGCAATCTCTCCTCACACCGATCCTTCCCGACCATGAAGGATTGCTCGGGAAAAGGAGATGACGCTATGGTTAAGCACTCGATCGACCTTCGTCGCAATCCGGCCGGGGAGCGGGGGGGCGACAGGCCTTCCCGGAGCCGCCTCATGTCCCTGCGTACTGTCACCGCCGTCATGCTCGCGCTCGCCGCCGTCGGCAGCGCACCGGCCGCCTTCGCTCAGCCCGTCGCGGCTGCGCGGGCGCCCGCCCTCGTCCCACTCGAACAGGCCTTCATGAAGGCCGCCACGGACCTCTTCGCCAGGCTCCCGGCGAGCGCCGGCGAGGTCACCGTCGTCATCGATCCGCTGATCGACGGTGTCACCGGCATCCAGTCGGCGGCGACGCGCGGCTTCGACCGGCGCATCGCCGAACTGGTGGCGGAGCGCTACCCGCATGTGAAGATCCTGGCCTTCACGCCCGAAAACGTCGCCAAGGCCCGCTTCGTCTTCATCGGCACCTTCAACACGATCAACAATGCCGGCCAGCCCGGCGGCGATCGCGACGCCTTCTGGATCTGCTTTGCCCTGGTCGAGCGCGAGGCCAAGACGGTCTATGCCCGCAGCGTCGCGCGCTCGACGGTCGGCAATGTCGACATCGCCCCGGCGGCATCCTATGCCGACACGCCGGTCTGGGGCCTGGACGCGGCGACCCGCGCCTATATCGAGGCCTGCCAGAAGTCGCAGCCCGGCACGCCGGTCTCGCCGGCATACATCGACCAGCTCGGCGCCGCTGCCCGCATCCGGGAGGCAGGCGCCGCCTATGAGGCCGGCGACCATGCCCGGGCGCGCGATCTCTACCGCGAGGCCCAGGCCCAGCCGGGCGGCGACCAGCTGCGCGTGCTCAACGGCCTCTACCTCTCCTATGCGGCGCTGGGCGAGACCAGTGAGGCCGACCAGACATTCGGCCAGATGGTCGAGCGCGGCTTCTCCCTCGGCCAGCTCGGGGTGAAGTTCCTGTTCGAGCCGAACTCCACCGCCTTCAACGCCGACCGCAAGCTCTCCGCGAGCTACCCGGCCTGGCTGCGCGAGATCGCGGCGCGGGCGACCCAAGCCGGCGTCTGCCTCGACGTGGTCGGCCATGCCAGCCGCACCGGTCCCGAGAGCCTCAACGACAGGCTCTCCCGCGAGCGCGCCGAACGCATCGTGACCCTCATGACCGCTGCGGCGCCGGGCATGTCGCAGCGGCTGCGTCCGTCCGGCGTCGGTTATCGCGAGGCGCTGGTCGGCCTGCCACGCGACGACGCCAGCACGGCGGTCGACCGCCGCGTCGAGTTCAAGACCGCGCCCTGCGCATGAGCGCGGCGG
>NZ_JAUXYO010000264.1 GCF_030694325.1 Allobosea sp. | reverse complement strand
CGCTCGCACCGCCGCCGGCGCGACCGGCTCCCTGGAGCCGGCCCCGCTGACCGCGACCGCGCAGTCGGGCGTCGCGCTGCCGACCGATGAAACCGCGCTGTCCGACCTGCCGGACGCGGCGACCCTGCTCGATCCGACGTCGGTGAAACCGGAGTCCGCGACGAAGGACGCCGGCCCGGACAAGCCCTTCACCATCGCGGTGATCCGGCAGGAGACGCATCTGCCACCCGTGTTGCGTCTCTCGCCGCTCCAGCAGGTCGCCGAGCCGATCCGGCAGGCGGCTTCGGAACTCGCCACGTCCCGCTCCCAGGATGTCCCCGAGATCGGCACGGCGAAGCCCGGCGGCATCGCCGAGCCGACGAAGATCCTGCACATCCAGCTCAGCCCGGTCGAACTCGGCAGCATCGTCGTCAAGCTGCGCATCTCGCAGGGCGGCATGGAGATCAGGCTCGAGGCCAGCCGCGCCGAAACCGCGCAATTGCTCGCCAATGACCGCGAGGCCCTGCGCGAGATCGTCCGGGCGAGCGGCCATGCGCTCGATCAGGTCTCGGTCGAGACCGTCCATGTCGAATCGGCCGGCGCCGACCCGCGCCCGGGCCAGGATGCGTCCCGCGACGGCGCCCGCGAGGAGGGGGCGGGCCGCGACGGCCGCGGCTTCGACCCCTCGCGCCAGCAGGACCGGCAGAATGATCGGCAGGAGCCGCAACGGCGGGATGCACGCAACGACGCCCCCATCAGCACGGAGGACACCCATGATCGCCGCGAAAGCCCTCGCCCTGGCCGCGACCCTCTTCGCTATCTCTAGCCTGTTCACGCCGGCCGCCGCCCAGACGGTCTGCGAGGAGCACATGATCCGCGTCTCGAAGGCCTACGACATCCCCGTCGGCGTGCTCTATTCCGTGGGGCTGACCGAGAGCGGGCGGCGCAACTCGCTGCAGCCCTATGCGCTCAACATCCACGGCCGCGCCTTCTTCGGCGCGAGCAAGCAAGAGGCGCTGGCCGAATTCCACAGCTCGCGCGCCAAGGGCAAGAAACTGATCGACATCGGCTGCATGCAGATCAACCATCACTACCATCGCGACCAGTTCCCCAGCCTCGACGCGATGTTCGATCCGGCGCTGAACGTCGAATACTCGGCCAAATTCCTGAAGCGGCTGAAGGCCCGCCACACGAGCTGGACCATGGCGGTGGCGCGCTATCACGCCGGGCCGCACAACAACCCGGCCCAGCATCGCTATGTCTGTACCGTCATCCGCAACATGGTCGCTACCGGCTTCGGCCAGTGGACCGACAATGCGCGCTCCTTTTGCGGGGCGAAATACGCCCGCTCCTGAGGCTCCCTCTCAGCGCAGGAAATGGGCCAGCATGATCGTCTTTACGATCTCGGGCATGGTCTCGCGCGGTCGCCGTGCTCGCGCTCGCGGATCAGCGCCGCCCCGGTCAGCACGATCGAGAGCATGGTGATGCTCAAAACCACGTTCATCACCGTCCCGAACCAGCCCTTGTCGAGCTCCGGGTTGAAGCGCACAGCCGCTGGACGAGCTCGACCGGCGACGCCGCCGTCCCGCGCGCCCGCTGGCTGAACGCGGTGATCTCCGACCCGACGATGCTCTGGATGGAGACGTTGCCGCTGAAGGGCTGGGTCATCCGCGTCGCGTCGATATCGAGCTGGATCGCCGGCTTTCGGCCCGCGAGCAGGAGAGCGCCGACGCCGCGAATCGCCACTGACGAGGAGCGGGTCACCGCCGAGGAGGCCTGTGCGCTCCTCGGCGCCGCCTGAACCCCCTCAGGCCAGCCGCTCCAGCGCCGCGCGCAGCAGCGAGACCATCTCCTCGATCTGGGAGGGCTCGCAGATCAGCGGCGGCGACAGCGCGATGACGTCGCCGGTGACGCGGATCAGCAGACCCTTCTCGAAGCAGTCGACGAAGGCCTCGTAGGCGCGCGCGCCGACGGCGCCGGGCCGCGAAGCCAGCTCGATCCCGGCGACGAGGCCGATCGTGCGGATGTCGATGACATGCGGCACGTCGCGCAGCGAATGCAGCGCCTCCTCCCAGAGCGGGGCGAGGGACTTGACCCGCGTCAGCAGCCCCTCGCCGGCATAGATGTCGAGCGTGGCCAGCCCCGCCGCGCAGGCCACCGGATGGCCGGAATAGGTGTAGCCGTGGAACAGCTCGATCGTGGCCTCCGGCCCGCTCATCAGCGCGTCATGGACCTTGCGGGCGGCGAAGACGGCGCCCATCGGGATGGTGCCGTTGGTGATGCCCTTGGCCGTCGTCATCAGGTCCGGCATGACGCCGAAGTATTCGCTCGCGAAGGGCGTGCCGAGCCGGCCGAAGCCGGTGATGACCTCGTCGAAGATCAGCAGGATGCCGTGGCGCGTCGCGATCTCGCGCAGCCGCTCGAGATAGCCCTTCGGCTGCACCAGAACGCCGGTCGAGCCCGCCATCGGCTCGACGATCACCGCCGCGATCGTCTCGGCCCCGTGCAGCGCGACCAGCCGCTCGAGATCGTCGGCGAGCTCGGCGCCATGTTCGGGCTGGCCCTTGCTGAAGGCGTTGCGCTCCAGATCATGGGTGTGGCGCAGATGGTCGGCGCCGGGCAGCAGCGGGAAGACGCGGCGGTTGTTGACCAGCCCACCCACCGTGATGCCGCCGAAGCCGACGCCGTGATAGCCACGCTCGCGGCCGATCAGCCGCGTTCGCGTGCCCTGGCCGATGGCGCGCTGATAGGCGATGGCGATCTTCAGCGCGGTATCGACCGATTCCGAGCCCGAGCCGGTGAAGAAGATCCGGTCGAGCTTGCCCGCGCCCTCACCCGGCGCGATCGCCGCCAGACGCTCGGCGAAATCGAAGGCGATCGGATGGCCCATCTGGAAGGAGGGCGCGTAGTCGAGCGTCGCGAGCTGGCGCTCGACGGCTTGCGTGATCTGCTGGCGGCCATGGCCGGCATTGACGCACCAGAGACCAGCGGTGCCGTCGATGACCTTGCGACCGTCCTCGGTGGCGTAGTGCATCCCCTGCGCCGAGGCGAGCAGCCGCGGCGCCGCCTTGAACTGCCGGTTGGCAGTAAAGGGCATCCAGTAGCTGTCGAGCGAACGAGCGTTCTGCAGGGCCTGCGGCGGTGTGGCGATGGTCATGGGTGATCTCCTCTGCCGGCAGGGAGCACCGTTCGACCGAAACGAACAAGTCTGTTTCAGGCTGCCGACAAATCCTTGTTTTTGCTGACTGCAATCTCAGTATGGTGCAGATATCGACCAGGGAGACCAGGCCATCGTGAGCGACACTGACATCGGCGCGCGGCTGCGCTATCTGCGCACCCGCCAGGGTCTCTCCCAGCGCGCGCTGGCCAAGCGCGCCGGCGTGACCCATTCGACCGTCTCGCTGATCGAGTCCAACGGCGTGAATCCGTCCGTCGGGGCACTGAAGCGCATCCTCGACGGCATCCCGATCGGCCTCTCCGAATTCTTCGCCCTGGAGCCGGACCGCCCGCGCCAGGCGTTCTACCACGCCGACGAACTGGTCGAGATCGGCAAGGGTGGCATCTCCTACCGCCAGATCGGCGAGAACCTGTTCGGCCGCGCCCTGCAGATCCTGAAGGAGCGCTACGAGCCCGGAACCGACACCGGCCGCGTGCCCCTCTCGCATGACGGCGAGGAGGGCGGCATCGTCCTCTCCGGGCGGCTCGAGGTCAGCGTCGACGACGAGCGGCGCATTCTGGGCCCCGGCGATGCCTATTACTTCGAGAGCCGCCGGCCGCACCGCTTCCGCTGTGTCGGGCCGGTCGCCTGCGAGGTCGTCAGCGCCTGCACGCCGCCCTCCTTCTGACCCGCATTGCTTGACCCCGGCGCGTGCCCCGCTCACCTTGACCTCTAACGACTAGAGCTTTGGAGCGAGCCCATGCCCACCGCGACCACAGTCGAGCGCGTGATGCCGATCGGGGCGCTGGCCGAGCGCACCGGCGTCAAGGTCGAGACGATCCGCTATTACGAGCAGGTCGGGCTGCTGCCGCCGCCCGAGCGCTCGGAGGGCAACCAGCGGCGCTATGGCCGGGCCCATGTCGAGCGCCTCGCCTTCATCAAGCATGCGCGCGATCTCGGCTTTGCCGTCGAGGCGATCCGCGCCCTCCTCAGGCTCTCGGACAATCCGGCGATGGCCTGCGACGAGGCCCATGCCATCGCCGTCGCGCACCGCGACGAGGTCCGCCACAAGATCGCGCGGCTGCGCTCGCTGGAGGCCGAACTGGAGCGCATCGCCACCACCTGCTCGGGCGGCGTCGCCGCCTGCGACTGCGCCATCATCGAGGCGCTCGCCGACCATGGCCGCTGTAGCCACGGCGCGCATTGACGCAAGGGCCGCCCCTGCGCCTCCTGTGGAGAAGCGCTGGCGCATGCCCTTCCTGCACGCCATCGCGATTGCGGCGCGAGCCGGCCAGACGCTAGCCTTCGCCGGAACCAGCCGGGAGATCCCATGTCCAGCGACTTCGCCACGCCGCCCGGTCTGAGGCATCGCCAGATCGCGGTGCGCGACACGACGCTGCACGTCGCCGAGGTCGGTGCGGGGCGGCCCGTCCTGCTGCTGCATGGCTGGCCGGAATTCTGGGCGACCTGGCTGCCGTTGATGAACCGGCTCCACCCGGATTTCCGGCTGATCGCGCCCGATCTGCGTGGCTTCGGCGACAGCGCCAAGGCCGCCTCTCCGCGCAGCGACGTCGGCGCCAACAGCCATGCCGACGACATGGCTTCTCTCCTCGGCGCGCTCGGCCTGGAATCGGTCGGCGTGGTCGGCCACGATGTCGGTGCCTATGCCGCGCAGGCTCTGGCGCGACGCCATCCGCAGCTCGTCGAGCGGCTGTTCTTCTTCAACTGCCCGACCCAGAGCATCGCCGGACGCTGGGTCCATGACGGCCATGTCAACGAGGTCTGGTATCAGTCGTTCCAGCAATTGCCGCTGGCCGAGGCGCTGATCGGCCTGAGCCGCCAGTCCTGCGCGCTCTACATCTCCCATTTTCTCTCGCATTGGTGCCAGCGCAAGGATGCCTTCGATCCGGCGCTCGAGCTCTGGATCGACAATTTCATGAAGCCCGGCAACCTGCGCGGCGGCTTCGACTGGTATCGCAGCCAGAATGCCGCTCGGCTGGCGGCCATCGACGGCCATCCCACCCCCTCGGTGCGCATCCACCAGCCGACACGGGTGCATTGGGGTCGGCACGACCCGGTTCTGAAGTCGGAATGGGCCGCCTTCGTGCCCGAGCATTTCGACGATGCGCAGATCACCTTCTGCGAGAGCGCCGGGCATTTCGTGCATGTCGAGGCGCCCGATGAAGCCGCGGAGATCTTCGCGGAGGTCTTCGGCTGAGCGCCGCGCGCGCGGCCGGCCCTCGTTTCCTGGCGAAGCATGCCTAGATAGGCCCTGCGGCAGATGACGAGCGTCATGCGCGCGATCTTCGGAGGACAGGCGATGCCGAGACACCGATCCCGCCCTGCGAGACCTACAACCGCTCGATCCATCCTCGGCGAGAACAAATCCCGATTCCCTGGGAGTCAGCGATTCGACCCCGCTTCGTTCGGGACTCGTTCCGTTTCCTAGTTCATCGCTCGCGTTGCGCCGCCGCGGCCATGCCTCTGGGCGCCGCAAACCGGCGCAGCGCTCACCACGATCGGCGTCGGCCTTGCTTCCTCCACGCTCCCTGCCTCCATCGGTCCGCGCCAACGGCGTCACCGCCGTTCTGGGCCCGACCAATACCGGCAAGACCCATCTCGCGATCGAGCGCATGGTCGCCCATCCGACGGGCATGATCGGCCTGCCGCTGCGCCTGCTCGCCCGCGAGGTCTACCAGCGCGTCGTCGAGAAGGTCGGCGCCGAGGCCGTGGCGCTCGTCACCGGCGAGGAGAAGATCAAGCCGGAGCGTCCCCGCTTCTGGGTCTGCACGGTCGAGGCCATGCCGCGCGACCTGGCCGTGGATTTCGTCGCCATCGACGAGATCCAACTCGCGGCGGATCTCGACCGCGGGCATGTCTTCACCGACCGGCTGCTGAACCGGCGCGGACGCGCCGAAACCATGCTGATCGGTGCCGGCACGATGCGGCCGGTGATCGAGCAGCTCATCCCCGGCGTGAACGTCGTGACCCGGCCGCGCCTGTCGCAGCTGATGTTCGCGGGCGACCGAAAGATCACGCGTCTGGCTCCGCGCTCGGCCATCGTCGCCTTCTCGGTCGAGGTGGTCTACGCCATCGCCGAGCTGATCCGCCGCCAGACGGGCGGCGCGGCGGTCGTCCTCGGCGCGCTCTCACCGCGCACTCGCAATGCCCAGGTCGAGATCTACCAGTCCGGCGACGTCGACTATCTCGTCGCCACCGACGCGATCGGCATGGGGCTGAACCTCGACGTCGACCACATCGCCTTCGCCGCCGACAAGAAATATGACGGCCATCATTTCCGGAAGCTGAACCCGGCCGAGTTCGGCCAGATCGCCGGGCGCGCCGGGCGCCATCTGCGCGATGGCACCTTCGGCACCTCGGGCCGCTGCCCGCCCTTCGAGGCCGATCTCGTCGAGGCGATCGAGAATCATCGCTTCGAGCCGGTGCGGCAGCTGCAGTGGCGCAACACCGATCTCGATTTCCGCTCGGTCGCGCAACTGCTGGACAGCCTGAACCTGCAGCCGACGGAGCCTGGCCTGACGCGCGCGCTGATCGCCGAGGACATGAACACGCTCGAAGGCCTGGCGCGCGATCCCGACATCCGGGCGCTGGCGCAGGGCCGGGCTGCGGTCGAACGGCTCTGGGAGGTCTGCGGCCTGCCCGATTATCGCAAGATCGCGCCGCAGCAGCATGCCGACCTCGCCACCACCCTCTATCTGCGCCTAATGCGCCATGGACGGCTCGATATCGACTGGTATCGTACCCAGCTTTCGGCGCTGGATCGGACCGATGGCGAGATCGACACGCTGTCTGCGCGCATCGCGCAGGTCCGCACCTGGACCTTCGTCGCCAACCGTCCGGACTGGTTGCCCGATCCTGAGCATTGGCAGGGGGTGGCGCGTCTTGTAGAGGACAAGCTCTCGGACGCTCTGCACGAGCGTCTGGCCAGCCGATTTGTCGACCGGCGCACCAGCGTGCTGCTGCGCCGTTTGCGGGAGAATGCGATGTTGGAGGCTGAGGTCACCACGACGGGCGACGTGCTCGTCGAGGGCCAGCACGTCGGAATGCTGCAGGGTTTCCGCTTCACGGCGGACCCCAAGGCCGGCGGGCCGGAGGCGAAAGCCTTGAACATGGCGGCGATGAAGGCGCTGGCCAGCGAGATCGAGGCGCGCGCCGCGCGCGTCGTGCTCGCCGGCGACGATGCCTTCGTGCTGTCGCATGACGGGTTGCTGCGCTGGATCGGCGAGCCCGTCGCCCGCCTCGTGGCCGGCGAGAAGGCGGTCGAGCCCCGCCTCCGGCTGCTGGTCGAAGAGCATCTCGCCGGCCAGGCGCGCGAGCAGGTCGAGGCCCGCCTGCAGCTCTGGCTGAAGAACCACGTCACGCGGCTGCTCGGTCCGCTGCAGTTGCTGGAGGAGGCGACGACGCTGACCGGCATCGCCCGCGGCATCGCCTATCAGGCGGCCGAGGCGCTCGGCGTGCTCGAGCGCGCCAAGGTCGGCGAGGAGATGAAGGCGCTCGACCAGGAGGGCCGCGCCGCGCTGCGCCAGCTCGGCATTCGCTTCGGCGCCTTCCATCTCTATGTTCCCGCCCTGCTGAAGCCGGCGCCGCGCGCGCTGGCCGCCCAGCTCTGGGCGCTCAAGCATGGCGGCCCCGAGCTGTCGGGCCTGGATGACATCGCCCATCTCGCCGCCTCGGGCCGGACCTCCTTCCCGGTCGACAAGGCCGTGCCCAAGGGGCTCTATCGCGCCGCCGGCTACCGCGTCTGCGGCGAGCGCGCCGTGCGCGTCGACATCCTGGAACGTCTGGCCGACCTGATCCGCCCGGCGATCGCCTATCGCCCCGGGGTGACTCAAGGGACCCCGCCGACGGGAACTGCCGACCAGGACGGCTTCGTCGTCACCGGCGCGATGACCTCGCTGGTCGGCTGCGCCGGCGAGGATTTCGCCTCGATCCTGCGTTCGCTCGGCTATGTTTCGGTCAAGCGCGCGGGACCCGCCATCACCGTGCCGCTCGCGGCCGCTCCCGCCAAGCCCGTGCCGGCCGAGCCGGCCGCCGCCGAGGTGGCAGCAGAAGGCGCGACTAGCGAAACCGACGAGGGTTCGGACGCTGCGGCGATCGGCGAAGCCGAGGCCGCCCCGGCCGCTGCTGACCTGACCGACGCCACGACCGACGCCGTCGCACCGGAGGCCCAGGAGGCCGAAACGCCGGATGCGCCGATCCTGACGGCGCAGGAGCTCGAACCGACCCGTGAGGCCGTGCCGGCCGACCTCCTCTCGGCCCTGCCCGCGACCGAGGCGGAACCCGCCGTCGAGCCGGAAGCCGCCGCTGCGGAGGCTTCGGCCTCGACCCCGTCTGCGCCGGCCGAACCCGAGATGATCGAGGTCTGGCGACCGCACCGCCACCAGGGCGGCCGGCGGCCCGAGGCGGCACGCGGCGCCCGCGAAGGCGCG
>NZ_JAUXYO010000263.1 GCF_030694325.1 Allobosea sp. | reverse complement strand
GCCAATCACGCCTTGATGACGTGTTCCCTTGTCAGGCCCTGGCGGGCACAGACATTTCGGGTATCGATGACCAGAGGCGACCACTCGACGAGATTGCGGTAGTCGACCGCATCATGGTCGGTACAGATGATGGTTGCGTCGAAGCCGGCAACGACGTCCTTCGTGAGCGGGACCGACCGCCGCCCGGCAAACTCGGCATGCTCGCGGCTCTGCGGAATCTCCGCCACCATGCGGTCGTGAAACGACACCGCCGCCCCGCGCTTCTCAAGCAGCTCCATGATCCTGAAGGCCGGGCTCTCGCGCGTATCCTCGACATTCTTCTTGTAGGCGAGGCCGAGCACGAGGATGCGCGCGCCGCTGAAGCTGCGGCCGAGCCGGCGGTCGACCAACTCCGCTAGCCGATCGACGACGCGATAGGGCATCTCGGTGTTGATCTGGCCGGCGAGCTCGATGAAGCGCGTGGCGATGTCGAATTCGCGCGCCTTCCAGGTCAGATAGAACGGGTCGATCGGGATGCAGTGCCCGCCGAGGCCGGGGCCCGGATAGAACGGCATGAAGCCGAAGGGCTTGGTCTTGGCGGCGTCGATCACCTCCCAGATGTCGATGCCCATCGCGGCGTAGACCTGCTTGAGCTCGTTGACGAGGGCGATGTTGACGGCGCGGAAGATATTCTCGGTCAGCTTCACGGCCTCGGCTGTGGCGGTCGAGGAGACCGGCACGGTCCTGACGACGAGGGCGGCGTAGAGCGCATCCGCCATGGCCAGCGCTTCAGAACCGTCGCCGCCGACGACCTTGGGAATGTCGGAGGTGCCGAACTGGGCGTTGCCGGGGTCCTCGCGCTCGGGCGAATAGGCGAGGAAGACATCCTTGCCGCTGCTGAGCCCCGAGGCCTGCTCGAGGATCGGTCGCATGAGCTCGTCGGTCGTGCCCGGATAGGTCGTCGATTCGAGCACGATGAGCTGGCCGGGACGCAGGCGCCGGCCGATCGCCCGCGTGGTCTGCTCGACATAGGAGAGATCGGGCTCGCGCTGGCGCGAGAGCGGGGTCGGCACGCAGATCAGCAGCGCGTCGGGCTCCGACAGCCGGTCGAAATCGGTCGTGGCCTCGAAGCGCCCGCTCGCCAGTCCCTCGACGATCAGGTCCATGGAGATGTGCTTGATGGTCTCGCGGCCGGCATTGATCTGGTCGACGCGGGCCTGGTCGATGTCGAATCCGACGACACGGATGCCCTGGCGGAGCGCGGCCAGCGCCAGCGGAATGCCGACATAGCCAAGCCCGATGACGCCGATCACCACCGAGCGGTCGCGGACCTTCCCGACGAAATCCTGCGCGACCCCAGCCAAATCCTGCACTCTCGCCTCCGGTTCGCGCAAAGCCGGCGCCTGTTCGAAACGGCGTGCCGGCCAGCCCGCGGTCCTTGCCGAGATCACCTTGTCTGTCAACGCGACCGGAGCGCCCCGGCTTGCGCCGCAGCCGCCGCGGCGCTCAGATGCGCGCGAAGCGCCCGACGCCCCAAGCCGCTGCGGCGAACCACCGGATCCCGAACCGCCATGACCGTCACCGATATCGCGACGCGGACCTACAACCATGGCTGGCGGCTCGATCCGATCATCCGCAGCCTGCTCGACACGGATTTCTACAAGCTGCTGATGCTGCAGATGATCCGCGCCTTCCATCCCGACGTGCAGGTCACCTTCTCGCTGATCAACCGCTCGAAGCATATCCGCTTGGCGGATATCGTCGACGAGGCGGAGCTGCGCGCGCAGCTCGACCATGCCCGCTCGGTGCGCTTCAGCAAGAAGGAGCTGATCTGGCTCGCCGGCAACTCGTTCTACGGCAAGCGGCAGATGTTCTCGCCGGAGTTCCTGTCCTGGCTCGCCGATTTCCAGCTCCCGGATTACGAGCTGCGTCAGGTCGACGGGCAGTACGAACTGCATTTCGAGGGGCCCTGGACCCACAGCACGATGTGGGAGGTGCCGGCGCTGGCGATCATCAACGAGTTGCGGGCCCGGCGCGTCATGGTCGGGCAGAAGCGGTTTGCGCTCGATGTGCTTTATGCCCGCGCCAAGGCGAAGATGTGGGATAAGGTCGAGCGGCTGCAGAGGCTGCCGAACCTCAAACTCTCCGATTTCGGCACGCGTCGGCGCCACGGCCATCTCTGGCAGCGCTGGTGCGTCGAGGCGCTGAAGGAGGGGCTGGGGCCGAAGTTCAGCGGAACCTCGAATGTCCTGCTGGCAATGGACGCCGATCTCGAGGCGATCGGCACCAACGCCCATGAACTGCCGATGGTGCTGGCGGCACTCGCCGAGAGCGACGCGGAGCTGCTGCGCGCGCCCTATCGCGTGCTCGACGAGTGGCGCCAGGTCTATGGCGGCAATCTGCTGATCGCCTTGCCGGACGCCTTCGGGACGAGCGGCTTCCTGCGTCATGCGCCCGACTGGGTGGCGGACTGGACGGGCTTTCGGCCCGATTCCGCGCCGCCGATCGAGGCGGGCGAGGCGATCATGGCCTGGTGGCGGGAGAGGGGGCGCGATCCGCGCGAGAAGCTCCTGGTCTTCTCCGATGGGCTCGATGTGGATGCGATCGAGCGGGTCTACCGGCATTTCGACGGCAAGGTCCGCATGGCTTTCGGCTGGGGCACCGACCTCACCAATGATCTCGTCGGCTGCCTGCCCGACGGCTCGCGCGCGCTCGACCCGATGTCGCTGGTCTGCAAGGTCACGAAGGCGAACGGGCGCCCGGCGGTGAAGCTCTCCGACAATCCCGAGAAGGTCTCGGGCGAGGGGGAGGCTGTGGCGCGCTATCGCCGGGTCTTCGGAACGGGGTGATTTATGGCGTCGTGCCCAGCGCAGAGTTCCGAATTGAAGGATTGGCTACGTCGATTTCGGGAGTGGAACGATCCGACTACGTTCGGGCAAATCGTAGCGAAGATGAATACGGCGCACGGCGATCACTGTGTAACGCAGCCGGGATCTCCCTTCAGGGAGGCTTTTCTAGCGCATAGGCTAGCTTTGCATCTTCGTGCTGATGGTGTCCGCCTTGGAGACGATCCACCCGATTTCGAACTGCAGTTCGGCAAGGAGAAATTCTACTATGAGGCGGCCGAGGTGCTTGAGCCGGGGCGGCGGCGAGGTGATGAATTCAAAGCTAACAGACTGCTTTCGCCAGAAGAACAGGCAGAGCCAGAGCTCTGGCCGGAGGTCGAAATACCATCACGCGACGCATTGAAGCAGTTAAGAAGCGTCGCAGAACAAAAAGCTCGGAAGGGATATCCAGACCACTACGGATTGATTCTGTTCGTGAATATGGAACCTATTTTCCGTGAACGCCGATTTGTCGATGGCATTGCTGCTGCCTTATCCCTTTCATTGGAGAAATTCAGCGAGATTTGGACATTAAGGGTCGATGGCATGCTCGTGCGTCATCGTAAGTCGGCGTCATGGCAGCAGGATCCATGATTAGCGATTGATTGCCTTCTCAACCTTGCATCCGCGCCCAAAAGCCCCTAATGCGACCGCGCTTTCCGGCCGCGTAGGGCCGTTGTCAGGAACAGGGTGTCATGGCCAAAGAGAAATTCGCTCGCACGAAGCCGCATTGCAACATTGGAACGATTGGT
>NZ_JAUXYO010000251.1 GCF_030694325.1 Allobosea sp. | reverse complement strand
GCCACCACGTCGCCGGGCTCGAGGTCGAGGCAGCGCGGCGACAATTCGACATCGAGCGTTTCGCGGCCGGCCCAGATCTCCTGCAGGCGCTGATCGGCCAGGCGTTGACCTTCGGCCGAGCGGGTCACGATCGCGGTGTCCATGCCGACCTCGCGGCGCGCAGCGCCGGCCAGCCGGCGCGAGCGTGCGGCCGCGCCGCGGTAGTCGGTTTCGCTGTCGGTGAAGCCGAGGCGCAGTTCGAGCGGCAGTTCGCTCTCCTCGGCCCGACGCAGCGCGAAGGGGCGGCCGTCGCGATCGAGGACGAGATCGTCGCTCCCGATCCGGCGCGCGATCAGGCCGGAGCGCCTGCGGAAGACGAGCTTGCCCGCGCTCATCGTCGCGTCGAATCCGAACGTCTGGCCGAGCGGCTCCAGCGCCTGGCGGGCCGAGAGCGGCCGCTCCAGCACATAGCCGTCGAGGAAGCCGTCGACGGCGATCGCGTCGGCGGCGGGCAGGCCGAAATCGGCGAGGATGCGACGCAAAAGCCGGTCGACGGGCGTGCCCTCGATGCGGCCGTTGAGCCAGTGACCTGTGTCGTGGGCGGCCCCATCGGCCCAGATCCCTCCGAGATCGGGAAAAGCGGGAAACGGCCTGGCGTCATAGCTCCAGACAAAAATGTTGGCCGGGTCGATCATCCGGATGCCGGTCCCCGGATGGACCGGGTTGCGCCCGGCCTCGAAACCCTCGCGCGCCGGATCGAAACCAGAGATCACCGCCTCAAGCCCGCGCGCCTGGACCAGGTCGTCGCGCACGCCACTCGAGAAATAGGGAGTGCCGCTCTCGGCGGATTTCGCATCCGGGAAGACGTTGGGCGCATTCGCTCCCTTGTCGACAGCGGGAATGCCGATCTCGGTCAGCCAGATCGGCTTGGCACCGGGCACGAAGGCCGTGAGAGAGGTTTCGACGCCGCCCACCCGCTCGACATGCGGATTGCTCCACCAGCCGACGAGATCCTTCGGACGGAAGATCCAGGGCTTGCCGTGGCTCCCGTCCGTGATCGGCAGGCGCTCCTGAGCGGCACGACCGGCCTCATCGGCATAGTACCAGTCATAGGCCTCGCCGCCGGTGAGGCGTGACCGCAGATAGCCGAGATCGGCCGGTCCCGCCGCGACGGCGCTGTCGGCATGGCCGGCGCCGTCGCGCCAGTCCGAGAGCGGCGGGTAGAAGTCAATGCCGATCGCGCCGATGGTGTGCGAGGCCCAGAGCGGGTCGAGCGGGAAGGCGACATCGCTGCCGCCATCGCGGACGTCGGCGCCATATTCGGTCCAGTCGGCCGCATAGGTCAGCGTGGCAGCCGGCAGAATCGTCGCCACCTGCCCGGCGAGGTCGACGAGGCCAGCGACCATCGGGTAGCCACCCGTACCCCGGACATGGGTCAGGCCCGGCATTTCCGAGCCCAGCACGAAACCTTCGACGCCGCCGGCGATCTGCGCCAACATGGCATAGTGCAGCACGAAACGCCGGTAGCTCCACTCGTCCGGAGCGGCGCAGACGACCCGCTCACTCTCGGCAACGACATCCGAGGCGGTGATGCTGCCCAGGAACGCCGCCATCTGCGCCTCGGCCTCGGCAGTGCCATCCGCGCTTCCGGGCGCCCCTCGCGCAGGCGTACAGGTGATGCGGCCGCGCCAGGGATAGCGCGGCTGGCCGGGCAGGCCCGATACGGGGTCGGGCAGGGCATTGCCCGCCGGAATGTCCATCATCACGAAGGGGTAGAGCACGACGTCGAGGCCGTAGTCGTCGCGCAGGCGGCGGATGAGGCGGATCACGCTCTCGTCCGAGGGAGTTCCGCCGAAGGCCGGCCGCCCCTCGGCTTGGCTCACCACGCGGGCCGTCGCACGATCGAGGCCCGCCACCGCCCATTCGGCGCCGAGAGTCGGCTTGTGGGCGATCTCGACGCGCGGCGCGATCGTACAGGCGCCCGCCCGCAGATCGTCACCGAACCAGGTCACGACCAGCGCGATCCGCCGGAGGGCCGGGCAGAGCGCGGTCAGATGGTCCAGCGCGGTGTCGACATCGGCGCCGCCGTAGAGCTGGTGGCGGGTCAGGCTTTCGGTGACGCCCGGCTCGGGCTCGTGGCTGACGGCCCGCGTCTCGTAGACGAACTCGCCCGCGCCGGGGATCAGCGTCACCGCCCGGACCATCTGGGCGAGGCCTTCGATGGCCCGCACGACCTCGAAGGAGAATTGCGGGACGCGGTTGCCGTAGTCGGCGAGCGGGAAACGCTCGAACACGACATAGGCGAGCCCGCGATAGGCCGGCGTCTCCCCGGCCTCCTTGGCCGCGATCAGCGGGTCCGGCTCCTGGGCCTCGTCGCCCAAATGAACGCGCATCGCGACCGTGGTGACGTCGAGTTCCCGCCCATCGGCCCAGATGCGGCGCACGAAGGCGATCCGCCCCTCGCACAGGCCGATCGCGAGATTGGCATGGTAGGTGTAGGTCGTCTCGACCGTCTTCGCGCGCGGGCTGCCCTTGCCGCCGGTCTTGGTCCGGGTCACCGTGACCTTGATCTCCTCCTCGAAGCGGGTCGCCCAAATCAGCTGCCCGCCGATACGGGCCCGGCCATAGATGCGCGGGATCGCGGCGCCCTCGGTCGAGGCCAGGCCGCTGACCTCGGTCAGGCGCGGCCCCTCGACGCGGCGCGTCGATGCGGACCCGCCGAGCAGGGACTGGTCGATGCGCGCCCCGGCGATGCCGCCCAGGGCCTGGCCGAGTACGGCGCCGATCGGACCACCGACCGCGCTGCCGAGCGCACTGCCCGCGACCTGAAGAAGGAGAGTCGCCATCAGTCCGTCACTCCCGGAAATGAAAAGGCGTGGCTGAGATGCCGCCGCCACCACGGCGTGAAGGCGACCTCGGCGACGACTGCGCCGTCATGGGCGTGGATGATGCGGTCGGCCGCGCTCAGGATGGCGCAGTGCTTCGCCGGCAGATGCGCCCGCCAGCGAAACAGCAGCACGTCGCCCGCTCGCGCTTCCCCCGCTTCGACATGAACGAGGTGGCGCAGCGCTGCGGCCGCCAGCGTTTCCGTCCCGAGACTTTCCGCCCAGCCGGGCGTGTAGGGGGGCGGCTGCTCCGGCTCGCTGCCATGGAGATCGCGCCAGACGCCGCGCACGAGCCCGAGGCAGTCGCAGCCGACGCCGCGCAGGGAGGCCTGATGGTGATAGGGCGTGCCGATCCAGCCTCTTGCCGCCTCGACGATGTCGTCACGAAGCAGGGGCGCCTTCATCGGAACAGGCTTCCGCCGTCGAGGGCGCCATCGCCGGGTCGGACGCCGCCGATGATGAAATCGTTGCCGGGAATATGGGGAAAGCCACGGAAATTGACCCCGTTGCCGAACCTGGCCCGGCAGGTGGTGAAGCTCTTGTCGCAGCCGGGGGTGACGGAGAAGGGATCGCCCGCCCGGATTTCCGCCGGCGACGCCTGCCAAAGTTCCAGCGAGGCGTCCGTTCCGCTCGCGGCGTGGCGCTTCACCTCGGTGGTGAAACCAACGGCGTTGCCGCCGGTGAAAACCAGGCGCCCGCCGGTGAGGTATCCGTCGGCGAAGGCGGCCAGCGCCGCCGCCGTCAGGCTCAACCGGCCGTCCGTCATCGTCACGGCGGCCTCGGCGGGGACCAGCGACACGCCGCAGCGGGCATCGCCGAGGTCGGCCGAGCATGAACGCAGATAGAGCCGTCCCCGCTCCTCGTCGAAGGCCTTGGCCAGCCCCCGCACCTCGGCCGTAAAGGCGCCGTCGCTGCGGCGAACCTCTCCCACAAAGCCGGTGTCGAGACGAAGGCGCTGGGTCGGATCGGCCCAGTTGACCAGCCAGAGCGTCACCCGGGCATCATCATAGAGTCCGCGAGCGAGATCGCCCTCGTTCACTCCGCTCGCCGCGAGCGCGCCCGAGACGTCGCCGCCGCCGACCGCGAAGCCGAGCTCCGCGCTCGTCTCCGCCGCCTCGAGGCCCGTCGCCGCAGCGAAGGTCACGCCTTCGAAGACAAGGGGGCCGTCATGGTCGGTGAAACCGAGGACGAGGCCGTCGCGCCGGGTCAGGCTCCAGCAGCGACAGAGTGTCGTCGCGCCTTGGGCCATGTGCTCGGCCAGGGCCTCGGGGATCGCGCGCATTGGAAAGCTCCTGCAGGGCTTCAGGACAGGATCTCGACGACCGGTATCCGCGGGATCTCGCCGGCCTCGAAGGCCGAGAGGTCGATCTCGATGGCGTCGACGTCGAAGCGCACCGGCACGTCGAACAGGAAGCCCGCCGTGACCACAGTGCCAGGCCCCGGCGCATGGCCGGCGGCGAAGGTCACCAGACCGCTCGTCGCGTCGCAGGTCACCTGGGCGGGGTCGACGGCTGACCCGTCGATCGCGACCATGACCTCGCCGGGAACCGGTTTGCGGATCGGCCGGCGATAGGTCGCCAGGCCCGTGCCGTAATGCTTGCAGAGCTGGAAGCTCGCCGTAAGGCCATCGCCGGTGCCGATCGCCTGGTCGGTCGCCGCAGGGCTTTGCGAGGGCGGGCAGCTCTTCCAGTCGAGGCCATCGCGCCAGCGGAAGCCGTAGAGCCGGCCGCGGCGCTCCTCGAAGAAGGCGACGACCGCCGCCAGCGCATCGAGGGTGCGGATGCCGAGGCCGGCATCGTAGCGCCGGCGGGAATGGGCCCAGCGTCCGTTGCGAACCTCACGGCCCGACGCCAGCGTGACGATCTGCGTCAGGCGCTCGGGCCCGCCCCGCGCGCCGCGGGCGATGTCGGTCGGGAAGCGGATCTCGTGGAAGTCGCTCATGGTTCCCCCATTTCAGAGCGCGCGGCTGCCGCGCGCGACGGCCCGCGCGATCGCGGCCGACACCTGCGCCTCCGAGCGCCGGAAGCTGTCGGCATCCGGCGTCGAGACCTGGACGACGACGTTGAGCGGACGGCGCGTCTCGGCCGAGGAGCGGACGCCGAGCTTGCCGTCGGCGCCACGCGACAGCGGCAGGATCGCTTCGGCCCCGCGCTCGCCCATCAGCCCGAGCCCCCGCCCGAGCGGGAAATAGGCGGGCGAGGCGATCACCCCACCATCGGCGAAGGGCGCGACCGGAGCGGCGCCCCCTCCTCCCAGGCCGACGCCGCCGAACAGGCCGGTCAGCCCCTTGAGCCCCGTTCCCAGTAGGTTGGAGAGGCTGGACTGGAGCGGCTTCAGCGCCGATTTCAGCAGCGTTTCGGTGATCGAGCGACCGACGCTGCGCAGCACATCCTCGAAGCGCTTGCCCTCGACGATGCCCTTGGCGAAGGCGTTGGTGATCGATCTGCCGAAGCTCGCGGCGGATTTGTCGAGGCTCTGCGTCAGCGACCCGAGCGCGCGCAGGTCGGAAACCCGGGAGGACAGGTCGATCTCGTCATCGAGCATGGGGCACCTCGCAGGGAAGGTTTGAAGCAGGCCCGACCGGGCCGTCGGGATGGGCCGCCATCAGGGCCTCGATCACACTGCGGCCGGGCGCCTGCCCGGTTCTGCCTGGGTTCTGAGCCCGCAGCGCCGCGGCGACCTCGCGCGGGCTGGCGGCCCAGAAGACGGCAGGCGGCCAGCCCAGCCGCCCGAGCCCGAACGCCATGATTTCGTCCCAGGGAAAGGGGGCCGCCGCCGGCTTCAGGCCGACGGCGGCGAGGGAGGGCGCGGCGGGGTCTCCTGCGCGCCACAGCCGGCGATGGGCTCGGCGGCGGGATCGGCGAAGGTCGTGTCGAGCAGGGCGATGGCGGCCCTGATGGCACCGTTGAGGCCGCCATCGAAGCCGAGCTCGGCGACCTGGCGATCGTCGATCGTGGCGCCGGCCCCGCGCAACCCGGCACCGAGAATGCGCGCCACGTCGCGGGCCGAGAGCCGGCCAGAGGCGAAGCGTTCGCCCAGCGCCGGCAGGCTGTCGACGCTGAAGGCGTGTTCGAGTTCGGCGAGCGCGCCCAGCGTCAGCCGCATCGGCCGCGGCTCGCCCTCGACCATCAGGGCAATGTCGCCCCGGTGCCGGTTGATCATCGCCCCCTCCTCACAGTGCCGTGAAGGCGAGCTGGCCGGCCGATTCCAGCGACAGGTCGAAGGTGACCTCGCCGGCATGGTCGCCGCGATATTCCAGGCTCGACAGCTGGAACGGGCCGGTCACGGTCCCGAAATCGGGCACGGTCACCTGCCAGTCGCGGATCACGCCATCGAAGAAGATCTGGCGAACCAGCGCGTCCGACGCCTCGTCCTTGAAGATGCCGGCGCCGCTGATGGCGGCGCGGCGCATGCCGGCCCCCGCCAGCAATTCGCGCCAGCGACCGGCTGATTCGGAATGCGTGACGTCCACGGTCTCCACATTGAAGGCGATCTGGCGCGCCCTCAGCCCGGCGACGGTGACGAACGCCCCGCCCGCATCCGCCGCCTTGAGCAGCAGGTCCTTGCCCTTCTGTGCCGACATCCGGCCTCTCCCTCATCACGATGTGTTTGAAATCAGAGCGTTTCCGTCACCGCGCGGAAACGGATCGCGACGGATGCCAGGCCGGTCGCGGCGTCGCGGGCCAGGCGGTTCGAGCGCCAGCGCAGATTGACCAGCCGGTGGCCCGCCAGCGTGAGACCGGCCCCGTCGAGCAGAGCGACGATGCGCGCGGCGGCTTCCAGCGCCAGCCGCGACGACCCGCTCTCGCCGGCCCAGACGGTGAGGCCGAACTCCTGTTCGCAGCCGCTGTCGCTGCCGGTCGACCAGTCGCGTGCCTCGACCTCGCCATGGACGACATAAACGCCGCTTGCGCCCCGCGGCGCCTCGTCATGGATGCGGGCGGGGCCGATCAAGGCGGTCAGGCCAGGATCGGCTTCGAGCTGCGACTGGATCGCGGCGCGAAGGGCCAAAATCGAGTCGCTCACGGTCCGATCTCCTGCACCAGACAGACCAGCCGGCGCCGGCCGCCATCGGGGTCGGTCACGGCACGGATGTCGAAGAGACGGTCGCCATCGCGCAGGCGCTGGCCGGCATCGACCCCGGCGCGCCAGCGCAGGGTGACGCGGTGCGTCGCGGCCTGTTCGGGCCGGCCGCGGCGCCAGTGCTCACCGCCGCTGAGCCATTCGAGCTGGGCCCAGACGGCGGCGACGGTCTCGTAGGCCTGCGTCGTCCCGCCGAGCCCGTCGGGCGTTGGCACCGCGGCCTCCAGCAGGAGCCGCCGACGCAGCGCCCCGACGGGGGCGCGATCCTGGTTGGACGGCGCCATGGCTCAGAGCCTCGCGCGGCGGAACGGCGCGACCAGCGCCAGGATCTCGGGCGGCAGGGCCTCGGCATCACGCCCGACGACGTCGCCGCGATGTTCGAACCAGCGCGCGGCCAGGCGCAGCACCGCCTGTCGCAGCAGGGCAGGAACCGCGGCCGCGGTCGCGCCGAAACCGGCCATGACGTCGATCTCGATCGCGCCCTGGGCCCTGCCGATTTCCGGCACCTCCCCGACCACCTGCAGGAGCGGCGGATCGGCGCTGGTGTCGAGACGCAGCGCCGAGGGCTGGACCGGCTGGGCGATGCCGAGCGCATCATAGACCCGCGCGGCCGTGATCGCTCCGACGGGGGCGAGCGGCAGCCGCAGCACACCGCCCTGCGGCCAGCGATCGATCACGATGCGCCAGCTCTGATCGACGAGCAGGCGCCCCGACGCGGCTTCCACCATCAGCCGAGCGGCCGTAATCAGAGTGGTCAGCAGTTCGTCCTCCGCCGTCTCCTCGAGACGCAGGAAGGCGCGCGCCTCGGCCAGCGAGACCGGCTCCTCGGCCGGCGGAGTCAGGGCAAGCGGCGTCATGGGCGCTCCGATCGAGGGTTCAATTGCGGGGAGCGACGCGCTATCGAGCGCCTTCCGTCACCGGAGGAGCGCGATGCGCATCGGACGTTTGATCAGCCTGGGCAGCGTCGTCTGCGGTCTGGCACTGGCCGTGCCCCCGGCCGGTGCGGTGGTCGGTGGCCGGGACGGCGGACCGCTCGGCAGCTCGACGCTGATGGTCCTGAACGCGCGGGGCGGCGTGTGCACCGGCATCGTGCTGTCGCCGCGGACCGTTCTCACCGCCGCCCATTGCGCAGCGGGCGGCACGGAGCTGCGCATCCACTGGAAGGAAGGCGGCGAGCCGGTTCTGCTGCCGCCTGCCGCCGTCGCGATGCATCCGGACTTCCGCGCCAACGCGGTTGCGACGCGGCAGCGCTCGATCGACCTCGCCTTGCTGCGCCTGGCCCAGCCCCTGCCCGGCCGGTTCAGGCCGGCCGATCTGCGCGACGGCACGCCGCCGCGCACAGGCGCGCCGGTCGTGCTGGCCGGTTATGGCGTCTCGCGCGAGGGCGAGGCCCGCAGCACCGGCGTCTATCGCTCGGCTGCTCTCGCCGTGGTCGAGCCCTATGGACCCGGCAAGCTGCTGCTCTGGGCGGCCGACCCCGTCGGTGCCGGCAAGACAGCCGGCCCGGGCGCCTGCCAGGGCGATTCCGGCGGGCCGATGATGGGGCGGGACGGAGACAGCGTCGTCGCGGTCACGAGTTGGTCGACCGGGCCCTCCGGGAAAAGTTGCGGTCTCCTCAGCCAGGGCGTGCTCGTCGCACCGCAACGACGCTGGATCGATGGAACGCTGGCCGGCTGGGGCGAGCGTGCCAACTGGTCGCCGGGTTCGTGAGGCAAAAGGCTGGACTGCGGCGCCGCAGCACCTAGATTGAGAGCCTGATCGTAACCGGTTCGCATCATGACACCGCGCCGCTTTCTCTTCGTCCTGGCCTGCGCCCTCGCCGTCGGCACCACACCGGCGCTGGCGGTGGTGGGCGGCGTGCCGTCGCAGGATGTGCGCGGTGCCCGCGCTTCCACGCTCCGCGTCGAGACCAGCCGCGGCGAGCTCTGCTCTGGAGCCGCGATCGCACCGGAACTGGTGCTGACCGCGGCGCATTGCCTGATGGGGGGTGGCTCCGTCAGCGTCGTCAGCCTGGACACCCGGTTCCGTGCCCGCCGGCATGCCGTCGTCGCAGTCCTGCCGCACCCGAGTTTCGTGCCGGGGACGACCCCGCGCACGCAGCCCGGTGCCGACCTCGCCATGCTCCGGCTGGCGGGCCCCCTCCCCGCCGACATCCAGCCCGTCACCCTGGGCGGCAGTCTCTGGCAGGGCGAGACCGTGACCATGGCCGGCTTCGGTCTCTCGATCGAGACCAACAAGAACACCGCGCGCCGCCTGCGCGAAACGCGGCTGGTCAATGCCGGCAATTACACGACGCAGAACACCGTCAAGGTCGCGGTCGATGCCGAGGCCAAGGGCGAAACCCCGGGGGCCGGTGCCTGCCGCGGCGATTCCGGCGGGCCGGTTCTGCGCGGGGACATCCGCTCGCGCGATCTCGTGGGGATCGTGAGCTGGTCGAGCGGCCCGCTCAATACGCGCGAGCGGCGCATCTGCGGCGGCTTCACCGCGATCACGCCGATCAGCGAGCACCGTGTCTGGATCACCGAATCGGCCGCGCGGCTGCTGGCGCTCGGTCCCAATCCGCGCGTGGTCGAGCGGACCCAGCCAGCGGCGAGCTACAGCTGGTGGTTCGCCCGCTGAGGCCTGATGTCCCCCGCGGGCGAGGGCACCCGCATCAGACGGCGAACCGCAGGCCCTTGATCGCCGCGAAGTCCTGCACGCCCCCGCCGACCCGCTTGGTCGTGTAGAACAGGACATAGGGCTTGGCGGAGTAGGGATCGCGCAGGATGCGCACGCCCGCGCGATCGACGACGAGATAGCCCCGGCGGAAGTCGCCGAAGGCGAGCGCGATCGCGTTGTTGGCCATGTCGGGCATGGTCTCCGCCTCGACCAGCGGGAAGCCCATCAGCGTCGCGGGCGCGCCGATCGAGGCCGGCGGCTGCCAGAGATACTGGCCGGTCGAATCCTTGAACTTCCGCACCTGCGCCTGCGTCTTGCGGTTCATCACGAAGGACGCGTTCTGGCGGTAGCCGGCCTTCAGCGCATAGACGAGGTCGACCAGGATGTCGGAGGGGTTGGCCGTGGCGAAGGCGCCGGCGACGCCGGTGTTGAGCACGCCGATGCTGCCCCAGCTCCAGCTCGTCTCCGCGACCATGGGATAGGCTAGGAAGCCCTTGGGCTTGTCGATGCCGTCGCCGCTGACGAAGGCCGCGCCCTCCTGCTCGGCAAACGCACTCTCGACCTCTTCGGCGATCCACTGGTCGATGTTGACGATGGCGTCGTCGAGCAGGGTCTGCGTCGCCGCCGGCATGGCGTAGAGCTCCATCGCCGGGAAGCTCAGCTCCGCCAGGGTGGGCGAGCCGGTCTGCGGCCGCGCCGCCGTCTCGCCGACCCAGCCCGAGGCCGGGCCCGTGGTCGAGAAGGCCTTCTTGTAGGTGCCGGACGAGATCGTCCGCACCGTCGCCAGGGCGCGGATGGGCGAGGCGCTCGAAAGTCGCCGCAGGATCTCGCCCTCGACGCTGGAGGGGGCGAGATAGCCGCCGTCCGGACCGGAGCCGGCCGACAGTGCCTTGGCCTCCAGCCGCTTGAGGCCGCTCGCCTCGCCGCTGCGGACATAGGCCGCGAAGGCCGCCTTGTGCTCGCCGACCAACGGGTCGCGCAGTTCGTCGCGGCCGAGCGCCGGGCGGCTGCGGTCCAGCGTCAGGCGATCGAGACGGCGCGTCGCCTCGTCGAGCGCGCTGTCGATCCGCGCCATCTTCTCCTCGGTCAGCGGATCGACGCCGTGGCGGCTCTCGATCTGGGCGAGACGCTCGTCATTGCTGACGCGGTAGCTTTCCAGCGTGTAGCGCAGATCGTCGAAGGCCAGCGACAGATCGGCGCCGGCGGCCTTGCTCTCGGGAGCGTGGTTGACAGTGGTCATGGTCTCTCCTTCGGGAAAATGGGTTCAGGCGTGAGCGAAGGCGGCATGGGAGGACGGCTGCGCAGCTCGCAGCGCCTTGACGGCGGAAATCCGCGCCTGCGGCAGCATCGGGAAGGTCACGATCGAGATCTCCCAGAGGTCGATCCGCTCCAGCCGGCGCAGGCCGCTGCGCGGCTCGGTGCGGGCGCGCTCCGAACGGAAGCCGATCGAGAGCCCGTCGACCGCGCCTTCGCGCATCAGGGCGTGGATCTCGCGGGCGCGGGCGACGGCGAGCGAGAGCTGGCCTCTCACGAAAAGCCCCCGCGAATCCTCGGTCAGCGCGAGCCAGCGGCCGATCGGCTCGGCGGGATCATGCTGCCAGAGCAGTTTGACGCCGGCGGGCCCGCGCCGCGCCAGGCTCTCGCGAAAGGCGCCGCGCTCGACGATGTCCTTGCCGAGATCGGCGATGCCGAAAAGGCTGGCATAGCCCTCGAACAGCCCGTCGAGGCCGATGCGCGCGGGCGACAGCGGCAGGAACTTGGATTCGCGGTCGAAGGGGCCGGTGGGAGCGAGCCCTCTCATCGCGCCCGCTCCCCGGCCTTGCCCGCCCGCCCAGCCCCGCCTTCGAGACGCGCCAGATTGCGCAGGAAGCGGCCGAAGGCTTCCGTGTTGGCCGGCCCGCGCGCCGGCTGCCGCGGCGGGCTGCGGCCGGGGCCGGAGGCTTTCGGCGGGGCGGGCTTCTGGTCTGCGGAACGCGTCATGGCTGGTCCCCCTCGTGACGGGCGTTGAAGCGGTTGAGTTCGCGCACGAAGTCGTCGAAGCGCCGGTTGGCGGCTGAGAGTTCGCGCATCACGAACCAGGCGGCGGCCGAGGCCGTCGCAGCCCAGAGCAGCAGCCCGAGATGGCCGACATCGGCGCGCCCGACGAAGGCGGTGACGATCTGGTCGAGCAGGTTCATGGGCTGGCCTCCCCCGTTCGGGGCGCCCGGCCGTAGCCGACCGCCTCGCGCTTCTCGTCCTCGCTGAGGAAGGTCGCCGCACCCAGCCGGCGCCAGAGCGATTCCCGCTCCTCGGCGAGCGCCTCGATCGCGTCGAGATCGGGTTCCAGCGTCAGCTCACCGCCGAAGGCCGGGCCGAGCCACTGTGCCAGCGATTGCGCCGTGCGCCGCACCAGCGGGATCGCGGTCTGGCGCCAGAAGGCGCGGTTGGCCTCGGCGAAATTGGCATGGGTGTTGTCGCCGGGCAGGCCGAGCAGCAGCGGCGGCACGCCGAAGGCGAGCGCGATCTCGCGCGCAGCGACGCCCTTGGCCGCGACGAAATCCAGTTCCGCCGGCGTCAGCGAGAGCGGCTTCCAGTCGAGCCCGCCTTCGAGCAGGAGCGGGCGGCCGGCATTGCGCGCGCCCTGGAAGCTCTCCTCCAGCTCGGCCTTCAGCCGCTCGAACTGCGCATCGGTGAGGCTCGCCCCGTCCGGGCCATCATAGACCAGCGCGCCGGAGGGCCGCGCCGCATTGTCGAGCAGGCCCTTGTGCCAGGCGCTGGCGGCGTTGTGGATGTCGAGCGAGCAGGCGGCGGCCTCGATCGGCGAGAGGCCGTAATGGTCGTCGACCGGGTGAAACAGCGTCAGATGCAGGATCGGCGGGACGACCCCCTCATCCTGCCGGAAGCGGACGGTGTCGCCGCCGACGCTGTAATCATAAGCCTCCGGCCAGCCATCGCGGCCGGGCACGACCTTCATCCGGTCTGGCCGCAGCGCGTAGAGTTCTCGCGGCTCGCGGCCCGTGCCGGCCGCCTCGACATAGGCGTTGCCGGCGACCAGCAGATGCCCGAACAACATCTCGCGGAAGGCGATGCCGCCCTGGCGGGGATTGGGCTTGTCGATCAGCGCCAACGCCGGATGCTCGGGCATTTCCCGATCGCCGACCTTGGCGACCAGCGGCGTCTGCGCCGCGGCCTCGGCGATCAGCCGGACGCAGCGATGCACGACCGGGTTGCGCTCATAGCCCTCGCGGGCGAGCGCCGCATAATCGCGCGGTGTCCAGACCGGGCGGCCAGCCTCGTGCAGAGCGATCAGCGGCCCGACGCGCGAACGCTTGCGTTCCGGCGCGGCGAGGCCGCGCAGGTTGCGAAGGAAATTGAGCATGGAGGTCTCGCTTATGAGTGCGCCGCGTTCGGCGAGTCGTCATGGTCGGGCTTGACCCGACCATCTCGGAAACCAGTGTCTTCTCGTCCCGAGATTCTCGGGTCTTCGCTGCGCTACGCCCGAGAATGACGGGCCTAAATCCCCCTCACCCGCGGCCGGCCCTTGGGGCCGAGCATCAGATGGGTCAGCGCCCAGACGAGCGCGTCGAGCCGGTCGGGGGAGCGGCCGGACGAGAGACCGCCGGGGCCGAAATCACACATCTCGTCTTCCAGCGCGGGAAAGGCACCGGCATGGCGCACCCGCCCCTGCGCATAGAGCGCCGCCACCGGCTCGGCCCTCAGATATTTGCCGCGCGTCGCCCGAACCGCACTCACCGGCACGCCCGGATCGACCTCGCGGATGACCGCGGTCGCCATCTCGCCGCCCTGGTTGACTTCGACGACGAGCGCATCGGCCTCGAAACGCCGGTAGAGCGCGGCCGCCTTGGCCGCCCATTCATGCGGGCGGGCGCCCGACACGGTGCCATCCTCCAGCACATGGCCGAGGCCGTCGCTGTCGAGGCCGGCGACCACCAGCCCGCAGGAATCGGCGCGGGCCGAGGACGAGGCCGGCGGATCGACCGCGACCACGATCCGCGCCAAAGCCGGCGCGTTCCGCTCGCGGCAGGCCTCGATCATCGCCCGCGTCCAGAGCGCATCGGCGCTTTCCTCGATCAGTTCGCCGTCGAGTTCCTGCCGGCCGAGCCGCGTGCCGCCGTAGCTCTGCGTCACGCTGCGGATGAAGTCGGCTGCGAGGTTGAAGCGGTTGGCGCTCGTCGCCGCGCGGCTGACGGCCACTTGCGGATCGGCCAGCAGCCGCTTGATCAGCGGCACGGGGCGCGGCGTCGTGGTGACGATCTGGCGCGGCCTGTCGCCCAGGCGAAGCCCGAATTGCAGCATGTCCCAGGTCTCCTGAAGGTTCGGCCATTTCGCCAGTTCGTCGGACCAGGCCGCGCCGAATTGCGGGCCGCGCAGCCCTTCCGGATCTTCCGCCGAAAACACCTGGGCGATGGCGCCATTGGGCCATTCGAGCCGCCGCCGCGAGGGAAACCAGCTCGGCCGCTCCCAGCGTGTGTGGATCGACAGCAGCCCGGAGACGCCCTCGATCATGACGTCGCGGACCTGGCCTTGCGTCTCGCCGACCAGCGCGATCCGTTCCGTCGCCGCCAGCGCATAAGGCTCCTGCCCCAATGCCATGCCCTTGACCCATTCGGCGCCGGTGCGGGTCTTGCCCGCGCCGCGACCGCCCAGGACGAGCCAGACGGGCTTGTGCGGCGGCTCACCGAGCTTTTGATCGACCCGGCCGAACAGGGTCCAGCACTCACTGAGGGCCACCACACTGTCAGCGTCCAGATCAGGAACGAGCTGGGGGATCAGCCTGGCCCAGCTCTCGATCGGCAAGCGCATCAAGACGTCGTGCAAGCTCCTTTCGGAGCTCGGCGACGTGGCGCAATCCGGCGGCAGGCGAGAGATCATCGTTGGATTTGTCCTCCCGGCCGGGCGATGCCCCATCGAGCGCCACCAGTTCGCGCACGGTGCGGGCCAGCACAGCGAGCGCCTTGGCCTCGGATTCGCTCGCCGCAGCCCCCTTCGGCAATTCGTCGAGCCGCGCCTCATGCGCGTCGAGCTGGCGCTGCGCCGCGCGCCAAAGCCGTGTCACCACGACCTTGCGGGCCACGGACAAGCGCTTGCCCTTCGCGACCGGCAAAGCCGGCGCGTCTTCCTCGGGATCGGACATGGTTAGAACCTCGCAAGGGCCGAACATGCGAAAGCCGCCGGCGGGTGAGCGCGGCGGCTTGGCGTCTGGTCACACTTCGTGAGCGTTCCTGATGTCTAGCGGATCAGCGTGACGCTGTCAAGGACTAATTTCCTATTCTTCGCTCGGGGTCGTGTAGCGCTTAATCCGCGGTGGGCCTGTCCAGATCCAGCGATCCGAGAGAATGAGATCGACGACGTCAGCGTCGAGCCAGCCATTCTCCGCATCCGGCAGCGTGAATGGCATATCGTCGGGCGCGAACCAGCCCGAGCCGTGAGGGTAGCGGTCGCCCTCGAACTCGCAGCCATGCTGTTCCAGAAACGCGAAGACATCAGCCTCGCGATAGAAAGGCACTAGGCTCGGCGGGCGATGAGCTTGTCGACCTGCCGCTTTTCAGCACGCCGCGCCGCCATTGCGCGCAGCATCGCGACGGCCTCGGGCACACTGCGCTCGGCAACGGTCTTGTCTGCATGAGCAACGTAGAGCCCCGGAAGGTCCGGGGACGTGAACACATGCTGTGTGCCGACGACGCGATGTTCGACGCGGATATCCATCGAAAGTGTCCGCCATTGAGGTTCGGCTAATATGCGCGCCATTGCATCCGCAGGCAAATGCGCTTGTCACAGCCGGAGATATGGGTGCTCCGTCGTTTGGAGCAAGATCAGTTGACGATCACACCTCCTCCTTCTCCACCCATTTATACGTCGCCGCCGGCACATATTGCTCCATCCGGTCGAGCAGCGTCGCCGGCTCAGTGTCGGTGATCGTCATGGCGCGGTGGGTCTGCTTGAGGAAGCCGGCCTCAACCGTGTTGTCGAGGAAGGTCGCCAGCGGGTCGTAGAAGCCGGCGACATTGAGGAAGGCCAGCGGCTTGTCGTGGATGCCGAGCTGGGCCCAGGTCCAGATCTCGAACAGCTCCTCGAAGGTGCCGATGCCGCCGGGCATCGCGATGAAGCCTTCCGACAGCTCGGCCATGCGGGCTTTGCGGATATGCATGGTCTCGACGATCTCGAGCCGGGTCAGGTGGTGATGGCCGACCTCCTTCTCGCGCAGCGCGCGGGGGATGACGCCATGGACCTCGCCGCCGGCGGCGAGCGCCGCATCGGCGACGATGCCCATCAGCCCGACCGCGCCGCCGCCATAGACCAGCACCATGCCGCGCCTTGCGATCTCGGCGCCCATGGCGCGGGCGCCTTCGGCATAGACGGGGTCATTGCCGGGGTTGGACCCGCAGAACACGCAGACGGATTTCATCTCAGGCCCCCTTCGTCGCCAGCGCCTGCAGGATGCGTGCCCAGGAGCGCTGGCCCTTGTGGAAGGAGGAAAGGTCGTATTTCTCGTTGGGCGAATGCACGCGGTCGTCGTCGAGCCCGAAGCCGACGAGCAGCGTGTCGATGCCGAGCAGGCGCTTGAAATCGCCGACGACGGGGATCGATCCGCCCGAGCCGATGGTGACGGCCTTGCGGCCCCACTCTTCCGTCAGCGCGTTTTGCGCCTGCCGCAGCGCCTGCGACTCGACCGGTACGGCGATCGCCGGCGAGGCGCCATGGGCGACGAACTCCGCCTTCACATCGGCCGGCAGCCGCTCGCGCACGAAGGCCTGGAAGGCGGCGGCGATCTTGGCCGGGTCCTGCTTGCCGACGAGGCGGAAGGAGACCTTGGCCGAGGCCTTGCCGGCAATCACCGTCTTGGTGCCCTCCCCGGTATAGCCGCCCCAGAAGCCGTTGACGTCGCAGGTCGGGCGGGACTGGATCTGCTCGATCAGCATGCGCCCCTTCTCGCCGATCGAGTGCTTCAGCCCGATCTGGCCGAGGAACTCGTCCTCGGTGAGGTTGAGATCGGCCCAATCGGCCTTCTGCTGGTTCGTCGGCTCCTCGACGCCGTCATAGAAGCCCGGCAGGGTGATGCGCCCGTCCTCGTCATGCAGGGCAGCAACGATCTTCGCCAGCACATGGACGGGGTTGGCCGCTGCACCGCCGAAGAGGCCGGAATGCAGGTCGCGGTCGGCGCAGGTGATCGTCACCTCCTGATAGACCAGGCCGCGCAGGGAGGCGGTGATGGCCGGGGTCTGCCGGTCCCACATGCCGGTGTCGCAGACGAGCGCAAAGTCGGCCTTCAGCTCGGCGGCGTTGTCGCGGACGAAGGCCGGCAGGTTGACCGAGCCCGATTCCTCCTCGCCCTCGACCATGATTGTGACGCCGATCGGCAGGTCGCCTGTCTCACTGAGCGTCGCCCGCAGCGCCTCGACGAAGGTCATGACCTGGCCCTTGTCGTCGCAGGCCCCGCGCGCGACGATGACCTTGCGACCGGGCTCGATCTCCTTCACCACCGGATCGAAGGGCTTGGTCTCCCAGAGCTCCAGCGGATCGACCGGCTGGACGTCGTAATGGCCGTAGAACAGCACATGCGGCGCGCCGGGCTTCGGCCGGTGGGCGAGCACGATCGGGTGGCCGGGCGTCTCGCGCAGCCCGGCGGTGAATCCGAGCGATTCCAGATCCTTCGCCAGCCATTCCGCCGCGCGGCGGCTGTCGGCGGTGTAAGCCGAATCGGTCGAGATCGAGGGAATTTCGAGCCAGGAGGACAGGCGGGTCAGCGAGGCGTCGAGATCGGCATCGAGGCGGGCGAGGATGGCGGGAAGCTGTGTCATGGCACTCGGCAAGGCTGGGCTCGGGCGGAGAGGCTGAGCCGATTCAGGTGACGCCATCATGGCAAGGCGCGGGGGCGGCGTCAGCACCTGAACGTGCATGGAGTACCTGCCCCAGCAATCGCGGTCGGGACCACAGCCCTCATCCTGAGGAGCCATTTCGTCAGAAATGGCGTCTCGAAGGATGCTTCAGGAGGCTCCCGTGATCTCTGGATCATCCTTCGAGACGCCGCCTCGCGGCTCCTCAGGATGAGGTCTGAGACCGCGCCAGGCGCGCTTGCTACCGCTTCCCGCCCATCATGCTGCCAAGCACTCCGCGCAGGATCGCGGTGCCGACCTGGCGGCCGATCGTGGTGGCGGCGGAGCGCGCGGCCGAGGTCAGGACCTTCTCGGCCATGCTCTGCGGCAAGGCGCCGCCGCGGCTGCCGGGGCCGGTCTTGGGGCGCTGCTGCGGCGCACCGCCGCCGAGCCAGCCGCCGATCGTGTCGAGGATGCCGCCGCCACCCGTCGTCGAGGCCTCGACGGGACCGTCCTCCGGCGCCAGCTCCTTGCGCTTCATCAGCTCCTCATAGGCCGACTCGCGGTCGACCATGGTGTCGTACTTGCCCTTGAACCCCGACTCGCTCAGCGCCTGCTGGCGAATCTGCGCCGAGCAGGGCCCGACCTGCGCCATGGGCGGGGCGATCAGCGCGCGCTCGACGACAGTCGGCGAGCCCTTGCCCTCGAGCGTCGAGATCAGCGCCTCGCCGACCGCCAGATGCATGATCGCCTCGGCGGTGTTGATCTTGGGGTTCTGGCGGAAGGTTTCGGCGGCCGCCTTGACCGCCTTCTGGTCGCGCGGGGTGAAGGCACGCAGCGCGTGCTGGACGCGGTTGCCGAGCTGGGCCAGCACGGTCTCGGGGATATCGAGCGGGTTCTGCGTGACGAAATAGACGCCGACGCCCTTGGAGCGGATCAGCCGCACGACCTGCTCGACCGCGGTCAGCAGCGCTTTGGGCGCGCCGTTGAAGAGCAGATGCGCCTCGTCGAAGAAGAAGACGAGCTTGGGCTTGTCGAGATCGCCGACCTCGGGCAGCTGCTCGAACAGCTCCGAGAGCAGCCAGAGCAGGAAGGTCGCGTAGAGCCGCGGATTGGCCATCAGCTTGTCGGCGGCCATAATGTTGACGATGCCGCGGCCGTAGCGGTCCGTCCGCATCAGGTCGGAGATTTCCAGCGCCGGTTCGCCGAAGAACAGGTCGCCCTTCTGGTTTTCCAGCACCATCAGCGCGCGCTGGATGGTGCCGACTGTCTGCGAGGTGACGTTGCCGTATTTGGTCGTCAGTTCCTTGGCGTTCTCAGCGATGAAGGCCAAGATCGCGCGCAGATCCTTGAGGTCGAGCAGCAGCAGCTTCTGCTCATCGGCGATGCGGAAGGCGATGTTGAGCACGCCCTCCTGCGTCTCGTTGAGGTCGAGCAGGCGGGCGAGCAGCAGCGGCCCCATTTCCGAGATCGTGGCGCGGACGGGATGACCCTGCTCGCCGAAGACGTCCCAGAACACCGTGGTGAACTGGTCGGGTTCGTATTTCACGCCGATCTCCTCGGCGCGCTTGACGAAGGGCGGCTTGGAATCGCCGGGCGCGGCGATGCCCGAGAGGTCGCCCTTGATGTCTGCGGCGAAAACGGGAACGCCCTCGCGGGCGAAGCCCTCGGCCAGCACCTGCAGCGTCACCGTCTTGCCGGTGCCGGTGGCGCCGGTGACGAGCCCGTGGCGGTTGGCGAGCTTGAGCAGGAGGGTCTCCGGCTTCCAGCTCTTGCCGATCAGAATCGCGCCGTCTTCAGCCATGGCCCTGCCTGTTGCGTTATCGAAACGTCAGGGCAAGGGTGTAGCGAAACGCGCCTGCGGGCGGAAGTGCGATCGCAGGCTGCGCTGCCGACTTGATCGAAACGTTGATATGTGAACTATCTCGCGCCACACCCAACGACAGGATCGATACCATGGATGAACTGATCTCCCGCGTGATCGCGGCCTCGGGCCTCAACGAAGAGCTCGCCCGCAAGGCGGTCGGCATCATCCTCGCTTTTCTGCAGAAGGAAGGCCCGCCTGCCGAGATCGGCGAGCTGATGGCGGCCCTGCCCGGTGCGGCGGAGCTCGCGGCGGCCGAGGGCGGCGCCAAGGGCGGCCTGATGGGCATGGTCGGCGGCATGATGGGCGGCAGCGGCGGCGTGATGGCGCTCGGCGGCCAGTTGATGGGCGCCGGCTTGTCGATGGGCCAGATCCAGTCCGTGTCCAAGGAAATGTTCGCCGTCGGCCGCGAAAAGGCGGGCGAGGACACGATGGGCGCGATCGTCGGCGCCATTCCGGGGCTCGGCCAGTTCGTCTGAGCCCCCCGCCGTAATGTGAACCTCACAACGCCGCCGCGAGGCGGCGTTGTCGTTTGCGCCCGGCCCGACGCAGGTTTGCGCAGCCGTGTTGCGACGAAGTAGGAATGGCGGCGCGGCGCCCTGCATGGCAATCACTACCGCGCAGCCGCGCGGCGGCGATGACGAGGACAGCTTCGCATGACTTCGGCTCCCGACCCCGACCTGTCCTTCATGAGCGCGTTTCCCGCTCCGACGCAGGAAGCCTGGCGCGCGGCGGTCGACAAGGTGCTCAAGGGCGGCGATTTCGAGAAGCGACTGGTCGGCCACACGGCAGACGGCATCCGGATCGAGCCGCTATATGCGGCGGCCTCCCCGTCGGCCCGGCCTTTGCGCGGCGAAGCCGGCCGCTGGCAGGTCGCGACCCGGCTCGACCATCCCGACCCGGCCGAGGCACAGAAGCTTGCGCTGGCCGATCTCGAGGGCGGTGCGAACGCGCTGACGATCGCCTTCGCCGGAGCGCGCGCCGCGCGCGGTTACGGGCTCGTCGCCGAGGATGTCGCCGCGCTCGACGCGGCTCTCGACAATGCGATGCTCGATCTGATCCAGTTGCGGCTCGATCCGGCCCCGGAGGGCCGCGTCAACGCGCTGCTGCTGGCGGCGCTGGTCAACAGGCGCGGGTTGTCGCCCGAGGCGCTGTCGATCGATTTCGGCATGGACCCGATCGGCGTCTTCGCTGGCACGGGCGGGCTCGCGGCCTCCTGGTCCGAGATCGGGCGCCGGCTCGCCACGACCATCCGGGCGCTGAAGGCGCGCGGCTTCAAGGGCCCCTTCGTGACCGTCGACACCCGGCCCTGGCATGAGGCCGGGGCCAGCGAGGCGCAGGAGTTGGGCTACGGCCTGGCGACCGCCATCGCCTATCTGCGCGCGCTGGAAGCCGAGGGTTTTTCGCTCGAGGAGGCGCGCGACGCGATCTCCTTCACGCTGGTGGCGGACACCGACGAGTTCCAGACCATCGCCAAGCTGCGGGCGGCCCGCCTGCTCTGGGCCCGCATCCAGGGCGCCTGCGGTCTGACGCCCGCTCCAATGATCCTGCATGCCGAGACGGCCTGGCGCTCGCTGACGCGGCGGGACCCCTGGGTCAATCTGCTGCGCGGGACCGTCGCGACCTTCTCGGCGGGCATCGGCGGCGCGGATGGGGTGACGGTTCAGCCCTTCACCGCAGCGCTCGGCCTCGCCGACGGCTTCGCCCGTCGCATCGCCCGCAACACCCAGCTCGTGCTGCTGGAGGAGGCCAACCTCTGGCGCGTCGCCGACCCCGCCGCGGGCTCCGGCGGCTTCGAGACGCTGACGCAGGCGCTCTGCGAGCAGGGCTGGGCGCAGATGCAGGCGGTCGAACGGGAGGCGAAGGACGGCCGGCCGGGCATCCTCGCCGCGCTGACCGCCGGCACGGTCCAGACTGTGCTGGAGCGTCAGCGCGACGCGCGCGCCCGGGCGATCGCGACGCGGCGCGAGCCGATTACCGGCACAAGCGAATTCCCGAACCTGAAGGAGGCCGCGGTCGCCGTGCTGGATGTCGCCCCGGTCAGGCTCACCAAATCGGCGGACAGGTCGGGGGCCGCGCCCGATCCCGAGACCCTGATCGGTCGGCTTGCGTCAGGCGCCGAACGCCAGGAGGGCTTGATCGCGCCGCTGGACGGCTTGCGGGCGCAATCCTTGCCGTCGCACCGGCTGGCCGAACCCTTCGAGGCGCTGCGCGACCAGGCCGATGCGGCCGCGGATCGGCCAGTCGTCTTCCTGGCGACGCTCGGACCGGTCGCCGAGTTCACGGCGCGCGCCGGCTTCGCGCGCAACCTGTTTGAGGCAGGCGGTCTCGCCGCCGCGGTCGGCGACGGCTTCGCGCAGGGAGGCGGCACCGATCTCGCCGCGCTCGCGGCCGCCTTCACGGCCTCGGGCGCGCGTCTCGCCTGCTTGTGTGGGTCGGATGCCGCCTATGCGGCCGAGGGCGTCGCGGCCGCGCAGGCCCTGACGGCCGCCGGCGCGACCGTCTGGCTCGCAGGCAGGCCCGGCGAGTTGGCGGCTGCGATGAACGAAGCGGGGGTGAGGTCGTTTATCTATGCCGGCTGCGATGCGGTGGCGGTCTTGACAGAGGCTCTCGCGATTGCGCTGCCGACCTTGTCGAATTAGCGCATTTTTGCTATGGCGACGCGGTCTGGCTGGAGTTTCGAATTCTTGAACGCGGTCGTCCAAAGCGAGGCCGAGGCTTTGCCCGACGACATCAGGGCCCGATTGTTTCGCTACGCCGATGTCATCGAAGATGAAGGTTTGCATGCCCTGCCCGCCGGATGGATCAAACCATTGGGCGACAAGCTCTGGGAACTACGGCTGACGGGGCGGGATGGCATTGCCCGGGCGATCTATGTCACGGCAACGGGCAAGCGGGTGGTGATTATCCGGGTTTTCGTCAAGAAAACCGAGAAAACGCCGCCCAAGGAACTTCGGATAGCGCGCCTGCGCGCCAAGGAGGTTTGATGAAGAGCGTTCGCGAATGGGGTCTCGAACAGATGAAGGACCCCGACTTCAAGCGCGAATATGACGCGCTGGAGGAGGAATTTGCCTTGCTGACCTCGCTGGCGCGCGCGCGCAGCCGCGCCGGGCTGACGCAGGAAGAGCTGGCTCAGCGCATGGGCACGACGCAATCGGTCATCGCCCGGCTCGAAAGCGGTCGCAGCAAACCCTCAACCCGGACGCTGGAGCGTTACGCCAAAGCGACCGGCACCAAGCTCCGGATCACATTGGAAGCCGCCGAGTGAGCACACGCCCCCCCATCGCCCTGACCATCGCCGGCTCGGATTCCAGCGGCGGCGCCGGCATCCAGGCCGATCTCAAGACCTTTGCGGCCCATCAGGTCTATGGCGCAAGCGTCCTCGTCGCGCTGACGGCGCAGAACACGAAGGGCGTCAGCGCGATTCATGCCGTGCCGGCGGCTTTCGTCGCGCAGCAGATCGACGCCGTCTTCGAGGATCTCGACGTCGCGGCGGTCAAGATCGGCATGCTGGCGACGGCAGAGCTGATCGAGACCGTGGCGGAGGGGCTGAAACGCCACAAGGCGCGCAATATCGTGCTCGACC
>NZ_JAUXYO010000242.1 GCF_030694325.1 Allobosea sp. | reverse complement strand
AAACGCCACTGATTCCGCTCACCGTATTGAGGACGGTTCCGACGGGTGGCGTGATCAGGCCGACGGCGTTGACCATCATGAAGATGACCCCGAAATAGACCGGATCGATTCCGGCAGCCTTGACGATCGGCATGAGGATGGGGACCAAAATCGTGATGCACGGCGCGAAGTCGAGCGCAGTGCCGACGATGAAGACCACCAAGACGATCATCGCCATCAGCAGGATCGGGGACTCGATCAACGGACTGAGGATGCTGACGAGCTGGGCGGGCATGTTGGAGATCGTCAGCATGAAGCCGGAGATCATCGAGGCCGCGACCAGCAGCATGATCACCGCCGTCAGCCGCCCGGCGGCGAGCAGCGCATCGTAGAGCAGGCGCGGCGTCAGCTCGCGATAGACGCAGGTTCCCACAAACAGCGCATAGGCCGCTGCGACGACGCCGGCCTCGGTTGGCGTGAATATGCCGAAGCGCAGTCCCGCCAGGATGATCACCGGCATCATCAGTGCCCAGCCGGCGGCAATGATGATTTTCGGAAGGTCTCTACGCGGCACCTTGGGCCGCGCCACCGCCGTCTCCTTCTTGGAGAGGAACCACCAGGCAATCGTCAGGCTAAGGCCCATCATCAGCCCTGGCACAATTCCGGCGAAGAACAGACCGACGATCGAGATGTTTGCGGTGACGCCCAGAATGATGAAGCCGACAGACGGCGGGATGATGGGGGCAATAATGCCTGTTGCCGCCATCAAGCCCGAGGCTCGCCCCATGTGGTAACCGGCGTCCCGCATCAGCGGGACCAGCATGACAGCGAGCGTGGCCGTGTCCGCGATCGCTGATCCGGAGACGCTGGCCAGCACGAGGCCTGTTCCGATGACGACATAGCCAAGCCCGCCCCGGATGTGGCCGACGAGTGCAAGGGCCACGTTCACGATGCGGCGCGAGAGGCCGCCGGCATTCATGAGTTCACCCGCGATGAGGAAGAAGGGGATCGCCATCAGGGGATAGCTGTCGGCGCCATTGACGAGGCGCTGCGCCAGGATATTCGGATCCAGATTGCCCATCAGGAGCATCATCGCGATGCCCGACAGCATCAGCGCGAAGGCGATGGGAACCCCGATGGCCATGGCGCCGAGGAGCGAGCCGATGAAGACAAGACCGCTCACGATGTCTTCTCCGGCGTCAGCGTGGGAAGCACGACAGGAAGCGGCTCGACATGCGCCACCCCCGACCAGGGAGCGGGAAGGAGGCCCCGCAGAGCGCGCCACAGATCAAGAAGGAGGACGAGAGCCATCAGAATCGCGGCGACGAGCCCTGCCGCGTAAAGCGCGCCGACGGGAATTCCGGACAAGGCCAGGATGTTGCTCCACTCGATGACGGTGAGCGCCCAGCTACCTTCGGCCAAAAGCCAGCAGCACCACAGCATCAGCCCGTAGGACACGAGGAAGCAGGCCAGACGCGCCTTCTGCGGCAGCCGGACGACCAGCGACTCGACACCGAGATGCGCGCCCTTTGCTAAGGCGACCACTGATCCCATGAAGATGACCCAGACGAGGACGACGCGGGACACCTCGACGGCGAAGGGAATGCCCGAACTGAAGCCGTAGCGCAGCACCACATTGGCAAAGATCAGCAGGCTGATGACAGCCATGCCGAGGACGACGAAGAGGTCGAAAGCCTTGAACAGCCATCGCAATGCTGAGGACATGGGCGCTCCCGAAGGTTGCGCGCGCCCGCGGCGACTTTCGCCGCGCTCCGACGGTCATCGGCAAGCCTCAGGCGAAGCACGACCACCCAGGTGGTCGAGCGAGGCCAAGCTCAGCCTGTCAGTCGAACTGCGCGCCAGATGAAGGAGACAAACCCCCGCCGTGCGGACAGGGGCCTGGGATTTCAGACACCTTCGACCACGGCCAAGTGAGCCTTGGCGTGCTTCTCGCGGGCCTGAATTGCCACCTGATATTCGGGGGAGTTGTAGCAGGCGAGAGCGGTCTCGTAGTCTTTGAATTCGATCACGACCCAGCGGTTCGCCGATGGACCTTCCATGATCTGGCCCTGGCCCGCGCGAACGACAAAGGACGCTCCATACTTTTCGAAAGCGGCTTTGTTCAGAGCCATATAGCCTTTGTAACCTTCAAGGTCGGCAATGTCGACCAATGCAATCCAGTATCCCTTTTTCGACATTGCCTATCCTCCCAGATTATCTCTGCGTTTACTCACAGAGTATCGACGTCCATCACGGTCACATGCGGTTTTCCGGTGATTTCCGTTGATCGTCATCGATCAGCCAGCTAGAACCGAGATGCGAAAACTGCCTACAATGTGGACATTTTGTCCAATTATCTAACGGCCTTGATGCTGTGGTGTCAAGCTTCCGAGGAGACGTGATGAGCAAAGGTCAGCCGACAGAGGTGCGCGAGGACAAGGCGTCTGCTTCCGTGCAGGGAGCGGCCTCGTTCACGAAGTTCATGACAGTGCTGCAGATCATTGCCGACGCGCCCGGAGCTTTGAACATTGCCCAGTTGACGAAGCGCGCGCCCTTTCCCCGGGGCACGACCTATCGTCTCGTTTCCGCGCTCATCGCGGAGGGTCTGGTCACGCAGGCAGAGGACGGCGGCACGTTCCGGTTAGGGCCGCGTCTCCTTCAGTTCGCGGCAAAGACCTGGGAGGATTCCGATCTGCGGACGATTTCGAGGGATTTCCTCGTTTCGCTTCGCGACGCGACCGACGAGACGGTGCATCTCGCCGTGCCGAGCAACGGGCAAATGGTCTACATCGACAAACTCGTCGGCTCGAACAGGGTGCAGATGAAAACGAGCATCGGTGGCCAGGTCGAACTGCATTCGACCTCCGTGGGTAAGGCGTGGCTGTCTGGTTTGACCGACGAACGACTGAGGGACGTCCTCAAGGGCCTCGATCTGAAGCGCTACACCGCCAAGACTTATACGACGCCCGCTGGGCTCTTGGACGAATTGAAGCGGACGCGCGAGCAGGGATTCGCATTCGACGACGAGGAGAACGAGCCGGACATCCGCTGTTTCGGTAGCCCGATCTTCAACCGCGCACGGGAGCCGGTCGGCGCGGTCAGCATCAGCATGCCGGTCTACCGGCATGACGAGCGGCGCCACGAACTATGCGGAAGGCTAGTCCGTGAAACGGCTCGACTGATCAGCGCGGAATTATCCAGAATACTGTAACGCCGCTTCGATACAGCTGTGCGACAAGCACAGCGTCGGAGCTCAACGCGTCACCAGCCCGGACGGGCTCCACAACCGCCGGAAACGAACTCAGCGCTGGACAAAAACGGAGGGCAACGTCACGGGAGTTGCGAACCGGAGTCGCCCCGCGTTCAGTGACCGCGGACGTCGGAGGCTTGAGCTCGTGCCCCTTGCGCAAAAGAGATGCCTGATGAAATCATAGAGCGATTTCAATCGTATCAGTATTCGCAGACTTGTCCGGCCCGGCCCACCCCGCCCTCGAACCGCCAATTCGGTCCGAGACCACAGCAAAGGTTCCTTCTGCCGATGGTCTCCCTTGAGCGCATCCATCTCGTCACCGGTGCGGCGAGCGGAATCGGCCGGGCGACCGCGCTGCGGCTGGCAGGGCCCGGCGTCGGGCTCGTGCTGCATACGGGCTCGAACGAGGCCGGGCTCGCGGCGGTCGCGGCCGCGGCAGGCGAGGCGGGCGCCGTCGTCGCCACCCTGATGGGGGACATCGCCGAGGCCGCGACCGCGGAGCGCGCGGTGGCGCTGGCCGATCAGCGCTTCGGCCGTCTCGACGCCATCGCCGCCGTGGCGGGTCATGCCCGCAAGGGCGGCATCATGGATCTGGCCGAGGCGGAACTGCGCGGTGCCGTCGAGGATTCCGTCGTCGCGCTGCTGCGGCTGGCCCGGCTGGCGCGCCCTCTGCTCAAGGCCGGCGGCAGCGGGCGCATCGTCGCGACCTCCTCCTTCGTCGCGCATGCGCTGCGCACCGACATGCAGCCTTTCGCCGCGACCGCCGCGAGCCGCGCCGCGCTCGAGACCACCGTGCGGCTGATGGCGCATGAGTTGGCGCCCGACGGCATCACGGTGAACGCGGTCGCGCCCGGGCTGATCCGCAAGGACGAGGGCAAGGGCAGCAAGCTTTCCGCCGAGGCGATCGCGCGGATGGAAGCGATCATCCCGATGGGGCGGCGCGGCCTTCCGGAGGAGGTCGCTGCCGCGATCGCTTTTCTCGCCTCGACGGAGGCGTCCTACATCACCGGCCAGACGCTGCATGTCGATGGCGGGCTGGTCTGAGTCGCTGAGCCGGCGCCGCGACTTGCTCTAGCGCAAAGACGGGCGCGCGGCGCCGCTTATGTTTCTCCGCCGAGCCGGTCGACCGGCGCAGGGGGAAACGGCCGTGCAAGCGCCTGGGACGAGCTATCTCGACGAACGCCTGCCGCGCTATACGAGCTATCCGACGGCACCGCACTTCGCTGCGGATGTCGACGGCGATTGCTACGGCGACTGGCTTTCGGCGCTGCCCTCGACGGCCAAGGGCTCGCTCTATCTGCATGTCCCGTTCTGCCGGTCGATGTGCTGGTATTGCGGCTGCCACACGACGGTGGCGCTCCGCGATTCGCCGATCGGCGCCTATCTGAGTGTCCTGCGCCAGGAGATCGAGGCGCTCGCGGCGCGTCTGCGGACGCCGCTGGACGTGCGCCATGTCCATTTCGGCGGGGGCACGCCGACCATCCTGGCGCCGGAGGATTTCGTCGATCTCGTCGCGCTGTTGCGGGCGCGCTTCTCGCTACACCCAGAAGCCGAGATCGCCGTCGAGATCGACCCGCGCCATCTCTCGCCGGCGATGATCGAGGCGCTGCGTGAGGCCGGGGTTAACCGCGCCAGCCTCGGTGTGCAGAGCTTCGATCCGGACGTCCAGCGCGCGATCAACCGGGTCCAGAGCGTCGATCGGACCGCCGCGGTCATCGCGCAACTGCGCGAGGCCGGCATCGGCGGGGTCAATCTCGATCTGATCTACGGACTGCCGCGCCAGAGCACGGCCTCCTGCATCGAGACGGTCGAGCATTGCCTGGCGATGGCGCCGGACCGGTTCTCGATCTTCGGCTATGCCCATGTGCCGGACTTCAAGAAGCACCAGCAGCGGATTGCGCTGGCGGATCTGCCCGATGGCGCGGCACGTCACGAGCAGGCGGAGGCGATGGCGCAGCACCTCGTCGCGGCCGGGTATGTGCGCATCGGTCTCGATCATTTCGCCCGACCCGGCGACGAGATGGCGCAGGCGCTCGGCAGCGGGCAGCTGCGGCGCAATTTCCAAGGCTATACCACCGATGGCTGCGAGGCGCTGATCGGCTTCGGCGCCTCCGCGATCGGGCGGCTGCCGCAGGGCTACGTCCAGAACGAGGTCGTCACCGGCCGCTATGGCGAGCGCGTCCGCGAGGGAGGGCTGGCGACGGTGCGTGGCTACCGACTCAGCGACGACGACCGGCTGCGGGCCGACCTGATCGAGCGGCTGATGTGCGACCTTTCGGTCGATGTCGAGGCGGTCTGCGCGCGCCATGGCGCCGATCCGGAGCAGTTGGCGCCGTCGATTGCCCGGCTCGCGCCGCTGGTTCAGGACGGGATGGTGGATCAGGACGGTACCGTCATCCGCTTGCCGGAGCGGGCACGGCTCCTGGTGCGCAAGGTCGCCTCGGCCTTCGACGCGCATATCGACCAGCCGGCGCGGCGTTACAGCCGGGCCGTCTGAGAGGGGACCGAAAAGATAGTGCAATCCCTCAGAGCCTGAATGCCTTAGCGGCTGGACGCTCCGAAACGACAGCGACGGACCGCCCCGCCCATGACGACGCCCGCCCTCGTGATGCTCCACCGCGCGATGTCCGCGCCGCCCGCCTCCGCCCCAGGCCAGGGGCTCGGCCCGGCCGATCCCTTCGCGGCGGGCCGCGAGATCGCCTGGCGGTCGGAGGCCGCGGCTGCCGGCAGATGCGCCTTTTCGGGCACCGTCGCGATCGCCGCCTTCCCGCATACCGAGACGCTGGTGGTGCTGGCGGGCGAACTGACGCTGTCGGTCGAGGGCGCGCCCGCGCTCACCGTCGGGGCTCACGCAGCGGTGGTGATCGGGCGCGGCACGAAATTGCGTGTCGAGGCGGCACCGGGCAGCTTCTTCGCCTTCCATGCGCAGACGGCCGGCATGAGCGCGTTGCCGGGTGCGACGCCGATCACCCGGGATCTGCCGCTGTCGCCCTCGACGCCACCGTCTCCCGAGGTTCTTCTCGGTCCGGCGCCGCAATGCCGCAGCCACAATGTCTTCACCGACGAGGCGGTTCAGCTTCGCGCGGGCCTGTGGGATTCGACACCCTATGCCCGGATCTCGCGGCCGCACCGCCTGGCCGAGCTGATGCACATCCTGGAGGGTTCGGTCGATCTCACCATGGCGGACGGCACCGTCCTCACCGTGGCTAAGGGCGAGACCGTCTTCGTGCCGCAGGGCGCGCCCTGTGCCTGGACCAGCCGCGTGCATGTGGCGAAGGTCTACGTCGTTCAGGAGAGCGTCGGCTGATGGGCGACACGCTGATCCGGGAAGCGGCCCTGCTGCGCGACATCAAGCCGGCCGTTGCCGCCGCCGGTGCCGGTCTGGCCCGTGCGGTGGGCTGGCCGCACCGCGTCGAGGACTGGGCGATGGCGATCGGGCTTGGTCGCGGGGTGGTCGCGACGGTCGGTGAGGAGGTGGTGGCGACGGCGCTGTGGTGGCCCTATGGCGAGGATCATGCGACGCTCGGCATGATCATCGTCTCTCCGGAGCATCAGGGCGGCGGCCTCGGGCGGCGGCTGATGCAGGCCCTGCTCGCGCAGACGGAGGGGCGCTCGCTCCTGCTGAACGCCACCGTTCCCGGCCAGCCGCTCTACGAGAAGCTCGGATTCGTCGTCTACGGAGCGATCCGCCAATATCAGGGCGAGGTCGGCGCCGATCCCATCCTCGCTCTCGTCGATGGCACCACGCTCCGCCCGGCTGCGCTGGCCGATCTACCGGTGCTGGAACAACTCGACCAGGCGGCCACAGGCCTGCCGCGCGGGCGGCTGCTGCGGGCGGTGCTGGAGGCGGGCGAGGGGACCGTGCTGATGCGCGGCGGCGAGGTCGCAGGCTTCAGCATGGTGCGCCGCTTCGGTCGGGGCCTCGTGATCGGTCCCGTGGTGGCCGCGGACCTCGCGGATGCGCGGGCGCTGCTGGCGCATGGCTTGCAGGCGCGGCAGGGTCAGTTCGTGCGGGTGGATGTCGATGACGGCTCGTCGCTCGCCGAGATGGTGATGGCAGCGGGGCTGAAGCCGGTCGACAGCGTCAACAGCATGGTGCGCGGCAGCCTGCCGCGGCCGGCGGGACCTGTGCGTCGCTATACGCTGGCCAGCCAGGCACTGGGCTGAGGGGACAGGAATGGCACTGCTCTACAAATCGGACCCCGCCCGCGGCGCTGAATGGGCCAAGATTCTCGCCGAGAAGGCGCCGGATCTTCCCTTCCGGATCTGGCCTGATATCGGCGATCCGGCGGAAATCCGCTATTTCGTCGCCTGGATGCCGCCGGACGACCTGGCCGAGCGCTTTCCCAATCTCGAATTGCTGATGTCCTCGGGGGCCGGGGTCGACCATCTCGATCTGTCGAAGCTGCCGCCGGACCTGCCGGTGGCGCGCATGATCGAGAGCGGGATCGTCGACGGCATGGTCGAATATGTCTCGATGGCGGTGCTCGGGCTGCATCGCGACCTGATCGACTATGTCGGCCAGCAGCGGGCCGAGATATGGCAGCAGATCCGGGTTCGGCCGGCCTCGACGCGGCGCGTCGGCGTGCTCGGGCTCGGCATGCTGGGCGAGGCCTGCTGCCGGATGCTGAGGACGCTCGGCTTCCAGGTCTCCGGCTGGAGCCGCTCCGGGCGCGAGATCGAGGACGTGAACTGCTTTGCAGGCACGCAGACCCTGCCGGATTTTTTGGGCCGTACCGACATCCTCGTCTGCCTGCTGCCTCTGACGGAGGAGACGCGCGGCATGCTCGGCGCGGAACTCTTTGCGCAACTGCCGAAGGGCGCGCGGCTCGTCAATGTCGGCCGGGGCGGGCATCTTGACCAGGAGGCGCTGCTGGCAGCCCTCGAGAGCGGCCAGATCTCGGCCGCGGTGCTCGATGTCTGCACGCCCGAGCCGCTGACGCCTGGCCACCCGCTCTGGAGCCATCCCAAGGTGCTGCTGACCCCGCATGTCGCCAGCATGACCCAGCCGGAGACGGCCGTGGATCTCGTGTTGGAGAATCTGCGTCGGCACAAGGCGGGGGAGCCTCTGCTGGGCGCGGTCGACCGCAAGCGCGGCTACTGAGCCGCCGCTCCGCCTTCCCCAGGGCGAAGCACGATCTGCTGCCGGCGGTGGCGAATTGGGCAGGTCGTGTCACGACGGGCGCCCAACGCCGCGCCGACAGGGCTCGGGCCCGGTCTAACCTTTGGCCAGGATGAAGACACCATCCGCGGAGGTCGAAAGGTCCATGCACGAGCCCGTCCCGGTCGAGCCAGCCCTGCACGAGAGCGGGATGACGGTGTCCGCGCTGCCCGCCAGCCATGGCATCCGGCGCGCGCTGGGGCATATCGAGCGCCATTTCACCGATGCGATCTATCTCGAAGATCTCGCGGCGCTGGCGGGCCTGAGTGTCTGCCGCTTCGTGACGGTGTTCCGGCGCCAGGTCGGGCTGACGCCGCATCGCTATATCTGCCATCGCCGGATCGGCTATGCGAAGCGGCTGCTGCGTGACGGTGTGCCGATGGCGCTGGCGGCGTCGGAAGCCGGGTTCTTCGACCAGAGCCATTTCTCGCGCCATTTCAAAAACATCTGCGGTATGACCCCCGGGCGCTATCTGCGCGAGATGGGTGGGATGCCGCGGCGGCGACCGGGGTCCGAGGCCTCGCTCCAGAGCGCCGCCTGAACCTCACGAAGCCACCATCGATCTGCGCCGCAGGAGCCTGCCATGACCGTCAATTCGCTCGAAGCGCTCGACCGCCTCCATTGGGTCCATCCCGTCGCCAACTGGGCCGGGCACGAGAAACGCGGCGTCACCATCATGAAGTCGGCCAAGGGCGCCTTCATCACGGATTCGGAAGGGCACGAGCTGATCGACGGCTTCGCCGGGCTGTGGTGCGTCAATGTCGGCTACGGGCATGAGAGCATCGTCGAGGCCGCCGCAGCGCAGATGCGCGAACTGCCCTATGCGACCGGCTATTTCTCCTTCGGCAGCGAGCCCGCGATCCGGCTCGCCGCCAAGCTCGCCGAACTCCTGCCGGGCGACCTCAACCACATCTATTTCTCGCTGGGCGGTTCGGACGCGATCGATGGCGCGCTGCGGCTGATCCAGTTCTACTACAACGTCACCGGACGGCCGACGAAGAAGGCGATCCTCTCGCTCGAGCGCGGCTATCACGGCTCGAGTTCGACCGGGGCCGGCGTCACCGCGCTGCCGGCCTTCCATGCGAATTTCGACTTCCCGGCCCATGTCCGGCACTATGTCGCGGCACCTTACGCCTATCGCAATCCGACGGGCTCCGACGACGCCTCGGTGATCGCGGCCAGCGTCGCCTCGCTGCGCGCCAAGGTCGCGGAACTGGGCGCGGACAATGTCGCAGCCTTCTTCTGCGAGCCGGTGGTCGGCTCGGGCGGCGTGATCGTGCCGCCGAAGGGCTGGCTCAAGGCGATGCGTGACACGGCCACTGAGCTCGACATCCTCTTCCTCGCCGACGAGGTCATCACCGGCTTCGGCCGGACGGGGCCGATGTTCGCCTGCGAGGGGGAGGGCGTCGTGCCCGATCTGATGACGATGGCGAAGGGGCTGACCTCCGGCTACGCGCCGCTCGGCGCGCTCGCCTTCGGCGAAAAGATCTATCGCGGCATCAAGGACAACGCACCCGAGGGCGGCCCGGTCGGCCATGGCCAGACCTATTCCGGCCATCCGGTTTCGGCCGCAGTCGCGCTCGAAGTGCTTCGGCTCTACGACGAGGGCGGCATCCTGGCCAATGGCCAGCGCGTCGGCGCCTATTTCGAGAAGAAGCTCGCGACTCTGGCCGACCATCCGCTCGTCGGCGAAGTGCGGGCGCGCGGCCTTCTGGCCGGGATCGAGCTCGTCGCCGACAAGGCGAGCAAGGAAAAGCTGCCGCGCAGCGTCAAGCTGGCCGACCATCTCTTCGCCCGCGGTTACGCCAACGGCGTGATCTTCCGCGCCTTTGCCGACGACATCATCGGGCTCGCGCCGCCGCTCTGCTGCAGCGAGAGCGAGATCGACCTGATCGTTTCGCGTCTGTGCCAGACGCTCGACGACATGCTCGATCTGCCGGAGGTTCAGGCCGCGCTGGTCACCGCCAAGGCAGCGTGAGGGCGGCGTGATCCTTGCTTTGCCCGGAGGCGCCGACGGTCTAGGTTGACGCGACGGCGGCGGCTCCGCGAGGGCCGCGCGCCGGGGTTGGGGTGAGGCTTTCGACGTGACACCGGGCGTGCGGCTCGACCGCATCGACATGAAGATCCTGATCGAGCTGCAGAACAACAGCCGGATCACCAACGTCAATCTGGCCGATGCGGTCGGCCTTTCGCCGAGTCCCTGCCTGCTGCGGGTCAAGCGGCTGGAGCAGGCGGGGTTCATCTCCGGCTATGGCGCGACGATCAACCTGCAGAAGCTCGGCGAGACGATCACCGTCTTCACCGAGGTGACGCTGGCCGACCACACCAAGGAGTATTTCATCCGCTTCGAGACGGCGCTGCGCCGGGTCGACGAGGTGGTGGAGTGCCACATGGTCAGCGGCGGCTACGATTATCTCGTCAAGTTCGTCACCCGAGGCCTGACGCATTACCAGTCGCTGATCGAGACCCTGCTCGACCGCAATATCGGCATCTCCAAATATTTCAGCTATGTCGTGATCAAGTCGCCGATCCAGAAGCCGGGATATCCGCTGCCGGTGCTCTTCGACGTGTGAGCGATCCGGGTCTCTGACCCGTCATTGCGAGCGCCGCGAAGCAATCCAGCCGGCCGCCCGCTCGACGTCCCCTGGATTGCTTCGCTGCGCTCGCAATGACGGGTGGGCTCAGCCCAGCGCCTGGTTGACCAGTCCGTAGATGCGCGCGCAGCCGCTTGGGCCATGTGCCCTTCCACGGATCATCGGGGTGACCGTGTCGAAGATCGTCAGGCCGCAGGATTCGAGGAAGGCGCCGAAGGCGCCCTGTTCCTGGGCGGTGTCGACGCGCAGGAAGGCGCCCTGATGGGCCTCGACATGCGGCGTGAGCAGGGCGATCGCCATCGCGTCATCCTCCGCGACGATCGGTCCGACGACATGGCCGCGGCCGAACGGGCGGCAAAGCGCGAAGCCGACGACCGCGCCATCGCGCTCCACGAGCGTGCCCACCGAGGCCAAAAGCAGTGCTGCGGCGATAGCCTGCCGCCGGTCGGCGCCATAGGCGCTTGCATCAAGGGCTGCGAGCGCATCGAGATCGCCGGGAACGACCTGGCGCAGGCCGGGCGCGGCGGCGACAGGCCCATGGGGCGGCAGAGCCTTGCCCTGATGCTGGAAGATGCGGCCGATCGGCTCGAAGCCGAGCGAGCGGTAGAGCCTGTAGCCCGCCTTGGTCGAGGTCAGGCGCAGATCGCGGGAGCCGGTCTGCGCAAAGATCATCTCCATCAGTTCGCGCCCGGCGCCTTGCGCCTGCAGCCGCGGCGAGGTGATGACCATGCCGACGGTCGCGAAGCGCTCGCCGAAGGGCCACCACATCGCCGAGCCCAGCACCCGCCCAATCGCGTCGCAAGCGACGATGCCGTGGCCGAGCCCGATAACGAGGCGCCAGTCCTCCGGACGATGCGGCCAGCCGACGCCGATCGACAGCTGATGCAACTGGTCGAGATCGGATTCCGCCATCGGCCTGATGGCGATCTCGTAGCCGAGCCGGCGCTTTGCCGTTTTGTAAGCCAAGGCCTGTGCCTCACGGGAAGTCCCGATCATAGGGCCGCGGAGGCTGCTCGGGAATAGCATAATTCATACAATACAGCAGGTTAGGGTCGTGCAAGCTGCGTGTTCCCCGCCCCGGCGCGGTTGCCTCGCGCGCTTGCGCGCGGGCGCCGGCCGGGCCCTGCTTCCAACCGAGGCCGATTTGCGATGAAGCTCGAACCCTTTTGGCTGGCCTCCGCGCCGCGCTTCACGTCCGGTTCGACGGAACCCCTCGAAGGGCAGGTCGATGTCGCGGTGATCGGGGGCGGCTTCACCGGTCTCTCGGCGGCGCGCAGCCTGGCGAAGGCAGGGGCGCGCGTCGCCGTGCTGGAAGCAGGGCGCGTCGTCGGCGAGGCCTCGGGCCGCAATGGCGGCCATTGCAACAACGGCCTCGCGCATGATCTCGGCGGGCTGGCGATGCAGATCGGCATCGAGCGGGCGAGCGCGCTCTATCGCGTCTTCGACGCCGGCGTTGACACGGTCGAGGCGCTGGTGAGGGAGGAGGCGATCGACTGCGACTTCACCCGCACCGGCAAGATCAAGCTCGCGGCCAAACCGGGGCATTTCGCCAAGCTGCAGAAGAGCGCCGAGCTGCTCAAGGCCACCGTCGAGCCCGACCTCGCGGTGGTGGCGCCAGGCGATGTCCAGAGCGAGATCGGCTCGTCCGGCTTTCATGGCGGGCTCGTCTTCCCGCGCAGCGGCCATATGCATATGGGCCGTTTCGGCGTCGGATTGGCGGAGGCCGCGGCCCGCGCAGGGGCGCAAATTCATGAAGGCGCTGCTGTAACGTCGCTCCAGCGGATCGCCGGGCAGGCGCATCGCGTCGTCACGACGCGCGGGGCGCTCGAGGCCAAGCAGGTGCTGCTCGCGACCGGCGCTTCGCGGCAGGGGCCTTTCGCCTGGCTGCGCCGGCGCATCGTGCCGGTTGGCAGCTTCATCATCGCGACAGAGCCGCTCTCGGACAATCTCGCCGCCTCGATCATGCCGACGCGCCGGACCGCGACGACGACGATGAACATCGGCAACTACTTCCGGCTGACGCCCGACAACCGCCTGATCTTCGGCGGGCGGGCGCGGTTCGCCCTGTCGAGCCCGGCATCGGACGCCAAGAGCGGCGGCATCCTGAAGGCGCGGATGCTGGAGCTGTTCCCGCAGCTCGCTCAGACGCGGATCGACTATTGCTGGGGCGGGCTCGTCGACATGACCGCCGACCGGCTGCCGCGGGCCGGCGAGCGCGAAGGCGTGTTCTACGCCACCGGCTATAGCGGCCACGGCACGCAGATGTCGGTGCATATGGGGCAGATCATGGCGCGGGTGATGGGCGGCGATGCGGCGGCCAACCCGCTCGCCGGGCTCGACTGGCCGGTGGTGCCCGGCCATTTTGGCCCGCCCTGGTTCCTGCCCTTCGTCGGGATGTACTACAAATATCAGGACTGGCGGCACTGAGGAGGTTCCTGCCGACCCTCAGCCCTCATCCTGAGGAGCGGGCGAACGCCCGCGTCTCGAAGGATGGTTCAGGAGGTTCCGGCACCCTCTGAAGCATCCTTCGAGACGCCGCTGCGCGGCTCGTCAGGATGAGGGCCGCAGAAGCCTGAACGGTGGTCACCCGCCGATGTCGATCAACACCGTTTTGTGGCGCAGATTGGCCTCCACCGCTTGGCGGCCGAGGTCCTTGCCGATGCCGGCGGTCTTGTAGCCGCCGGTCGGCAGGATGAAGTCGAGCGTGCGACTGTAGCGGTTGATCCAGACGGTGCCGGCCTTCAGCGCGCGCATGGCGCGCAGGCCACGGCCGAGATCGGCGGTGTAGACGCCGGCCGCGAGCCCGTATTCGGGGTGGTCGGCGAGGCTCAGCCCCTCGGCCTCGTCGTCGAAGGCCTGGATGGTCAGCACCGGCCCGAAGATCTCCTCGCGCACCGCCGCCGTCTGCGCGGTCACACCGGCGAGCAGCGTCGGCTGGTAGAAGGCCCCACCATGACCCTCGATGCGCCCGCCGCCGAGCAGGCATTCCGCGCCCTGCCCCCTGCTGCGGGCGAGGATGTCGTCGATGCGCCGCGCCTGCGTCTCCGAGATGATCGGCGCATAGCCCGTCGCGGCCTTCCAGGTCGGGCCGGGCGCGACCGTGGCCAGCCGCGCCTGCAGCCGCGCCACCAGCTCGTCCATCACGGAACGCTGAACGATCAGCCGCGAGCCGGCGACGCAGGCCTGGCCGGCATTGGCGAGCAGGGAGCCCGCGATGCAGGCGGCGGCCCTGTCGAGATCGGCATCGGCGAAGACGAGTTGCGGGCTCTTGCCGCCGAGCTCCAGCGTCACCGGCTTGATGCCGGTTTCGGCGGCGGCCTTCATCACAGCGATGCCGGTGCGGGTCGAGCCGGTGAAGGAGAGCTTGGCGATCCCGGGGTGTCGCGAGAGCGCATCGCCGGTGACGACGCCATTGCCCTGGACGACGTTGAAGATGCCGGCGGGGATGCCGGCCTCGACGGCGAGTTCCGCCAGCCGCAGGGTGGAGTACGGCGTCAGCTCCGAGGGCTTCAGCACGATGGCGTTGCCGGCGGCGAGCGCCGGGCCGACCTTCCAGGAGGCCATGCTGAGCGGGAAATTCCAGGGCGTGATCGCGCCGACGACGCCATAGGGCTCCGAGACGATCAGGCCGAGATGGTCATGCCGAGTGGCCGCGACCTCGCCGCCTAGCTTGTCGGCCCATTCGGAGAAGAAGCGGATGCCCTCGGCAACGCTGGCGACGTCGCCCGTGACCGCCTGCGCGATGGGCCGCGTCGAGCCAACAGCCTCGAGCCGGCCGAGTTCGACCGCGCGCTCCTCGATCAGATCGGCCCAGCGCCGCAGGGCGCGGGCGCGCTCGCGTGGCGGCTGCGTCGCCCAGCCGCTCGCCGCGACCGCCTTCGTCGCATCGGTGACGGCGCGGTCGACGGTCTCGGCATCGGCGATCGGCAGATCGGCGTAAGTCGCGCCGTCAGACGGTCGCGAGACGGCGATCCGCTCGCCCGCCTCGACGACCTCGCCGCCGATATAGTGGCCGGTCGAGAAGGCGATCGAGTCCGGCGCGAAATCGGTCATCGGTTCAGAGCCCGACCAGAGCCGGCAGGCCGCCGATGTCCTTGATCTCATGCGTGCTGTAATAGGGGTTCGACGGCTCGTGGCCGCGATTGACGAAGACGCGGGCGGCGATCTTCATGTCATAGGCGGTCATCTGGTCGTAGCGGAAGCTGGACGAGCAGTGCATCACGTCCTGCGGCCCGCAGCCGAGCTGGTCGAACATGTATTCGAAGGCCTGCATGCGGGGCTTGTAGGCCTGGGCCTCTTGCGCCGTGTAGGCGGCATGGAAGGGCGCGCCGAGCTTCGCCACGGAATGCGGGATGAGGTCGGTCATCGAGTTCGAGAGGATGACGAGGGGAATGTCCTTCGCCACCTTGGCCAAGCCGGCCGGAACGTCCGGATGCGGACCCCAGGTCGGGATCTCGTCGATGATTGCCTGGGCGTCGGCCGGGTCATAAGCGAAGCCGTGCAGTTTGCAGGTGCGCGCGACGGCGCTGCGCACGACGTCGGGATAGGGCTTCCAGGGGCCGAGCACCTCGTCGAGACGATAGCTGCTGAAATCCTCGACGAAGGCGTCCATCTGTGCCGGCGACAGGCGCGATCCGTAGACGCGACGCGCGGCTGGCCCCATCTCGAAATAGATCAGGGTGCCGTAGCAGTCGAAGGTGATGAATTTCGGCCGCCAGATGGTCATGGTCCGCTCGCTCTCTCGAAAGGGCGGACATCGCCGCCGATGAGCCAAGACTAGCGGGAGGGTGCGACGTCGGGCGCGGATTTGCGGGCCGGCGGCCCAAGATTCTGCCGATCGACCCGGCATCGGCAGCACGGATTGCCATGCTGGTAGCGGGTAGCCTGTCCGTCTTTCCGGGGCGCCGTGCAGCGGCGAGCCCGGAACTCATATCCGCCGTCGCGTCAGAACTCGGCGCGATGCGGCCGCTTCATCCTCGGGGCCGTGGTGTTCATGGGTTCCGGGCTCAGGCCTGCGGCCTGCCCCGGAATGACCGGCGCAGAGACAGAGTCAGTGGGCGCCTCAGAACTCGCCGACCTCGCCCTGCGACCCGTCGAGAAGGCGGGCATGGCGGAAGGGGCGGGGGTCGACGATCGGGGTGTCGCCGGTGGCGAGATCGGCGGCGAGATGGCCGGCGCCGGGGCCCAGCCCGAAGCCGTGGCCGCTGAGGCCGGCGGCCAGGACGAGGCCCTTTAGCCCGACGGTCGGCGAGATCACCGGCACGGCATCGGGCGTCGAGTCGATATAGCTGCCCCAGCTTTCCCGCACGGCGACGCTGCGCAGCGCCGGAACCAGCGCATGGGCGCGCTCCAGCAGCGTCGCGATCGCCTTGCGGCTGGGCGCGGGATCGAGCACGCGGATGCGCTCGAACGGGGTTTCCTTGTCCAGCGTCCAGCCGCCCAGGGCTTCCGGCCCGTGGAAGAAGGAAGAACCGATGCCGAACTCGACCGCCTTCAGCCGCTTGACGAACATTGGCATGAACTGGCGGGCGAAGCGGATGCCCTGCGGCGTCAATTCGAGCGTGCCCTTGCCGCTGATGGCGATGGTGTAGCTGCCGTCGAGCCGGCGGGTCAGGGCGATCTCGGGCGTGTAGAAGGCGTCGAGCCAGGCCGGCGCCACTTCCGTGCGCAGGCTCGTGACGCGGACGCTGGCCTGCGGGAAGACGACGCCGTGATGGCGGCAGAAGCCCGAGGCCCAGGCGCCGCCCGCCAGGATGACCGACTGGGTGCGGATCGTACCCTTCTCGGTCACGACGCCGGTGACGGTGCCGTTGGTCACGTCGAGCCCGCGCGCGGCGCAGCCCTGATGGATCGTCGCGCCATGCTGGCGGGCGCCCAGAGCGAGCACCGGCGCGGCAAGCGCCGGCTCGGCCTTGCCATCGGTCACGGAATGCACGCCGCCGAGCCAGTTGCGGCCGGTGCCCGCCGTCATGGCGGAGGCTTCCGGCCCGGTCAGCATCCGCGTCTCGACGCCGAACTGCTTCGCCGTTTCGCGCCAGCGCTCCCATTGGGCGATCTGCGCGGCGTCATTGGTGGCATAGACGAGCCCGCAGCGGCGGAAGCCGGTATCCTCGCCGATCTCGCTGGCAAGTGCGTCCCACAGCTCCATGGAGCGGATCGCAAGCGGGAGTTCTCGCGCATCGCGGTTCTGCTGGCGGCACCAGCCCCAGTTACGGCTCGACTGCTCCCCGCCGACGACGCCTTTCTCGACGAGGGCCACCGAGCGGCCGCGCTTGGCCAGGACATAGGCCGCCGCCGCGCCGACGATGCCACCGCCGATGACGACGACATCCGCCTCAGCCGGCAGGGCGGCGTCGCTGGCGATGGGCTTGATGGTGGGGCTCATGGCGTGTCTCCGGCAGATCCAGGCCGGACCACTAGCGGCGTTCGGCGCCGCTGCCTTGGATCATTTTCGCATCAGGCGGCCAATGCCGCCTCGACGGAGGCGGCGATCGCGAACAGAGCCGCGTCGCCACCGGTTTCGCCCATCAGCATCAGGCCGACGGGCGCTTCGCCCGGGCGGTTGCAGGGCAGGCTGATGGCACAGCGGTCGAGGAAGTTGCCGAGGCTCGGATTGCGCAGCAAAAGCGCATTGAGGCGGTAGTATTCCGCGTCCTCGGCCAGTTCGGCGATGCGCGGGGGCACGATCGGACAGGTCGGCATCAGCAGCGCGTCGAAGGGTGCAGTCAGCGCGTCCATCGCCGCGACGATGCGACGGCGTGCTGCGGTCAGGGCAACGTAGTCGGCGGCCGTCATCGTCGCACCGGCTTCGATGCGGCTGCGTACGCGCGGATCGTAGAGTTCGGCCTTCGCGGCCAGCAGATCGCGATGCCAGTCATAGGATTCCGGGCCGGTGAAGCCGCCGCGGCTCATCGCGGGGGCGATGTCGAGCAGGGCTGAGAACGAGACTTCGCTGACCTGTGCGCCCTGCGCGGACAGCGTCGCGATGGCTCGCTCGAAGGCGGCCGCGACGGTCGCGTCCATGCCGTCGCGCATGATCTCGCGGGGAATGGCGAGGCGCAGGCCGGCGAGCGGGCGCGGCGTCGGCAGGGCAGGGACTTCTCCGGCGAGGATCGCATCGACAATGGTGCAGCAGGCGACGCTGGCGCCGAGCGGGCCGAGCGAATCGAGGCTGCCCGAGAGCGTCACGACGCCGTCGAGCGGCACGCGTCGCGCGGTCGGCTTGTAGCCGACGATGCCGCAGAGCGCGGCGGGAATGCGGCAGGAGCCGCCCGTGTCGCTGCCGAGCGCAACCACCGCCATGCCGTCGGCCACCGCCACCGCCGAGCCGGAGGAGGAGCCGCCGGGGATGCGGGCTGCGGCGCGGTCCCACGGGCTGAGCGGCGTGCCGTAATGCGGGTTGGCGCCGATGCCGGAATAGGCGAACTCGGTCATGTTGGTGCGGCCGACGGGGATGAAGCCGGCCGCCAGCATGCGCGCCACCGTCGGGGCGTGGACTTTCGCCCGAGGGGCGTTAGCGAGCGCGCGCGAGCCCGCCGTCGTGACCTCGCCGGCAACATCGAACAGATCCTTCACGGCGAAGGGGATGCCGGCATAGCGCGATGGCGCGCGACCGGCCTTGCGCAGGGCGTCATGGGCATCGGCCGAGATACGAGCGGCTTCGGCTGAAACGGAGATGAAGGCGCGGGCGCCTTCACCCGCCGGCTCGGCGATCTGCGCCAGGCAGTCCTCGACCAGAGCGCGCGACGTGGTGGCGCCGCTCGCGAGCGCCTCGGCGCAGCCTTGCACGGTCCGCAGCATGATCGTCTCTCCGGTTGGATTCGAGCCTTTTCGCTTAGCGAGGGCTACCGCGGAAATCCATGCCGCACCGGCCGTTCTGGCATCCTCGCGTCATCCCGGGCGGAGCGAAGCGGAGACCCGGGATCCATGCCTGAGCCTCTCCCGGACGCGCTCCGGCATGGATCCCGGATCGGCGCCGCTGTCGCAGCTTGTCCGGGATGACGTCGCGTGTAATCCAAGATGGTGGAGGGGAGGACCCCACGCCGTACTCACATCAGCCCGGGTTCGCCCAGATCCGAACCGTCGACAAGGCGGCTGTAGCGATAGGGGTGGGGATCGACGATGGGGGCGTCGCCGGCGATGAGGTCGGCCGCGAGCTTGCCAGCCGCCGGGCCGACGCCGAAGCCGTGGCCGCTGAAGCCGGCCGAGACATAGAGGCCCGGCAGCTTGTCGATGGGCGAGATCACCGGCACCCAGTCGGGCGTGAAGTCGATCAGCCCGCCATATTTCTGCACGATCTTCACATCGGCGAGCTGCGGATAGATCTCGGCGATGCGCTTGAGCGCGAAGGAGATCAGCTTCTCCTGCGGCGGCGGATCGAAGGTGCGCATCCGCTCGAAGGGCGAGACGCTGTCGTTGCTCCAGCGCATCAGCGCCTCGGGGCCGGCGAAGAAGGTCTTGTCCGCGGTGATCGTGAGAAGCTTGTGGCGCTTCTTGAAGGTCCGCCAGAACGGCCTCGCATACATCATGCCCTGCGGGCTGAGCCGCAGCAGGCCCCGCCCACTGATGCCGATGGTGTAGCCGCCGTCGAGCCGGCGCCGGAAGGTGACGTCGGGCGTCGAGATGCCGCCCTCGGTGATCGGCGGGCCGGAGATCGGCGCGGTGAAGAAGGAGGTCGACTGGACGCCGGCGAGCGGCATGTCGATGCCGTGATGGCGGCAGAACATCGAGGTCCAGACGCCGCCGGCGACGAGCACGCTGCTGGTCCTGATTGTGCCTTTTTCGGTCACGACGGCCGACACCCGGCCGGCCGAGGTCTCGAGGCCGCGGGCCGCGCAGTCCTGGTGGATGGTGACGCCGAGCCTGCGCGCGGCTTCGGCGAAGGCGGGAACCGCCAGGGACGGCTCGGCCTTGCCGTCGCCGGGGGAATGCACGCCGCCGATCCAGTTCTCGGCCGAGCCCGGCGACATCTCCTTCGCCTCGGCGGCGGAGAGCACGCGGCTGTGCATCTGCATCTCGCGGGCCTTGTCGATCCAGCCCGACCAGGCGGCGAGGTCAGACGGCTTGGTCGTGACATAGACGAGGCCGGTGTGGCGGAAGCCGGTGTCGGCGCCGAGCTCCTCGTTCATGCCCTTCCACATTTCGAGCGCGCGCTGGGCGAGGGGAAGTTCGCGCAGGTCCCGGTTCTGCTGGCGGCACCAGCCCCAGTTCCGGCTCGACTGTTCGCCGGCGACATAGCCCTTCTCGACCACCGCGACCGAATGGCCCTTCTTCGCGAGATTGTAGGCTGCGGTGATGCCGGCGACGCCACCGCCGATGACGACGACGTCGGCTTGAGCGGGCAGCGTCTCGTCGCTGTGGATGCGTGTGACCGGGGGCGACATGGCAGCGTTCGATCCTTCGGCATGGGCCGGAAACGGGGCCTCGATAGCACCGCATCGCGGCAGAAGCCTATGCCAAAGGCGTGCCGTCAAACGGCATAATCTGTGCACCTGCCCGCGGTCATCGGCGTCCGATACCGCCGACGTTGCCTAGCGTGAGGGGAGGGCCGACAATCGGCCAACCGTCATCGCCTGCCGCAGAAGCAGGCTCGTCGCTCATAAAGAGGGGTTTCCAATGACCAAGATATCCGACGGCAGCGTGACGTCCGCTTTCCCGATGCCCGCGATCCACCGCCGCGACATGCTCGCGCTCGGCGCCGGCGGCCTGCTCGCGGCGACGGGGCTGGGCAGTGCCCGCGCCCAGACCAAAGCGGCCCCGCCACCGCCGTCCAAACCCACCGGGCAGGTCGTCGTCGGCCTGTCGCAGGAGCCGACCGCCTTCAACCCGCTGATGCCGGGCATCGAGGTCGACGAGACGGTCTGGATGCAGATCTTCAACACGATGTGGGTGGCCGATCCCAAAGGCAATCTCATGCCCGACCTCGCGCGGGAGATACCCAGCGAAGCCAATGGCGGGATCTCCGAGGGCGGTCTCGCCTGGAAGGTCAAGCTGCGTCCCGGCGTCACCTGGCATGACGGCACGCCTTTCACGGCAGAGGACGTCAAGTACACGCTCGAGTTGATCAACGCGCCGGGCTTCAAGGCCCGTACCCGCGTCGGCCATGCCTTCGTAAAGGACATCAAGGTCACCGGACCGCTGGAGATTTCCTGGCGGATGGAGAAGGCCTATGCGCCCTATCTGGCGCTGCTGTCCAACACCTTCATCGTGCCCAAGCACATTCTCGAAAAGGCGGCCGACCCGAACACCGCGCCGTTCAACCAGACGCCCGTCGGTACCGGCCCGTTCAAATGGGGCACGCGCACGCCCGGCGACAACATCCAGCTCGTCGCCAACGACAAGTTCCACGGCAAGGGCCCCTATCTGGAGCGCGCCGTCCTCAAATACGTGCCCGACCAGACCGCGCTCTATGCGCAGTTCCGCACCGGCCAAGTCGACCTGATCATCGGTACCGGCATCCCGGCCAATTTCTATGCCGAGGCGGTCAAGCTGCCGGGCCGCAAGGTCGTGAAGATCCCCAGCGCCTCGCTGGAAATGCTGATGCCGAATCTCGAGCATCCCGTCTTGAAGGACAAGGCGGTGCGCAAGGCGCTCTACGCCTCGCTGAACAAGCAGGCGATCATCGACATCATCTATTACGGTCTCCACATCCCCACCGAATCCTTCACGCCTCAGGATTCCTGGGCCTACAACCCCAACCTCCCCAAGCACGTCTACGATCCTGCCCTCGCCAACAAGATCCTCGACGAGGCCGGCTGGAAGCGCTCGGGCTCGGGCACGCGGATGAAGGACGGCGTCCCGCTGACCTTTGCCGTCTCGACGACGACCGGCGCGGCGCTGCGCGAGCAGGCCCAGCAGCTGATGATGCAGGACTGGGCCCAGATCGGCGCCAAGATGACGATCAACAACATGCCGGCTGCGGTGATCTGGGGCGAGTTCTACACGCGCTCGAAATTCGAATCGCTGATCGTCGGCACCGCCTTCCGTACCGTGATCGATCCCGATCCGGCGGCGCGCTTCGCCTCCGATGCGATCCCGGCCAAGAACGGCAGCGGCGCCAACCAGATGCAGTGGCAGAACGCCGAGGTCGACAAGCTGCTGAAGGACGGACAGACCACCTTCGACCAGGAGAAGCGCAAGGCGATCTACTGGAAGCTGCAGGAGATCGCCCGCGAGGAACTGCCGATCCTGCCGATCTACCAGTACGCCCCCGTCGAGGGCTACAAGGAAGGCCTGATCGGCTACGAGCCCAACGTCAACGCCCGCCAGAACACCTGGAACATGGGCAGCTGGTACTGGGCGCGCTGAGACCATGACGCGCCCCCGCCCGGACCTCTCCACCGCGAAGCCGAGCGCGCCATGAGCGGCTTTCTTCTGCAAAGACTGATGCAGGCGATCCTGCTGCTGCTGATCGTCTCGATGATCGGCTTTGCGATCCTGCATCTGGCTCCGGGCGGGCCGCTGTCGCAATTCGCGGCCGGCGGCGAGATGAACCAGGAGGATCTCGACCGCATCATCGAGCAGCTCGGGCTGAACCGGCCTCTGCCGGTTCAGTATGCCGAGTGGCTCTGGCGCATGCTGAGCGGCGATTGGGGCCTGTCCTATCGCGACCAGCAGCCGGTGCTGCACATCATCGCCGGCCATCTCGGGCCGACGCTGGAGCTGATGCTGAGCTCGACGCTGCTCGCCATGCTGATCGGCGCCTGGATCGGCATCATCGGCGCGGTGAAGCGTTATTCGCTGTTCGACAGCATCGCCACGATCGGCACGATGATCGCGCTGTCGATTCCGACCTTCTGGTTCGGACTCGTCGTGATCTACGTCTTCTCGGTCGGGCTCGGCTGGCTGCCCTCGGGCAACCGCTTCACCATCGGCGACGGCTCCTTCCTGAACCGGCTGCACCACCTGGTCGGGCCCTGCATCGTTCTGGCGCTGGTCTCGACCGCGGTCTGGAGCCGCTACATGCGCTCCTCGATGCTCGACGTCATCAACCAGGACTTCGTCCGCACGGCCCGTGCCAAGGGTGTGCCGGAACGGCAGATCCTGATGAAGCATGTGCTGCGCAATGCGCTGCTGCCGATGATCACGATCACCGGCCTGCATGTGCCCTCGCTGCTCTCGGGCGCGCTCGTCACCGAGACGGTCTTCACCTGGCCCGGCATGGGGCGGCTCTTCCTCGATTCGATCAGCTATCGCGACTATCCGGTGGTGATGGGCATCCTGATGTTCACCGCCGTCATGGTGCTGCTCGGCAGTCTGCTCGCCGATCTGCTCTACGGAGTCGCCGATCCCCGCATCGCGAGGAGCGGCCGATGAGTCTCGATCCGACGCTCGACGCTCTGCCCGCCCGCGCGGAGGGCTTCTGGAACAGCCGCGGCATGCGCCGCTTCCGGCGGCACAAGCTCGCGGTCTTCGGAGCGGTGACGATCATCCTGATGACGCTCGCCTGCGTCTTCGGGCCGATGCTGCTGCCTTACAGCGACACCTTCATCGACATCCGGCAGCGTTTCGCGCCACCCTTCTCGGGACCGCATATCCTCGGGACCGATCCGCTTGGGCGCGACATCCTGGCGAGACTGCTGATGGCGGGGCGGATCTCGCTGGCCGTCGGCTTCTGCGCGATGGTGCTGGCGATGGGGATCGGCATCGCGGTCGGTGTCGCGGCGGGTTATTATCAGGGCGTGATCGGCGCGGCGCTGATGCGCTTCGTCGACGCGATGCTGTGCTTCCCGACGATCTTCCTGCTGCTGGCGATCTCGGCGCTGATCCAGCCTTCCGTGCCGTCGATCGTGATGCTGATCGCGATGACCTCCTGGATGGAGGTCGCCCGCGTCGTCGAGGCCCAGATCCGCTCGCTGCGGACGCGGGAATTCGCGCAGGCGGCGGTCGCCATGGGCTCGAGCAACATCCGCATCATGGTGCGCGAGCTCCTGCCCAACGCGATCGCGCCGATCGTGGTCGCGGCCACGCTGAACGTCGCCCATGCGATCCTGGCCGAGAGCTACATCTCTTTCCTCGGCTACGGCATCCAGCCACCGACGCCGAGCTGGGGCAACATGCTCGAGAACGCGCAGAGCTATCTGACGAGCGCGCCCTGGCTCGCCATCATCCCCGGCGCCGCGATCACGCTGGCGGTGACGAGTTTCAACTTCGTCGGCGACGGCCTGCGCGACGCTCTCGATCCGCGCATGGACCTGCCGTGACGGAGACTGCCGTGACGGGATCGGTCGCGTCGCTCTGGCGCTATCCGGTCAGTTCGATGGGCGGGGAGCGGCTGGAGACGGCGCCGGTCGGCCCGGCGGGCATCGTGGGTGACCGCCTCTGGGGCCTGCTCGACGCGCAGACGGGGCGGATCGCCTCGCCCGGCCGCGAGAAGCACTTCATCGAGGTGCCGCGCGGCCATGCCCGCTTCACCGGCGAGGGCGTCGCGATCACTGCCGATGGCGAGAGCTGGGCAGGCCCCGACGATCCGAAAACGATCGAGGCGCTGTCGGCGGTCTTCGGGTTCCGGCCGCTGCTGAAGCCCTTCGATCCCGTTCCCGGCGAGGGCTTCCGGCCGCGCTACGAGCATGCGCCGCTGCATCTCATCACCACGGCCGCGATGCGCAGTCTCGGGCGCGACCATCCCGAGAGCGTCATCGACGAACGGCGCTTTCGCCCCAGTGTCGTCGTAGACTGGCCGGACGAGGCGGACGCGATGCCGGAGCAGGGCTGGATCGGCCGGGAGATCCGGATCGGCGAGGTCGTGCTGAGGGGCAGCGAGCCCTGCGGGCGCTGCGGCTTCATCACCCTCGAACAGGAGGGGCTGCCGCTCGATGTCGAGCTGCTGCGAACGATCGTGAAGCGCTACGGACGCAATTTCGGGATCTATTGCGACGTGGTGGCGCCCGGTGAGATTCGGGCCGGAGATGTGGTGAGCCTATCGTAGCTCCCAGGCTTGCGAGGCCTTTCCGCGTCATTGCGAACGCAGCGAAGCAATCCAGACGGGTTCGCTCGACGGCTCCTGGATTGCTTCGCTGCGCTCGCAATGACGGTGCGGCTCAAACGACCTCCGGCACCTGCGGATAGTCGCGCCGCACGGCTGTGAAGGCGGCGGAGACATCGCCGCCATTCTCCACCTCGCGCATTGCGGCGAAGAGCTTGGTCTTGACGAAGAAGCGCCAATGGACCGGCAGGGCCGCGAGCAGCCGCGTCAGGGCGTCGTAATTGCCCTTCGTCCAGAGGCGCTCGAAGACGTCGCGCTCCGGGCCGAAATGGAAATGGGTCGTATGGACCTCCTTGCGCATCTCGGCCCGCAGGGCCGCCGTCGCCTCGGCATCGACGACGCCGTCGGTGATCACCACGCCGTAGCGCGCTTTCGCCGCTTCAACCCCGACATAGCCGCGCTCGACATCGAGCCGCACCCGCTCCGGCTCGCGCTCCAGCGGGCAGCCGCGCCCGCCGCCGCCCGGTGAATGGATGTGGATGACGTCGCCGGGCTCGGCGATGGCAATATCGGTGTTGCCGAGGATGCGTTCGCCGGCCCGGCCGGGGTTGATGATGAAGTTCGAGGTTTCGGCGCTAAGCCCGCCGAGCGTGCCCCAGGGGCGGAAGATCGAACGGTCGCGGTTGCGCACGGTGATGCGCGAGTTCGGCGAGAAGACCTTGAACTCCATCACGGTGGCGAGCCCGCCGCGCCAGCGGCCGGGGCCGCCCGAATCCGGCAGCAGGCCATAGCGGGTGAACTGGATCGGCACCTCGGTCTCGGTGATCTCGATCGGCGTGTTCTTGAGATAGGCGGCGTCCGCGCCCGAGCCATTGGTGCCGTCGCGATGGGGCATGCCGCCGCCGCCGCCGACGACCGGGTTGATCGCGGCGATGACGCTGCGATGCGTGCGCTCGTCGGTGGTCATGACGTTGACGATCGAGCTGGAGCCCGCCGGCGCGGCGGGCATGCGCTCGGGCACCGCGAGGCTGAAGGCGCCGAAGACCAGGCTGCGCAGCCTTGCGCAGGTCAGGCTGCGCATGCCGACGGCGGCCGGGAAGGTCGGGTTCAGCACCGTGCCTTCGGGCGCGATGCAGGTGAAGGGTCGGGTCAGGCCGGAGTTGAGCAGGATCTGCGGGTTCAGCGTGTAGAGGACGTAGTAGACGCCGACGAGCAGCAGGGTGTGACGAGGGTCGGAGCCTGTGGGCACGTTGAGCGAGGAGCCGAGCTGCGGGTCGGAACCGGTGAAGTCGAGGATCGCCTCGTCGCCCTTGATGGTCAGCGTCAGCTTCAGCCGGCAGGGATTGCCGTCGACGCCGTCCTCGTCGGCATAGTCGGCGAAGACATATTCGCCGTCCGGCATCCCGCGCAGGATGTCGCGGGCCTGATGCTCGGCATAGTTCATCAGCCCGTCGAGACCGTCCATGAAGCCCTTCGCGCCGAACTTCCGGACCATCGCCAGGATCTTGCGCTCGCCGGTGTTGAGCGCGCCGGCGAGCGCCTTCAGGTCACCCATGTTGAGGGCGGGCTTGCGGACGTTCATCGTCATGATCCGCAGGATCGTCTCGTCGAAGGCGCCGTCGCGCATCAGCGTCATCGGCGGGAAGCGGATGCCCTCCTGGTGGATCTCCGTCAGCGAGCGGGAGAGCGAGGCCGGCACGGCGCCGCCCATGTCCGTGTTGTGGACATGGCCGCCGACGAAGCAGACGATCTCGCCCTCGTGGAAGATCGGCTTCCACAGATGCGTGTCGGGCGCGTGGGTGGCGAGATAGCCGCTATAGGGGTCGTTGGTGAAGGCGATGTCGCCGGGCCGGTATTCGTCGACGAGCTCGATCGCGCGGTTGTAGTTCATGCCCGGATACCAGGTCGCGCCCAGATCCATCGGCACGGCGACGACGCGGCCGGTCCGGTCCATCACCATCACGGTGAAGTCCTCGGTCTCCTTGACGAAGGTCGAGTGGGCCGTGCGATAGAGCGTGTAGGCCATGTTCTCGGCCGCCGCGCGGCAGTGGTTCGCCAGAACCTGCAAGGTGATCTTGTCGACCATGATCAGGCCTCGCTGCGCAGGATGAGGTGGAGATTGAGGCGGGCATCGACCTGCGCATCGAAGCCTTCGGGGATGCAGATCGTCGTGTCCTGTTGGGCGACGACGGCCGGGCCCGAGAAGCGGTGACCGTTGCGCAGGGCATCGCGGTGGTGGAGATCGACCTCGCGGCTGGCGCCGTCGAGCCAGACCTCGATCCGGCGCGCAGGCGCCGCCATCGCTGCCGGCTGGTCGGCCGCCGGTGCGGGCCGGGGACGCGGCGTCGCGCCGCTGACGACGAGGCGCAGATTGACGATCTGCACTTCGGCGCCGAGGTCGTTGAAATCGTAGATGGCGAGATGCTGGCTGTGGAAGGCGGCGGTCATGGCGGCAAGGTCGCCGTCGTGCAGCCAGGCCTCCTCGAGCGACACCTCGATCTCGAAGGACTGGCCGTGATAGCGCATGTCGGCGCTCAAGGCTTCGACCACGGTGCCGTCGTAGCCCTGGTCCTGCCGGATCCAGGCCAGCCCGTCCGCCTTCAACCGCGCCAGCGCTTCGCGCAGCAGCGGAAGCGCATCCGGCACGGCCGCAGCGAAGACGGTCTGGATGAAGTCGCCCTTCACATCGGCGATCAGCCCGCCGAGCGCGCTGACGACGCCGGGCCGATGCGGCACCAGGACGCGGGGGATGCCGAGTTCGCGCGCCAGGAAGCAGCCGAGCATCGGGCCGGCTCCGCCGAAGGGCATCAGGGTGAAGTCGCGCAGATCGACGCCGTAGCGCGCGACGAGCTTGTTGACCTCGACGAACATTTCGGAGACCGCAACCGCGATGATCGCCTCGGCAGTGGCCTGGGGCGTCTGGCCGAGGCGCCCGGCGAGATCGCCGATCACCGCGTCGGCTCGGGCACGGTCCATGCCGATCTGGTCATAGGCGAGGGGGGTGTGGCCGAGGAAGCCGCTCGCCGCCATCGCGTCGGTGACCGTGGCGCGGGTGCCGCCGCGGCCATAGCAGGCTGGGCCCGGCGTCGAGCCGGCGCTTTCGGGGCCGACCTTGAGCACGCCGAAATCATCCGCCCAGGCGATCGAGCCGCCGCCGCTGCCGATCGAGGTCACGGAGACGCTGGGAAGGAAGAGCGGGAAGTCGCCGACGACCTCGCCGGTGCCGAATTGCGGCTGGCCGTCGATGATGAGCGCGAGGTCGGCGCTGGTGCCGCCGATGTCCAGCGTCAGCACGTTGCCGACGCCCGCCTGCTCCGCCAGCCAGGCCGCGCCGATGACGCCGGACGCCGTGCCGGACAGTAGCATGTTGACGCAGGCGCGCTTGCCGGTCGGCGCATTCATGATGCCGCCGTTCGACTTGGTCAGCATGGGGGTTGCCGGCACGCCACGCGAGGCGAGGGCCTCCTCCAGCGCGGTCAGGTAGCCGGCGACACGGGGATGGACATAGCCATTCAGGATCGCGGTGGTCGTGCGCTCATATTCGCGGATGACCGGCCAGACCTCGCTGGTGGTGAAGACGAAGAGCTCCGGCGCGAGCTTCGCGATCAGCGCCTTGGCCTGCGCCTCATGGGCACCATTGCGATAGGCATGGAGGAAGGAGACGATGACGCCGTCGATACCCTTGGCGCGGATGGCGGCCACGGCTGCGGCAAGACCGTCGGTGTCGAGCGGTTCGGCGATCTCGCCGCTGGCGAGCTGACGCTGCCGGACGCCGCGGATGCGGTCCCGCGGGATCAACTGCTCGGGCCTGGCGCAGAACAGCGAGTACATCTCGGGCATGCGCAGCCGGGCGAGCTCGATGACATCCTCGAAACCAGCCGTCGTGATCAGCGCGAGCCGGCTGCCCTTGCGCTGGATGATGGTGTTGATGCCGACCGTGGTGCCGTGGACGAAGGAGACGACCTCACTCGGCGCAATACCGTGGCGCTCGCGCAGCAGGGCCAGCCCGTCGAGCAGTTCCTTGCCGGGCGCGTCCGGCGTCGTCAGCACCTTGATGGTTTCGACGCGGTCGGTGCCGGTCTCGAGGGCGCAGAAGTCGATGAAGGTGCCGCCGATGTCGACGCCGATACGCCAGCTCATGATCCGCCTGTCCCTGAAGTGCGTCGCCATCTCGGGTCCCGCGCGCCTCGCCGTCAAAGACCAAGCCCATCCAGCTTTATAAGGCTGGCTTATGGTCCGGATCCGGCGCCGGCAGCAGGCCGAGATCGCGGCAGGCGGTGCGCAGATGGGCGCGCAGGAGATCGTGGCTGCGCGAGAGGGGGCGGCGCGCGCTGGTGAGCAGGCACAGAGGCAGGGAGACCTCAGGCAGGAAGGGCCGGGTCACGAGGCCGGGAAAACTGTGCCAGGGCAGGAGACCATCCACCACCGCGACCCCGAGCCCCTGCTGGACGAAGGCGAGCCCGATGATGGAAACGTCGATTTCCATCTCCGGCTGGAAGGCCAGCCCCTCCCGGGCGAAGGCGTCGCGCAGCAATCGTCCCTGCAGGGAGGTGGCGCGGTAGGAGATCAGCGTCTCGTCCTGCAGGTCGGCGGCGGCGATCGAGGCCTTCTGCGCCAGCTCATGGCCCGTAGGCAGCACGCAGACGATTTGCGTCCGCCCGATGATCTCGGTGTCGATGCCGGCTATCGGCTCGTCGGTCATGGCGATGCCGAGCCCGGCTTGGCCGTCGTCCAGCATGCGCATGATGATCTCGGCCGGCACGACATAGGACAGCACCCGCAGGGCGGGGTGGGCGCTGCGGAAATGGCGCAGCGCCTCGGGCACGACCGACAGCGAGGGGGGCGCCGAGGCGGCGAGCCGCACGATGCCGGCCTTGCCGTGACGCAGGTCGCGGGCGCGGCGGCGCAGGGCCTCGAGGTCGCCGAACAGGCGCTCGACCTCGGGGTAGAGATCCTCCGCCTCCGGCGTCGGGATCAGCCGGCCCTTGACGCGCTGGAACAGCTTGAAGCCGAGCTCGTCCTCGGTGTGGAGCAGAATCTGGCTCAGCGCCGGCTGCGAAACGTTCAGGGCCTCGGCCGCGCTGGTGAGCGTGCCGCAGCGCATCACCATCCGAAAGACCTCGATCTGACGCGCGCGCATCCGCTTCTCTCCTGCCCGGTGCCGCCGGCGAGACAACTCCACAGTTGGATTCGCCGCAGCGCAAGGGGTGGCGAGGCTGGAGCAGCCGAGCCAGCCGACACTGAACGAATAGTTAAGCCCGGCGGGGAGGCTCTCGACAAATTGCCTAATTGATCATCAATTTTAGCTGCCGTGCATACAATGATGCGCCAGTAGCCGGGTCGTCATTGTCGATCTGCCCAGAAGTCCTTGGAATCACAGGCCGTCCGACTTGGCACACTCCCTGCTAGCGAAGCGGGCTGAGCCGTTCCTTTACCCGCCTGCCAACCAAGGACAGACCTCGATGATCACGCGCCGTACCGCCCTGGCCGCAGGCCTCGCTGCTCCCTTCGTCGCCAAGGGGGCGGCCCAGGCCCAGGCGCCGAGCCGCAACGAGACGCTGCTGCTGGTACAGGAATACGGGCCCAACAGCCTGGACATGCAGGGCATCGGCTCGTCGCAGCCGGTGAACGGCGTGTCGCTGAACTGCTATGATCGCCTGCTGCGCTTCAAGCCGGTTCCGATCCCAGGCGGGGGCGGCAACACCATCGCGATGGGCGAACTCGAGGGCGAACTTGCCGAGAGCTACCAGGTCGCCTCCGACGGCATGAGCGCCACCTTCAAGCTGCGCGACGCCAAGTTCCATTCCGGCCGGCCGGTTACCGCCAAGGACGTGAAGTGGTCGATGGACCGCGCTGTCTCGATCGGCGGCTTCGCGACGACGCAGATGAATGCCGGCTCGCTGGAGAAGCCCGAGCAGTTCGTCGCGGTCGACGACAAGACCTTCCGCATCGATTTCGTCCGCAAGGACAAGATGACCCTGCCCAATCTGGCGGTCACCATTCCCTTCGTGTTCGACTCCGAACTCGCCATCGCCAATAGCGGCGGCGACGCATGGGCGAAGGAGTATCTGAAGAACAACATCGCCGGCTCCGGCGCGTTCAAGGTCGAGAGCTGGAAGCCAGGCGTCGAGACGATCTATGTCCGCAACGACGCCTGGGCCTGCGGAAAGCTGCCGCAGCTGCGCCGGATCATCGCCCGCGACATCGCCTCGCCCTCGACCCGCCGGGCGCTGATCGAGCGCGGCGATGCCGACGTGTCCTACGGGCTGCCGCCGAAGGACTTCAAGGACCTGGCTGACGCCGGCAAGATCAACGTCGTCGGCGTGCCGATCCCCAACGGGGTCTGGGGCTGCTACCTCAACACGCAGGTCGGCCCGTTCAAGGATGTGCGCCTGCGCCAGGCCGTCGCCTGGGTGATGCCTTACGAGAAAATCATGCAGGCGGCGCTGTTTGGCCGCGGCGTCTCGATGGCCGGCGGCACGACCCCGAAGGTCGCCTGGCCGCAGCCCTTCCCCTACACGACCGACGTCGCCAAGGCGAAGGCGCTGGTCGACGCCGCTGGCGGCCCGTTCTCGACGACGCTGTATTTCGACGCCGGCAACGCGACGGTGGCCGAGCCGATGGCGGTTCTGATCAAGGAATCGCTCTCGCAGATCGGGATCACGGTCGAGATCAATAAGGTTCCGGGCGCCAATTTCCGCACCGAGATCGCCAAGAAGACCAATCCGATGGTGCTCAACCGCTTCGCCGGCTGGCTCGACTATCCGGATTACTACCTGTTCTGGACGATGCACGGCAACAATTCGATCTTCAACATCGCCGCCTACCAGAACCCGGCGCTGGACAAGCTCGTCGACGCCGCCCGCTTCGCGCCCGACAAGGCCTCCTACGACGCCAACGTCATCGACTTCATCAAGCTGATCAATGCCGAGGTGCCGATGGTGCCGATCAACCAGCCGACGCATGACGTCGCGCTGCAGAAGTCGATCGGCGGCTACCAGTTCCAGCCCTGCCGCGAGCCGGACTTCCGCTACCTGACCAAGGGCGTGTGAGGGTGCAACGGCCGTCATTCCGGGGCGGCCCGCAGGGCCGAGCCCGGAACCCATGACCACCCTCTTCTCCGGGAAGGCGCCGCCATGCCGCCGCTTCGATCAGTGACCCTCGTGTTCATGGGTTCCGGGCTCTTCGCTGCGCGAAGCCCCGGAATGACGGAGCGCGCGCCATGCTTCGCCTGATCGGCCAGCGCCTGATGACGACGATCCCTTCGGTGATCGGCGTCATCATCGTCACCTTCCTGCTGACGCGGGTGCTGCCCGGCGATACGGCGGCCTATTTCGCCGGCCCGGCCGCCTCGCCGGAGGCGATCATCGAGATCCGCAGCAAGCTCGGGCTCGACCAGCCCCTCCCGGTGCAGTTCGTCTCCTATGTCACCGCCCTGGTGAAGGGCGATCTTGGCATGTCGCTAACGACCGGCCAGCCGGTGACGGCCGATCTCGCGGCCCGCCTGCCGGCCTCGGCCGAGCTGACGCTGGCGGGGCTGCTTCTCGCCATGTCCGTCGCGCTGCCGCTCGGTGTGCTCGCCGCTGTCCGGCAGGGCTCCTGGATCGACCATCTCTGTCGCATCGTGGCGACGGCCGGCGTTTCGCTGCCGGTGTTCTTCACCGGGCTGCTGCTCGTCTATGTGTTCTACTTCATCCTCGGCTGGGCGCCGGCCCCGCTGGGGCGGCTCGATGTCTTCGCCTCGGAGCCGGCCCGCGTCACCGGGCTCTATCTGGTGGACACGCTGCTGGCGCGGGATGGCGCGACCTTCCGCGCCGCGCTCGCCCAGATCGCGCTGCCGGCGATCACGCTGGCGATCTTCTCGCTGGCACCGATCACACGGATGACGCGAGCCTCGATGCTCGCCGTGCTCGGCGCCGATTTCGTCCGGACCGCGCGTGCCAGTGGGCTCTCCAGCCGCAAGGTCATCGGCACCTATGCCTTCCGCAACGCGATGCTGCCCGTCGTGACCACACTGGGCATGGTGTTCTCCTTCCTGCTCGGCGCCAATGTGCTGGTCGAGAAGGTCTTCGCCTGGCCGGGCGTCGGCTCCTATGCGGTCGAGGCGCTGATCGCCTCCGATTATGCGCCGATCCAGGGCTTCGTGCTGACGATGGCGATCCTCTATGTCGCGCTGAACCTGATGATCGACGTGCTCTACGGCGTCATCGATCCCCGCGTCCGACTGGAGGGGTGAGGGCATGAACGACATGACCAAGGTTGATCCCACGGCCGCGCCCGCGCTGCGCTTCGAGGCGCCGCCCTCGACCAGCCTGCTGGCGCATGCCCGCCATATCGTCTCCGAGAACCCCGTGACGGGGCTCGCCTTCGGGCTCTTCGCGCTGATCCTGCTGGCGGCGATCTTCGGACCTTCGCTGGTCCCCTTTGATCCGCTGGCCAGCAACACCAACTCCGCTTTGCAGGCGCCCAGCGCACGGCACTGGTTCGGCACCGACCAGCTCGGGCGCGACATCTTCAGCCGAGTGATCGTGGCGACGCGGCTCGACTTCGCCATCGCGGTCTGCTCGGTCGCGCTCGTCTTCGCGATGGGCGGTCTGGCCGGCGTCATGGCCGGCTTTTATGGCGGCTGGGTCGACAAGGTCGTCGGGCGCCTGGCCGATACGATCATGGCCTTCCCGCTCTTCGTGCTGGCGATGGGCATCGTGGCTGCGCTCGGCAACAGCGTTACCAACATCGTCATCGCCACCGCGATCATCAATTTCCCGCTCTATGCCCGCGTCGCCCGCGCCGAGGCGAATGTCCGGCGCGAGGCCGGCTTCGTCCAGGCGGCGCGGCTTTCGGGCAATTCCGACTGGCGGCTGCTGCTGACGCAGATCGTGCCCAACATCATGCCGATCATGGCGGTGCAGATGTCGCTGACCATGGGCTACGCCATCCTGAACGCGGCGGGGCTTTCCTTCATTGGGCTCGGCGTGCGCCCGCCGACGCCGGAATGGGGCATCATGGTCGCCGAGGGGGCGAGCTTCATCGTCTCCGGCGAGTGGTGGATCGCCTTCTTCCCGGGGCTCGCCCTGATGACCGCGGTGTTCTGCTTCAACCTGCTCGGCGACGGCGTGCGCGACCTCGTCGATCCGCAGCGGAGGAATTGATGGGCGCGCTCGTGAACCTCTGCGTCATTCCGGGGCTCGCGGAGCGAGAGCCCGGAACCCATAGCCACAGGGGGTTCCAGCATATCTGTGACGCTTGTATCTCATCCTGCGCCGACAGCGGATATGGGTTCCGGGCTCGACGCTTTGCGTCGCCCCGGAATGACGGGAGCACCTTGCCATGACCACGCCCCCGCTCCTCGACATCAAGAACCTCACCGTCGAATTCGCCACGCGGCGAGGCACGGTGCAGGCGGTCAAGGCGATCGATGTCAGTGTCGCCAAGGGCGAGACGGTTGCCATCGTCGGTGAATCCGGCTCCGGCAAGTCGGTGACCTCCTATGCCGTGGTGCGGATTCTCGACCGTGCCGGCAAGGTCGCGGAAGGCTCGATCTCGTTTTCCGGCGTGGACCTCGTGGCTGCCAGCGAAGCGCAGATGCGCGATATCCGCGGGCGCGAAATCTCGATGATCTTCCAGAACCCGCGCGCCGCGCTGAACCCGATCCGCAAGGTCGGCAAGCAGATCGAGGACGTGCTGCTCGAGCATGTCCAGGCGACGCGGGCGACGGCGCGGGATAAGGCGATCGAGGCGCTGGCCAAGGTCAGGATCGCGCGGCCCGAAGAGCGCTACGACGCCTATCCGTTCGAATTGTCCGGCGGCATGTGCCAGCGCGTCGTGATCGCGCTGGCGCTCGCCTGCCAGCCGCAGCTCCTGATCGCCGATGAGCCGACGACGGGTCTCGACGTCACGACCCAGAAGGCGGTGATGGACCTGATCGTCGAGCTGACGCGCGAGCGCGGCATGTCGACGATCCTGATCACCCATGATCTCGGCCTGGCGGCGGCCTATTGCGACAAGGTCGTCGTGATGGAGAAGGGCAACGTCGTCGAGACGGCGCGGGCCGGCGAGATCTTCCGCAATCCGCAGCACCCCTACACTCGCAAGCTGATGCAGGCGACGCCGCGCATCGGCATGAGCCTGCGCGACCTGCTGCCCGATGCGCAAAAGGGACCGGCCGCACAGCTGGCTGCCCCCAAGCCCGCGCCGGCGCCCGATGCCGCCCCGCTGATGCGGGTCGAGAATCTGGTGAAGGAGTATCCGCGGCCTGCGAGCGGTTCTTTCCTCTCGAAACTCATGGGCAAGACGGAGGAGCCGAAGGCCCCGTTCCGCGCCGTCGACGGCATCAGCTTCAGCGTGGCCAAGGGCGAGACGCTCGGGCTCGTTGGCGAGTCCGGCTGCGGCAAGTCGACGACCTCGATGATGATCACGCGGCTGATCGACAAGACCAGCGGTTCGATCCTGTTCGACGGCACGGATATCGGCGCGATCCCTGCCAAGCAGTTTGCGGCCTCCGCGCATCGCCGGCGCATCCAGATGGTGTTCCAGGACCCGACCGACCGCCTCAATCCGCGCTTCACGGCCGAGCGCGCCATCGCCGATCCGATCCTGCGGATGGGCGGGATTTCGGGGCGGGACGCCCTGCGGGCGCGCTGCGAGGATCTGGCGCGGCTGGTCGGGCTGCCGGTCGAGCTGATCGACCGTTTTCCGCACCAGCTTTCGGGCGGGCAGAAGGCGCGCGTCGGCATTGCGCGGGCGATCGCGCTCGAGCCCGACCTCGTCATCCTCGACGAGCCGACGGCGGCGCTCGACGTCTCGGTCCAGGCGGTCGTGCTCAACCTGCTGCAGGAGCTGAAGGAGCGGCTCGGCATGAGCTACCTCTTCGTCTCGCATGATCTCAATGTCGTGCGCCTGCTCTGCGACCGGGTAATCGTGATGAAGACGGGCGCGATCGTCGAGCAGGGCACGTCCGAAGAGGTGCTCGGCGACCCGAAGGCGGACTATACCAAGGAACTGCTGACGGCGATTCCCCATCCGCCGGTTTGAATGGTCTTCACAGCCCTCATCCTGAGGAGCCGCAAAGCGGCGTCTCGAAGGATGCTCCAGCTTGCGCCTTCTGGAGCATCCTTCGAGACGCGCCTGCGTCGCTCCTCAGGATGAGGGCTGAGGAAGACGACGCGACAATGACTGGAGACCTCACCATGACCCTCAACGATCCCGCCGTCGTCGCCGAAGTCGAGGCCGCCTTCATGGTCTACGAGAAGGCGCTGAACGAGAACGACGTCGCGGTGCTGGATGCCTGCTTCAAGGATGCACCGGAGACGATCCGCTATGGCATCGGCGAAAATCTCTACGGCTTCGGCGAAATCGCGGCGTTCCGGGCGGCGCGACCGTCCGCCGGGCTGACGCGCACCATCGAGCGCACCGTCATCACCACTTATGGCGACGCCTTCGCCACGGCCAATACGCTGTTCCGGCGCGAGAGCATGGCGGGCAAGATCGGCCGCCAGAGCCAGACCTGGGTCAAGTTTCCCGAGGGCTGGCGCGTCGTCGCCGCCCATGTCAGTGCCATCGTCGAGTGAGCGGCGCGGGCGACCGCAGCTTCCCTCCTTCTCCCGACGCGACAGGGTCATGCAGCCAGGTTCCGCTCCCATCCGAACCCCAAGGCCTGCGACAGTGCCGGTGACGCGCACCGAGGCGCTGCGGCTGCAGCTCTCCGATGCGATCGTTTCGGGCCAACTCGAGCCCGGGACGCCACTGGACGAGCAGGAGATCGCGACCCGGTTCGGCGTGTCGCGCACGCCGGTGCGCGAGGCGATCCGCCAGCTCTCGGCTTCGGGGCTGGTCAGCGTCAGGCCGCATCGCGGCGCGGTGGTGGCGCTGCCGACGCCGAGTCAGCTGAACGACATGTTCGAGGCGATGGCGGAGCTGGAGGCGCTCTGCGCCGGGCTCGCCGCCCGCAACATGACCGTGCCCGAGCGGCGGGCGCTCGAAGCCCTGCACGAGGCCTTGCGGCTGCTCGTTCATAAGGGCGACCCGGCGAGCTATCACGAGAAGAACGAGGCCTTTCACGCCGCGATCTATGCCGGCTCGCATAACAGCTATCTCGCCGAACTGACCCTGATGACGCGCCTGCGCGTCGCGCCCTTCCGTCGCGCCCAGTTTCGCGCGACCGGCCGGCTCGGCGGCTCCTATCAGGAGCACGACCTGATCGTGCAGGCGATCCTGCGCGGCGACCAGCCGGGCGCGCAGGAGGCGATGCGCGCCCATATCGGCATCGTCAGGGACGTGTTCCGCAGCTATGCGGAGACGCGGTGAGCGCAGGCCGGTTCACAGCGGCGGAAGCTCCCGGAAGGGGTTGATGCAGGCGATCTCGAGTGGGCGAAAGTGCCTCTCGTTGCCGGTCAAGACGACCAGACCGTATGCCGCTGCTGTCGCGGCGATGGCAATGTCGGCGAAACCCGTCCCGTGAGCGCGCGCCCGGTCGAGCAGCGGCCCCGCGGCGCGGGCGACATTGAGATCGAACGGCAGGATGCGTCCGTCGTAGAGATGCGCAATCGTATCGATCCACTGCCGCAGTCGGAGTGCTTTGGCGGTCGCGCCACGACGCAAGCATGCGCAGGTGCCGCCCTCGACCTCAGCGATCGTGATCGCGGACAGAAAAAGCCGTCCCTTGGCCCGAGCCTGCCATTCCAGCCAGGTGTCGTGCTGCCGGGCCTTGGTCGGAGCCGATGCCGAAAGCATGTCGGTGTCGAGCAGGTACATTAGAACTCGAGTTCGCGTGGCGGAGAACGATCCCGATCGGGAACATCGCCAGGCTCGCCCGGAAAGGCGGCCAGCAGCTCCTCAAAGCTCGGTACGTTGGCGAGCCGCTGGTACTCGGCGAAAGACAGCACGACCGCCTCCTTGCGGCCGTGCCGGGTGATGAGCGCGGGCTCGCCGGCGACGGCGCGGTCGACGAGAGCGGAGAGGGAAGCCTTCGCTTCCCGCAACTGGACTTCCTTCATCGCGACCTCGCATGGTGACTACAAGTGACCTTATCACGTGCGCGCTGTTCGGCGAAGTCCCGTCCCTGCGTCACCCCACCTTCGCCTGCGCGGCCACGAAGGCGCGCCAGCCGCCGAACTCCGTCACGTCGCGCGCGCCGTCCGTGGCGATGGTCTCGCAGAGGAAGCCCTTGACGCTCGTACCGTCGGCGAGCGCCAGCGTGCCGATGCCGAGCGGGGAGGAGATGCCGGAGACGAAGCGGCCGAAGCCCTCCGGCGGCAGGGACCAGACCTCGATCGCGATCGCGGCGCCGCCGGTCCCGACACGGATCAGCCCCGGCCGCGCCGGCGGGCCGCCCGGCAGGGCGAAGAGGCGGTAATCGGCGGTGGTGGTGGTGGCGCGCAGGAAAGTGCCGCCCCGGTCGGTCAGTTCGCGGTTCAGCGGCATGCCGGAAAGATGAGCGCCGACGACGGCGATCTCGATGGCGTCGGGTGCAGGCCGAACCGGCGCTGGTGTCACGGCGGGATGAGGCAGGCCGGTCGCGCCCAGCGGCAGCCCGGCGGCGGCATGGAGCGCCTGTCCGATGCTCGCGAGCACGGCATCGTGGCCTGCCGGGGCGATCAGGGTCACGCCCGCCGCCGTGCCGTCGGCCGCCAGGCTGGCGGGAATGGCCAGCGCGCAGAGATCGAGCAGGTTGACGAAATTAGTGTAGCGCCCGAGCAGCGAATTGGCGCCGACGGGGTCAGCGGCCATCTCGGCCAAGGTGACGGGGCGCGGCGCCGTCGGCACCATCAGCGCGTCGATCCCCTTCATCGCCGCCTTGGCCGCGAGCGCGAGTTCGGCGACGCGGTAGCGCGCGGCGAAGGTCTCGGCCGCGTCGGGCAAAGGCCGCCGCGCGACGACCTGGCGGATCACGGGCAGGACCGCCTCTGGGTCCTTCGCCAGGAGGTCGCGGATCGTCAGGTAGCGCTCGGCGACCCAGGGTCCTTCATAGAGCAGGCGCGCGGTCTCGTAGAACGGCGCCATGTCGAGCGGGACGATCTCGGCGCCGAGGGCCTTGGCGCGCTCGACCGCTGCGGCGAAGCTCGCGGCCGCCGCGGCATCGCCCGCGACGTCGAGATCCTCCGGGCGGGGCACCGCGATCCTGAGCTTTGGTGGCACCGCGCCTGGCCGGCCGAGCGGCAGGGCGCGTGACCAGGGATCACCCGCGTCGGGGCCGGCCGCCACCGACAGCACCGCCCAGGCATCCTCGACGGTCAGCGCGAAAACCGAGACACAGTCCAGCGTGCGGCAGGCCGGTACGACGCCCGCCGTCGAGACGAGGCCGAGGCTGGGCTTGAGGCCGACGAGGTTCTGCAGTCCCGCCGGAACGCGGCCCGAGCCGGCCGTGTCGGTGCCCAGCGCCACCGGAACGATGCCGGCCGCGACCGCGCTGGCGGAGCCGGAGCTGGAGCCGCCGGGGACGAGATCGGCGCGCAGGGCATTGCGCGGCACGCCATAGGGGGAACGAGTGCCGTTCAGCCCGGTGGCGAACTGGTCGAGATTGGTCTTGCCGATGACGATGGCGCCTTCTGCCCGCAGCCGCGCGACGACAGTTGAGTCCCGTGCGGGCGTGAAGGCGAAGGCGGGGCAGGCCGCGGTGGTGGGCAGGCCGGCGACGTCGAGGTTGTCCTTGACCGCGACGGGCACGCCCCAGAGCGCGCGGCCGCGCGGCCCTTCCGCCTGCAGGGCTTCAGCCTCCGCCAGCACCTCCGCCTCGGGCCGCAGCGCGATGAAAATCGCGGCGTCGCCATGGGTGCGGTGGCGGGCATAGCAGGCGGCGATCGTCTGCGGGATGGTGGCGCTGCCATCGAGATGGGCGGCGAGCAGGCTGGTCAGGGTCGTCACAGGGTTCTCTTTCGTGGCGCCTATCGATTAGGCAAAACACAAGGAATTGCATGCAAGGATTATGCAACGAGCGCGCTCGTCCGCCGCTTTCTCGATTGCGGCGGGCGGAGGCCGTCTCGGCTCAGATTTGGGATCGTCGGAATTTCCCCGTTCCGGCAATGGGTTCGGCTGCGCTTCTCATGATCTGATTCCGCTTCCGGCACTGACTCGCTGTCAGGCACGGGCCTTGCAAAGCCCGTTCCGCTGATCCGCGATCCGGGGAGCGCCGCACCGTGAGCCGCATCGAAATTCCTGCCCGGCCCTTCCCGCTCGGCGTCGACATGGCGCGCACCGCGCTGATCATCATCGACATGCAGCGCGACTTCCTCGAGCCTGGCGGCTTCGGGGCCGCTCTTGGTAACGACGTCTCGCGGCTGTTGGCGGCGGTCGAGCCGTGCCGGGCGATCCTGGCGATGGCGCGAGCGGCGGGGCTGCTCGTCATCCACACTCGCGAGGGGCACCGGCCCGACCTCGCCGACGCGCCGCCGGCCAAGGTCCTGCGCGGCCCGGCCGACAAGCGCATCGGTGCCTGCGGGCCGATGGGGCGCATCCTGATCCGCGGCGAGGCCGGGCACGAGATTATTCCCGTGCTCGCGCCGCTACCCGGCGAGCCGGTGATCGACAAGCCGGGCAAGGGCGCCTTCTACCAGACCGATCTCGAGCTGATGCTGCGCAATCGCGGCATCGAGACGCTGATGGTGACGGGCGTCACCACCGAGGTCTGCGTCCACACCACGGTGCGCGAGGCGAATGACCGCGGCTATCGCTGCCTCGTGCTGGGCGATGCCTGCGCTTCCTACTTCCCCGAGTTTCACGAAGTCGGCTTGGCGATGATCGCTGCCCAGGGCGGGATCTTCGGCTGGGTTTCCACGACGACGGAGGTGCTGGCCGCGCTCTCCGGGCGGGAGCAGGCGGCCTGATCGGGGCTGGGAAGCCGGGACAGGAGGGGGACATGGCGACGACGACGGCGAGCGCGACGACGACCTCACCGAAGCTCTGGGCACCGGGCGACTGGAACGCCCTGTTCGGCTTCGGCACCAACATCCTGGTCAACCTGCTGGTGCTGACCGGGCTCCTGCAATTCGTGCTGAAGATGCCGACGCAGCTGATCTACGGGCGCATCCTGCCGGCGCTCGGGCTGATGATGGCGCTCTCGACCGGCTACTACGCCTGGCTGGCCTGGAAGCTCGCCAGGGAGACCGGCCGCGACGATGTCTGCGCGCTGCCGTCCGGCATCAGCGTGCCGCACATGTTCGTCGTCACCTTCGTGATCATGCTGCCGATCGCGACGATGACCGGCGATCCGGTCAAAGGCTGGGAGGCGGGCCTCGTCTGGGTGTTCTTCCAGAGCTTCATCCTGATGATCGGCGGCTTCATCGCGCCCTATATCCGCAAGATCACGCCGCGCGCGGCGCTGCTCGGCACGCTGGCGGGCGTCTCGATCGCCTTCATCTCGATGCGGCCAGCACTGGAGATCTTCCTGACACCGGCGATCGGGCTGGTGTGCCTGGCCATCATCCTGGTGAGCTGGTTCGGCGGCATTCGCTATCCGCGCGGCATCCCCGCCGGGCTCGTGGCCATCGCCTTCGGCCTCGTCATCGCCTGGGGATCCGCGCTGGTCGGGCTCGATGTCGGCGGACTCTCGCTGGCCAAGCTCGGCGCGGCCTTCTCGAATTTCGGCTTCTCGCTGCCGGTGCCGGCCTTCGACCATGTCTTCTCGGGCTTCACCTATCTCGGCATCATTCTGGTCACGGCCATCCCCTTCGGCATCTACGATCTCGTCGAGGCGATGGACAATGTCGAGAGCGCGGAGGCGGCGGGCGACCACTACCCCACGACGCAGGTGCTGACGGCCGACGGCGTCGTCTCGCTAATCGGCTGCCTGATGGGCAATCCCTTCATCAACGCCGTCTATATCGGTCATCCCGGCTGGAAGGCGATGGGCGGGCGCATCGGCTACTCGGCGGCGACCGGGCTGATCGTGATCGTGCTGTGCTGGTTCGGCATCGTCGCGCTGCTGCTGGCGCTGATCCCGATCGTCGCGATCTCGCCGATCCTGCTCTATATCGGCATGCTGATCGGCGCGCAGGCCTTCCAGACCACGCCGAGGAGCCATGCCCCCGCCATCGTGCTGGCGGTGACGCCGCATCTGGCGGCCTGGGCCAAGGTGCAGATCGACGGCGCGCTCGGCGCAGCGGGCACGAATGCGGCGGCCGTCGGCATCGACAAGATGGCCAATATGGGCGTGCTCTATCACGGGCTCGAACTGATGGGCGGCGGGGCGATCCTGTCGGGGCTCGTGCTCGGTGCCATCGCCGTCTTCGTCATCGAGAGGCAGTTCCTGCAGGCCGCGGCCTTCGCGGCTGCCGGCGCCGTGCTGACCTATTTCGGCCTGATGCATGGCGAAGCGATCGGCATCGGGAGGGGGTTGGGCGTGACACCCTCGATCAGCCTCGCCTATGCGATGGTGGCGGGGTTCCTCTGGTATTGCGGCAAGAACCTGGCGGCGGAAAGCGGAGCCAAGACAATGACGACCGAGCCGCGCGCGACGCTGGAGCCGGCGGAATGAGCGGTGCCGAGCCGAAAGCAGGCTTCGACGCCGCGCGCCATTGCGATGCGATCGCGCCGGTGCTGGGGCTGACCATCACGGATGCGCAGCGGCCGGTCGTGCTGCAGTTCCTGGCCATCGCCCATGGCATGGCCGAGGTCGTCCGCTCTGCACCGATCGACGAGGCCTCGCTCGAACTGGCCCCGGTGTTCCGGCCGGGTCCGCCGGAGGCGACCGCGTGAGCGTTGATGTCTTCGCGCCGGCCCACCGCATCGCGGCGCAGGTCCGGGAGGGGCAGGTGACGGCCGTGGCCGTCACGGAGGCCTTCCTGGCCCGCATCGCGGCGCTCGATCCGGTCGTCAACGCCTTCACCGACGTCACCGCCGGACGGGCGCTGGCGCAGGCGCGCGCGGTCGATGCCGCCCGCGCCACCGGCGCGCCGCTCGGGCCGCTGGCGGGCGTGCCCTTCGCGGCCAAGAACCTGTTCGACATCGAAGGCCTGCCGACGCGGGCGGGCTCGAAGATCAACCGCGCGCGGACGCCGGCCGCGCGCGACGCGGTGCTGGTCGAGCGGCTGACGGCGGCTGGCGCGGTGCTGCTCGGCGGGCTGAACATGGGCGAATACGCTTATGACTTCACCGGCGAGAACGCTCATGACGGGCCCTGCCGCAACCCGCACGACCCGGCCCGCATGGCCGGCGGCTCCTCCTCCGGTTCGGGGGCGGCGACGGCGGCGGGGTTCAGCCCGCTTTCGCTCGGCTCCGATACCAATGGCTCGATCCGCGTGCCGAGTTCGCTCTGCGGCGTCTTCGGCCTGAAGCCGAGCTATGGCCGGCTGTCGCGCACGCGCAGCTTCCCCTTCTGCGATTCGCTCGACCATCTCGGTCCCTTTGCGCGCGACGTCACCGATCTGGCGACCGCCTATGACGCGCTGCAGGGGCCGGATGCGCATGATCCCGCCTGCGCGCAGCGGCCGGTCGAACCGACACTGCCGTCTCTGCAGGCGGGCATTCGTGGTTTGCGGATCGCGGTGGCGGGCGGGCATTTCGCGACCGACGGCATGCCGGAGGCGGCTGCGGCCGTGGCGCTTGTGGCGCAGGCGTTGGGCGCGACGGGAACGGTCGCGCTGGAGGGCGCGGCGATTGCTCGCGCGGCCGCCTTCCTCATCACCAACAGCGAAAGCGCAACCTTCCATCTCGACCGCCTGCGGGAGCGGGCGGATGATTTCGACCCCGAGACGCGCGACCGCTTCCTGGCCGGGGCCATGCTGCCGGCGGCCTGGTATGTCCAAGCGCAGCGGGCGCGGCGCTGGTTTCATGACGCGATGATGCGGGTGTTCGGCGATGTCGACCTGATCATCGCGCCGGCCACGCCCTGTCCGGCGCCGCTGGTCGGCCAGAGGACGCTGGAACTGCGCGGCGAGACCGTGCCGCTGCGGCCCAATCTCGGGCTGTTCACCCAGCCGATCTCCGCGATCGGCCTGCCGGTCGCGGCGGTGCCGGTGTTCGGCGACG
>NZ_JAUXYO010000233.1 GCF_030694325.1 Allobosea sp. | reverse complement strand
AGACCACCAGCGCCGCGGCGAGCCCGCGCAGATACTGGATCACGATCACCATCGGGATGTCATCCTTTCGGCCGCGCAGCCGGGTCGGCGCGATGAACTGTGCCGATCCGAGGGCCCGGACGCCCGGGCATCACCGAGCACAGGTGGCTGAAGCGCGCGTGGAGCGGCGTGGGCATCGCCTGTCTCGATAGGAGCACTCCGAGCCACGCGTGGCAGATCTTTCTGGATGGAAACCGCGTCACGCTGCGCGTGTCAGGCGTGATAGCCTCGGGCCGGGTCCAACTCCACAACGTCTTCGCGATATCGTTAGCGCCTCTGTCGGACCGGCCCGGCGGATCTCGCGCCGGCGCTGGGTGGATCGTCGCGACTTGACGACCTCCCCGCCGCCTCCGAGTGTCCGGCACCCGTCCGGACCCGATCATGCCGACACCCTTGCCGCCTTTCGATCTGGACCTGCTGAGGAGCTTCGTCGCGATTGCCGATGCCGGCGGGTTCTCGCGTGCGGCCGAGCGCATCGGCCGCACCCAGTCCACCATCTCCCTGCAGATCAAGCGGCTGGAGGCCGGGCTCGGCCAGGTCCTGTTCCGGCGCGAGGGCGGCCGCGGCGGGCGCACCCTGCTGACGCCGCAGGGCGAGGTGCTGCTGAGCTATGCGCGCCAGATCCTGCATGTCAGCGACGAGGCCCGCGCGCGGCTGATGGAGCCCGAGGTGGGCGGGATCGTCCGGCTCGGCACGCCGGAGGATTTCGCGACGGTGCACCTCGCCGATGTGCTCGCCCGCTTCGCCCGGACCTATCCGCAGGTCGCGCTCGCGGTGAACTGCGATTTCACCGTCAATCTGCTCGATGGCTTCGCCAAGGGGCAGTACGATCTCGTCCTGTTCAAGCGGGCGCTGCAGCCGGGACAGGCCGAATCCGGAGCGGAGGATGGCGGCACCGGCGTCTGGCGCGAAACGCTGGTCTGGGTCGCAGGCCCGCGGCTCGTCCTGTCGGCCACCGGGCCTCTGCCGCTGGTGCTGGCGCCGGCCCCGGACGTTTACCGTCGCGGTGCGCTGGCGGCTCTCGACGCCGCCGGACGCGGCTGGCGCATCGTTCTCACCAGCCCCAGCCTCGCCGGGCTGCAGGCGGCGGTGCGGGCCGGCCTCGGCGTGACCGTGCTGCCGCGCGAGATGGTGCCACCCGATCTGGTCGTGCTCGGCGAGGCGGAGCACCGTCTGCCGGTCCTGCCGCCGACGGCGATCGTGCTCTACCGCGCGCCCGGCGCGCGCTCGCCCGCCGCGGACCGGCTCGGCGACCACATCGTCCAGTCGCTCGAGGCGGCGGCGGCGCGAGGCTGAGAAGCCGCTCGTTTGGCCCGCACCTCACGTTTGCATTGAATTGTCCAATCGATACGATTGAAATTCTCGTATTTCTTCAATGGAAACGAGACGCTATCGGCAGCGGCCTCCCATCAGGATCCGCCGATGACCTCGCTGCAGCTCGCCGCCGCCAATCTGTTCTCCCCGATGACGCTGTGTTTCGCCGTCGGCGGCTTTGCGGCGCTCGTGCGCAGCGATCTGCGTCTGCCGGAGCCGGTCTTCACGGCGCTGTCGATCTATCTGATGCTCGCGATCGGACTGAAGGGTGGGGCCGATCTCGCAACCGTCTCGCCCGCCGAGATGGCGCTGCCGATCCTGGCGGCGCTGTCCCTGTCGGTGCTGATCCCGCTCTGGTGCCATGTCGCGCTGCGGCGCCTCGCCGGGCTCGGCGCGCGCGATGCGGCGGCGCTGGCCGCGCATTACGGCTCGGTCTCGGCAGTCACCTTCCTCGCGGTCCTGGGCTATCTCGACAGCGTCGGCATGACCTACGAGCCGACGGTCACGGCCCTGCTCGCGCTGATGGAGGCGCCGGCGATCATCGTGGCACTCCTCCTCGCCGGCCCGGCCCAGAAGCAGGGGCAGCCGCTCGGGGCCGTGCTGTCGCAGATCCTCGCCAGCAAGAGCATCGTCCTGCTCTTTGGCGGCCTCGTCATCGGCCTCGTCGTCGGTCGCGACGGGCTGGTGCCGGTCAAGCCGCTCTTCGGCGACCTGTTCCGCGGGCTGCTGTGCCTGTTCCTGCTCGATCTCGGCCGGCAGGCGATGGAGCGGGTCGGCGCCTGGCGCGAGAACGGCCTGAAGCTCGCCCTGTTCGCGCTGCTCGCCCCTGTCGTCAACGCCAGTCTCGGCCTCACGGCCGCCTGGCTGGCTGGAATGTCCCAGGGCGGCGCCGTCGTGCTGGCGACGCTCGCCGCCAGCGCCTCCTACATCGTGGCGCCGGCCGCCGTACGCATGGCCTTGCCCGACGCCAATCCCGGCCTCTACCTGACCGCCTCGCTCGCCCTGACCTTCCCCTTCAACCTCATTCTCGGCATCCCGCTTTACGCGGCCATGGCCGCGGCCCTTTACGGCTGAGGGCAGGGTGGAGCCGACGTCGCGCGCCAACGGGGCGGACGCCGGACGGCGCGACGTCTCAGGCCCGCTCCAGCGCGGTGAAGGCGCCCGCCGCCACCGGGTCCACGCCCAACTGGCGGCAGATCTTCACCAGCGCCGACTGCTCCTCGACGATGTAGTGGCCGTCGGCCTGGCCGATCAGCCGGCAGGTCTCGATCAGGGCCTGGGCGAAGCGCGCCTTGCCCTGGAGCCGGGCGATCGTCGTCAGCGCCGCGCGCTCGCCGGTCGAGGGGTCGATCTCGAAGCGGGCGGTCGCATGCTCGAATTCCGCCAGCAACTCCTGACGGGACCGGTCATCGACCAGGCCGAAGCGGGAAAGCGAGGCCGCCATGCTGTCGTGCTCGGCCGGGCGCACGACGCCGTCGGCATAGGCGATGAGGGCGCAGGCGGCCGCGATTGTCTCGATCTGCAGGCTCGCCTCCTCGTCGTGCCAGAGGTCGAGATCGCGCTTCAGATCGGCCTGCGTGCGGTGGGGACGGCTCGGCATGGCTCAGGCCCTCCAGTTGCGGGGAGGGGTCAGGGACGCGCGTCGCCGACCCAGGAAACGGTTGGCGAGACCGACGAGGCCGAGGATCAGCACCGCGCCGAGCGCCCAGATGATGATGACGATGATCTCGCTGGCGTTGCCCAGGCTCCGGAACGCCCAGGATACGGTCTCGACGATCTCGGGCACGCCCGAGACCTGGTCGGCATTCGCCGCGGCCCAGTTGCTGGTCCAGTCGAGCAAGGCGTGCCCGCCCCAGGCGAGGAGGCTCCAGAGGCCCAGAACGACCAGGCCGGCGATCCGGATGAGGTTGCGCATCGCTCAGCCCCGTCCCGCGAAGGGCGAGGGTGGAGCACCGTCGACGCTGCGCAGATGGCGCCGCAACTCGTCGATGTTCTTGAGATTGGCGCGGTAAAACGCATCGCCGAACCAGCCGACCACGGGAACGGCGCTGATCGCGAGATCGATCCCGACGCGCCCCGCCATCCGGCAGACCATCAGCGCGGGCGCGCCATGGCGCCTCGCCTCCCAGACGAGATAGGCCGAGATGCCCTTGGCGACGACGGTGCCGATGCCGGGGATGACGTTCAGCAGGGCGTCGGCACCGACGCGGACTTGGGTGCCCGGCACGCGGACGGCCGAATCGAGCAGCCTCGCGATGGCGTCCAGACGTTCGAGGGTCTCGGCCCGCGAGCGCGCGGGTGAAAGATCATAGGCGATCGACATGGCGTCGGTGCTCCCAAGATCGGAGCGCGGAAGCGCTCGTCAGGTGGAAGAGTCCGACATCGCAGCGTCGCTGCCAGAGGGGCCCGGACCCGGGTTCCCCCTTGAGATTGGAAGGATGCGGCCCGGCTTCAAGGGCGGGGCAGCATCAATATTCTCGCAATGGACGTCTTGAAAACTGAGCGGAAAACGCCAAGCGGGGTGCCAGAATTGGGAGCTAACGGTTCTCCGTCAGACATAAGCCGTCGAAATGGGCCTCAAACCCCGATCGCCCGCTTCAGCCCGCGGATTGCGGCTTCCGGCGTGGTCACGACGCGAAGCCCTGTCGCCGCCTCGATGGCCGGCCGGGCGCGGGCCAGCGAGAACTGCCCGAGGATGAGCGTGTCGACGCCCGAAAGTCGCGCCGCCGCCTCGGCCGCCAGCCGGTCATGAGTGGCGCCGTCGCCGGCCTTCAGTGCCGCGAGGGCTCCCTCGACCATGACGCCGGTGACCTCGACCGGGCCGCCCGCCATCTCGCGGATCTCCTGGGTCAGCGAAGGCAGGGACGGCGCGAAGGTCACCATCAAGCCGATCCGCCCACCCATCGCCAGCGCCTCAGCGAAGGCGGATTCATTGGGCCGCAGCACCGGGATCGGCAGCGCCCGCTTCACGGCGTCGATGGCCGGCCCGAAGGCGGAGCAGGTGAAGAGGATGGCCCTGGCCGGGCCGTTGGTCGCTTCGCTCGCCGCCGCATAGCGCCCGAGCGTCAGGAAGCGCTCGGTCATCGCGTCATCGAGGCGTCCGCGCGCCGCGAGATCGGTGGCGAGCGAGGTATCGAGCAGGTCGAAGGCTTGGGCTTCCGGCCAGTGCGCGGCAAAGGCGGTCCGCGCCGGCAGCACGGATTCCTCCAGCGCGTGAATGAGCGCGATGCGCGGGGCGGCGTCGGGGATCGGGGTCATCGGGTCGTTGGCCTCGTCACTCGCTGACCAGCGTGCGGGCCTTCAGCACGGCCAGCAGACCTTCGTCGCGCCGCGCCTCGAGCTCCGCGATGCTGCGCCCCTGCGCCTCTTCCGCCACGCCGGCCACGATCTTCGCCTGCGTCTCGGCATCGAGCGACGGCTCGCCGAGCGACTGCCAGCGCCGAACCTGGCTCGGGCCGAGATGGGCGAGATAGCCGGCGATGCCGCCTTCGCCGCCGCCGAGATGATAGGTCATGTGCGGCCCCATCAGCGCCCAGCGCAGGCCGGGGCCGTTGCACAGGGCGGCGTCGATGTCGGCGACGCTGGCGACGCCCTGCTCGACGAGATAGACCGCCTCGCGATAGAGCGCCGAGGCCAGCCGGTTGGCGATGTGGCCGGGCATTTCACGATTGAGCACGACGGGCCGGCGCCCGAGCCCGCGATAGAACGCGGCCGCGCCTGCGACGACGTCTTCATCCGCGCCGACGATCTCGACCAGCGGGACGAGATGCGGCGGATTGAAAGGATGCGCGACGACGACCCGTTCGGGCCTCGCGCAATCGGCGACGATGGCGCTGCGCACCAGCGCCGAGGTCGAACTGGCGATGATCGCCTCGGGTGGCAGCAGGGCGTCGATCTGCGCCAGCAGCCCGCGCTTGACCGCCTCGTTCTCCGGCCCGTTCTCCTGGACGAAGCCGGCGCCGGCGAGCGCCGTCGCGAGGTCGGTCGAGAACGAGACCGGTCCGTTCCCCGTCAGGCCGAGTTCCGTCAGCTGGCTCCGCGCCCGCTCGACATGGCCGAGGAAGCGCTCGCGCGCCGCCTCATGGGGATCATAGGCGCTGACGCTCAGGCCATGGGCGCTGGCGAGCGCCGCCCAGCTGGCGCCGATCATGCCGGCGCCGACAATGGCGAGATGCTGGACGGGCTGGTTCATGACGGACGGACCCTGGCGGCTCACTCGGCCTTGATGCCGCTCGTCTTGATCAGATCGCCCCATTTGGCAATCTCGCTGTCGATGCGCGCGGCGGCTTCCGCCGGCGTGCTCGGCTTCGGCACCACGCCCTGCAGGGCCAGCGCCTCCTTGAGCTTCGGGCTCTGAAGCGCCTTGTTCAGCTCGGCGTTGAGCTTGTCGAGGATCGGCTGCGGCGTCCCGGCCGGTGCGAGCATCCCGAACCAGGACGAGACTTCGAAGCCGGCGAGGCCCTGCGCGATCGCCGTCGGCGTCTCCGGCATGAAGGGCGAGACCTCGGTTCCGGTGGTGGCGATGGCGCGCAGCGACCCGGCCTTCACATGCTGCAGCACGGCGGGAATCGTGTCGAACATGATCTTCACCTGGCCGGCGACCATGTCGGTCATGGCCGGGCCGGAGCCGCGATAGGGCACCACCGGCATCTTGGTGCCGGCCTTGAGGTTGAAGAGTTCCCCGGAGAGATGCTGCGGCGAGCCCTGGCCGGAGGAGGCGTAGGAATACTCTTCGGGCTTCGCCTTGATCAGTGCGATCAGCTCGGGAACGGTCTTGGCGGTCACGGAGGGGTGGACGACCAGCGCCAGCCCGACATTGCCGGCGAGGCCGACGGGCACGAGGTCCTTCTTCAGATCGAAGCCGGGCTTGGCCTGCAGGCTCATATTGATCGAATGGCTCGTCAGCGCGCCAAGCAGCAGCGTGTAGCCGTCCGGCTGGGCGCGCGAGGCCGCCGCCGCCCCGACGCTGCCGCCGGCCCCGGCGCGGTTCTCGACGACGACCCGCTGGCCCAGCCCGTTGGACATCTCCTCGGCGACGACGCGGCCAATGATGTCGGTGGCGCCACCCGGCGCATAGGGCACGACCAGGGTGATCGGCCTCTGCGGATAGGCCTGGGCGAAGGCGCCGCCCGGCAGGGCGAGCGAGAGGCCGGCGATGAGGCCGACGAGATGGCGGCGGTCGAGCATGGGGGAATCCTCCGGAATGGGGGTCGTCAAGGACCGGTTGGTCCGGTCTCGTTCAAGAAGCTTGGGCCGGGCTGGCCGGTCAGCAGAAGTCGAAATCGCAGCCTTCGTCCGCCTGCAGGACGGTGGTGAGATAGAGGTGGCGGTAGCCGCGCGAGGCTTCGGCCAGATGCGCCGGAGGACGCCATTCGCTCTTGCGCCGCTCCAGCTCGGCCGCGTCGACCAGGAGCGCGATCTCGCGCGCCTCGACGTCGAGCCGGATCATGTCGCCGTCGCGGACCAGGCCGAGCGGGCCGCCGACGGCCGATTCAGGCGTGATGTGCAGCACGATGGTGCCAAACGCCGTGCCGCTCATCCGGGCGTCCGAGATGCGGACCATGTCCTTGACGCCGGCCTGGGCCAGCTTCTTGGGGATCGGGATATAGCCGGCTTCCGGCATGCCGGGCGCGCCCTTCGGTCCCGCATTGGTGAGGACCAGCACGTCATCGGCCTTCACGTCGAGCGCCGGATCGTCCATGCGCCGCACCATGTCCTCGACCGAGGCGAAGACGACGGCGCGGCCGGTGTGCTTCAGCAGGGCCGGCGAGGCGGCCGAATGCTTGATCACGGCACCGCCCGGCGCGAGGTTGCCACGCAGCACGGCCATGCCGCCGGTCGGCTTCACCGGGCTCGCGGCGCTGCGGATGATCGTCTGGTTCGGGATGTCCTCGGCCGCATCGGCAATCTCGCCGATGGTACGCCCGTCGATGGTGGGCGCCGAACGGTCGAGATGGTCGCCGAGCTCCTTCATGAGCTTGGGCACGCCGCCGGCCCAGTGGAAATGCTCCATGTAATGGTCGCCGGAGGGCTTCAGGTCGATCAGCACCGGCACCTTCCGGCCGATGGCGTCGAACTCCTCGAGATCGATCGAAAGCCCGGCGCGTCGCGCGATGGCGGCGAGATGCACCAGGCCGTTGGTCGAGCCGCCGATCGCCTGCAGCACGGTCAGCGCGTTGCGGAAAGCGGTCTTCGTCAGCAGCTCGCTCGGCTTCGGTCCGCCCTTGGCCAGGCGAACCGCCTCGCGCCCGCTGGCCTCGGCGGCGCGGATGCGGTCGGCATGGGTGGCGGGAATCGTGCCCGAGCCGGGGAGCGCGATGCCGAGCGCCTCGACCAGGCAGCCCATCGTGCTCGCCGTGCCCATCACCATGCAGGTGCCCTGGGTCGGCGCGAGGCGCCCGCTCAGCACCTCGATCTCGGCCTCGTCGATCTGGCCGGCGCGATGCTGGCCCCAGAGCCTGCGGCAATCGGTGCAGGCGCCGAGCACCTCGCCCTTGTGGTGGCCGACGAGCATCGGCCCGGTGATGAGCTGGATCGCGGGAACATCGGCGCTGACCGCGCCCATCAGCTGGGCCGGCACGGTCTTGTCGCAGCCGCCGATCAGCACGACGGAATCGCAGGGCTGAGCGCGGATCATCTCCTCGGTGTCGATCGCCATGAGGTTGCGAAGGAACATCGAGGTCGGATTGGCGAAGGATTCGTGGATGGAGATCGTCGGGAACTCCATCGGCAGGCCGCCCGCCAGCATCACGCCGCGCTTCACCGCCTCGATCAGCCGCGGCACATTGCCATGGCACGGGTTGAAGTCGCTGAAGGTGTTGGTGATGCCGATGATCGGCCGGTCCAGCGCGTCGTCGGAGAAGCCGGCCGCCTTGATGAAGGCCTTGCGCAGGAACAGCGAAAAGCCGGGGTCGCCATAGGTCGCGAGATTGCGGCGCAGGCCGCGTGCCGCAGGAGCCGTGGATGGGGTATCGTCGTCGGAGGCGCTCATGACGCCAGAAATAGAAGCGTTGACAAGATTGTCAACAATTCAGTCGACGAGTTATAAACTGGCATGCCCGATGGCACCTTGAAGGCCCAGACCGCCGATCGCGTCCGCACCGTCGCAGCCATGCTGGAGGAGGAGATCGTGCTCGGCTGGCTCCTGCCGCGCGAGCGCCTCGTCGAGGAGGAGCTGGCGGAACGGCTCGGCGTGAAGCGCCATGTCGTGCGCGAGGCTCTGGCAGAGCTGGAGCGGGTCGGGCTGGTCGAGCGCATTCCCAACCGTGGTGCGGTGGTCCGTCTGCTGGAGCCCGAGGAGGTTCGCCAGATCTATTCGGTCCGCGAGGCGCTGGAGACACTCGCCGCCGAGCAGATCCCGCTGCCTGTCGCGCCCGAGGTGCTGGCACCGCTGCGGGCCCTGCAGCAGCGCCATGCCGAAGCGGTGGCGGCCGGCGATGCGCGCGGCGCCTTCCGCGCCAATATCCGCTTCCACGAGACGCTGTTTCGCGCCTGCGGCAACCCCCATCTGGTCGAGCTGATCCAGGGGCTCGCCCAGAAGGTCCATGGCGCCCGCTCGATCACCGCCGCCAGCCCCGGGCACCTTGCGCTCGCCCGCGACGAACACGCCGCGATGGTCGAGGCTCTGGCCGGCGGCGACCGTGGCCGTCTCGTGGCACTCTGCCGCCAGCATCTCGGCCCCTCGCGGGATGCCTATATCGCCGCCGTCGAGGCCCGCTTCGTGCGTCCGGGGGGCACGGCCTGACCGGCGCCTTCCGCCAAGCTTGATCTTGCGCAAGGCGGCCCCGCGCGGCGTGACCTCGCGGTGCGGTCGGCCTCGTCCGAGGCGGAACGGGTCGTGGCGGCCGGCGGCCGTCGAAACGGAGAGTCCGAGCCATGGTCTCGCTCGAAAAGGCCGCGATGCCCGAGCCGCATCCAGGACGCCGCGCCCACCATGATGGCGCCCGGCCCGCGCCGTTCGAGCCCATCGCGGTCATCCGGATCGCCGTCGCCCTGCTGGCGGCTGCGGCCGTCTGGTTCCACATCGACGCGGCCGTGGCTCCCGTCGGCGTCTCGCGTCAGGCCGCGCTTTCCAGCCCCGCCTGCCAGCGCGAGATGTCGACCCGTGCCGTCAGCGGCAGATGGTCCGACGCCTTGCGGGCGAGCGGCGTGTCATGCACGCAGAGTTCGGAGATCAGCCCTTCCGGCCAGGCGAGGATGCGGTCGAGCGGCAGCATGGGCCGGCGCGAGGGGAAGCTCGGCGGATGCTTCATCTCGGCGAAATGCGGGACGAGCACGTCGAGCGCCGAGCGGCGCCCCCGCCGCCATTCGTTGAAGTCGCCGAGCAGGATGGTGGGCATCGGGGTGAGTTCGAGGAAGGCGTGCAGCAGCATCGTCGCCTGATCGATGCGCGAGCGCCGCAACAGCCCGAGATGGGCCGCGATGACGCGGAACCGGCCCTCGCCGAGATCGAGTTCCGCCACGACGGCGCCCCGCGGTTCGACGCCGGGCAGTTTGAGCCGGAAGCGGCGATAGGCGCGGGGTTCGCCGCGCACGAGCAGGGCGTTGCCATGCCAGCCATGACCATCGGCGACGTCGGACTGGACGAGCAGGTGCAGCCCCGTCTCGCGCAGGATGGCCGCGGGGTCGAGCAGGCCGGTCCGTTGCCCGAACCGCCGGTCGACCTCCTGCAACGCCACCAGATCGGCCCCGATCTCGGCCAGCACGGAGACGATGCGATCGGGCCGGACGCGTCGGTCGGTGCCGCGGCATTTGTGAATGTTGTAGGATGCGACCTTCACGCGACCTCGCTCATCACCATCACAGATAGGGCATCAGCAGCCTCGCGGCCGCATCACGAATTTTCACGATCGGCCAGCGCGCATCGATCTGCTCCAGGGTCAGCGGCTCTCCGCGCTTCCCGTCGATGAGACGGGCGAGGCGTGCCGCCAGTTCTGCGGCATACAACTCCATGGTGATTTCGAAGTTCAGCCGCAGGCTGCGGGCATCCCAGTTGGCGCTGCCGATCAGGCACCAGACCCCGTCGATGGTTGCGAGCTTGGAATGGTCGAAGGGCGCGGGCGAGCGCCAGATCCGGCAGCCGGCCTTGAGCAGCGGGCGAAGATGAGCCTGCATCGCCCAGCCCATCAGCCGATGATTGTTGCGGGCCGGGATGACGATGTCGACCGCGACGCCCCGCAGCGCGGCGAGATGAAGCGCGGTGATGATCTGCTCGTCGGGCAGGAAATAGGGGGTCGCGATCCGCAGGCTCGCGGAGGCGCCGTTGATCGCCGAGAGCAACACCAGCATCAACTGGTCGACGCTCTGGTCGGGCCCAGACGAGATCACCCGAGCCGGTGCGGTGCCGGCGGCGTGATCGGTCGGAAACCACGCCGGACCATCGAGCGTCTCGCCGGTCGAGAACGTCCAGTCCTCCTGGAAGCTGTCCATCACCTGCCGCACCACCGGCCCCTCGACGATGAAATGCACATCGCGCACCGGCTCTCGCGGTCGCGAAGCCAGGACGTTCTCCCCGCCGATGTTGAGGCCGCCGAGAAAGACCATGCGACCGTCGATCAGCAGGATCTTCTTGTGCAGCCGCAGATCGAGCAGTGGCATCTTCCATGGCAGCAGGGAGTGCAAATAGCGCGCCGCCGGAACGCCCTCGCGCCGGAGCGCGTGATAGGCGCGCGAGAACAGGAACCCGCCGCCGAAGCCGTCGATGAGAACCCGGACCGCCACGCCGCGGCGATGGGCCTGCACGAGGGCCTCGACGAAGCGCAGGCCGAGCTCATCGGCGCGGAAGATGAAGGTCGAGAGCGCGACACTGGTGGTCGCCGCCTCGATCGCCGCCAGCATCCGCGGATAGGCCTCGTCGCCGCATTCCAGCACGGCGGCGACCGTGCCCGGCTCGGTCGGCGAGCGGGTGATCCGGCCGACCGCCCGCTCCAGGCTGCCGGTCGGCCCGGCGACGACGGCGGCTTTCTGGCCGCGGCCATGGCCGGTCTCGTCGACGCCACGCAGGCGTCGCGCCCGCCGCTTCACCCGGTTGATGCCGAAGCCGAAATAGAGCAGCGGACCGAAGAAGGGCGAAAGCCAGGCGAGACCGATCCAGCCGATCGCGGACGACACCTCCCGCTTGCGCATGAGGGCATGGATGGTGACCATCCCCGCCGTGGCGAGATGCAGCCCCGTCAGCAGCAGAGGGCCTTGATCGGTCAGACCGGTGGGCAGTGCGGCGAGGTCCATGCAGTCGCGGACTTACTATGAAGCGCGGCGCTTGAATATCCGCGACGGATGCGTCCCCGGCACGCCCGGCGGCAGCCGCCCATTCGATTGAAGGACGACACTTCTTCGTCGGGGGCGATCCATGGGAACCTTGCCATACCTCGGATCGAGGACACCTCCCTGCCGGGCGTCGAAAGCTGAGGCGCTACCGTCGGGGGCGCGAGGCGCCGTTGGGGGCGGGACCGCGCCGTCGTATAGCTCGCGGACTTCAGCGATTCGCGAGCGTTCCATGTCCAAGCTCTGCCAGTTCACTTCGCCGGCCGACGGCAAGCCGGTCTACGTCAACCCCGACCGCGTCAGCGTCGTCTACACCTTCAAGGGCGAGCCGCCCGACACGATCATCGCCTTCGGCAAGGATTTCATGCTCGGCGTCGCCGAGAGTCTCGAGGAGACGGTCGCCCGGCTCGATGCCGCAACCAGGACGTCCCCCTCGATCGGCTGACCCTGTCCAGCCTCAACCCGGCATCGGGCGAGCGTGCGGCGGCACATCGCTGCGGTCGAACACATCCGGGAAGCGCTCCGCCAGCCGGGGCAGGGCGCTCAGGATCTCGCGCAGATGGGTCCGCATCGCCGCCTCGGCCTGCTCGGGATCGCGCGTGCGGATGGCCGCCAGGATCGCCTCGTGCTGGGCGATCAGGAGCCCGAGCGGTGAGGCGTCGGGCAGGCTGAGATAGCGCACCCGGTCGGTCTGGGCGCGTGCGCTCTCGACCACGCGCAGCGCCGGATCGCATTCGACGCAATCGGCGATGGCGCGGTGGAATGCCTCGTCGAGCGCGTAGAAGCGCGCCGAATCGCCGGTGACCGCAGCCTGCTTCTGCTCCTCGACCAGCCTCTCGATCCGGGCCAGACCCTCGGCGTCGATCAGCTCGGCGGCGCTGCGCACCAGCGCGCATTCGATCGCCTCGCGCACGAAACGGGCGTTCAGCACCTCGCGCACCGAGATCTTGACCACATAGGTGCCGCGGCTCGGCAGCACCTGGAGCAGGCCGGCCTCTGCCAGCTTGATGAAGGCCTCGCGCACCGGCTGGCGGCTGACGCCGTAGCGCAGCGCGACCTCCTTCTCCGACAGCGCCTCGCCGGGCTTCAGGCGCATCTCGATGATCGCCTGCCGCAGGATCTGGATGATCTGCGGGACGATCGGGTCCGCCAGCTTCAGCGCAACAGGGCCGTTCATTCGTCTTGCCTTCTCCGAAGGTCGGGCTATCATACCGGTATGGTGCCATACATCAATGCGTCCCGAGACGCAGGAAGCACCGCAGGGAGGCTATCAGATGTTCACCGTCAACAGGCGCACGCTGTGCGCGATCGCGTTCGCCGCCGCCGGCCTGGCGCTGCCGGCCGCCGCCCAGGCCCAGGCCCAGCTCAATGTCAATACCGCGCTGACCCGTGACGACCCGCTCTACAAGGGGCTGGAGCGGATGCGCGAGCGTGTCGCCGAGCGCTCCAAGAACCAGCTCACCGTCCGCATCTTCCCGGGCTCGCAGCTCGGCAAGGACGAGGACGTGCTGGAGCAGGCCCGCGCCGGTGCCAATGTTGCCGTCGTCGTCGATGGCGGTCGTCTCGCCGTCTTCGTCAAGGAATTCGGCGTGCTCAGCGCGCCCTATCTCGCCGACGGCTTTCAGGGCGTCCGCAAGGTCGTGACCTCGCCGCTCTTCGAGAGCTGGGTTGCCAAGCTGCGGACAACGTCAGGCCATCAGGTGCTGTCGTTCAACTGGTGGCAGGGCGACCGCCACCTGATCACCAACAAGCCGGTCAAGGTCCCCGCCGACCTCGCCGGTGTCCGTATGCGCACGCCGGGCGCGCCGGTCTGGATGGAGACGATCCGGGCCATGGGCGCGACCCCGACGCCGATGGGCTGGGGCGAGGTCTATCCCGCCATGCAGCAGAAGGTCATCGACGCGGTCGAGGCGCAGCACCCCGCCACCGTCGGTTCGAAGCTCTTCGAGGTCGCCAAACACGTCACCAAGACGAGCCATTTCAACCTGATCACCGGCATCGTCACCAGCGCCGCCTGGTTCGACAAGCTGACGCCCGAGCTGCAGACCATCCTGCGCGAGGAATCGCTCGCCGCCGGCGACTACGCCTCCAAGCTGACCGAGGACTCGCTCGTCGGCTTCGAGGAGACGATGAAGAAGAACGGCATGACGATCGCCGAGATCGACAAGAAGCCCTTCATCGACGCGACGCAGGGCGTCTACGAGAAGCTCGGCTACACCGACCTGCGGGCCGAGGTCCTGAAGCTCCTAAAATAACCGGACCTCTTCGGCCTCCAGCCATCCGACGGCGCGCGTCCGGCGCGCCGTCGCCCTTCCGCGCGAACCGAGTGGGCCACGCCGCCATGTCGCACTTCCTGATCTCGGCCGAATTCCTGGTAGCCAAGGTGCTGCTGGCGGCGATCGTGGT
>NZ_JAUXYO010000231.1 GCF_030694325.1 Allobosea sp. | reverse complement strand
TCGCGACTAGAACGACAACTGCATCATCGTCAGCTCGTTCGAGAACCTAGACCCGATGGGCGTCCACACCGGCGATTCGATCACGGTCGCCCCGGCACTGACGCTGACCGATAAGGAATACCAGATCATGCGCGACGCCTCGCTGGCGGTGCTGCGCGAGATCGGCGTCGAGACCGGCGGCTCGAACGTGCAGTTCGCGGTCGATCCCGAGACCGGCCGCATGATCGTCATCGAGATGAATCCGCGCGTCTCGCGCTCCTCGGCGCTGGCCTCCAAGGCGACCGGCTTCCCGATTGCCAAGGTCGCGGCGCGTCTGGCCGTCGGCTACACGCTCGATGAGATCGAGAACGACATCACCGGCGGCGCGACGCCGGCCTCCTTCGAGCCGACGATCGACTATGTCGTCACAAAGATCCCGCGCTTCGCATTCGAGAAATTCCCCGGCGCCGAGCCGACGCTGACCACCGCGATGAAGTCGGTCGGCGAATCCATGGCGATCGGCCGCACCTTCCAGGAATCGCTGCAGAAGGCGCTGCGCTCGCTGGAGACCGGGCTCGATGGCCTCGACGAGATCGAGGTCGAAGGGCTCGGCAAGGGCGACGACAAGAACGCGATCAAGGCCGCGCTCTCGACGCCCACGCCCGACCGCATCCTCCAGGTCGCGCAGGCGATGCGCTTCGGCTTCACCGACGCGCAGATCCATGAGAGCTGCAAGATCGACCCCTGGTTCCTCGAGCAGATGCGCGGCATCGTCGACACCGAGGAGAAAATCCGCCAGTTCGGCCTGCCGCAGACGCCGGGCGCCTTCCGGCAGGTCAAGGCGATGGGCTTCTCCGACAAGCGCCTCGCCGCTGTCGCCGGCAAGACCGAGGCCGAGGTGCGGGCGCTGCGGCGCTCGCTCGCCGTGCGCCCGGTCTACAAGCGCATCGACACCTGCGCCGCCGAGTTCGCCTCGCCCACGGCCTATATGTACTCGACCTACGCCATGCCCTTCGCCGGCCAGGCCGCCGACGAGGCCAAGCCGACGGACCGCAAGAAGGTCGTCATCCTCGGCGGCGGCCCCAACCGCATCGGCCAGGGCATCGAGTTCGACTATTGCTGCTGCCATGCCTGCTTCGCGCTGCATGACGCCGGTTATGAATCCATCATGATCAACTGCAATCCAGAAACGGTGTCGACCGACTACGACACCGCGGATCGATTGTATTTCGAGCCGCTCACTGCCGAAGACGTACTGGAGATCATCGACACCGAGCGCAAGAACGGCACCCTGCACGGCGTGATCGTGCAGTTCGGGGGCCAGACGCCGCT
>NZ_JAUXYO010000207.1 GCF_030694325.1 Allobosea sp. | reverse complement strand
CAACTCCGGAAAGAGCGGGCGAAGGGCGCGCCGAAGACGGGATCGGGCCCCTCCGGGTGGCAGGGCGCCGGCCGGAGGGACAGGAAGGAGTAATTTCAGCCCTTGGCCGGCAGCGTCGCGAGGAAGCGCTCGACCGTGGGCAGGATGTTGCGGACGATGACGCGGACGCCCTCGGCCGTGGGGTGGAGCAGATCGGGCTGGTTGAGCACCCGGTCGCCCGCGATGCCCTCCAGGAAGAAGGGGTAGAGCACCAGGTCGTGAGCCTTCGCAAGCTCGGGATAGATGCTGTCGAAGCGCGTAGCATACTCCGTGCCGAGATTGCGCGGGGCGTACATGCCGGCCAGCAGCACAGGGATGCCGCGCGCCTTCAGCCGGGTGATGATGGCCTCCAGCCCCTTGCGCGTCGCCGCCGGATCGAGCCCGCGCAGGGCGTCGTTGGCGCCGAGTTCGAGGATGACGCCGTCGGTACCGTCCGGCACCGACCAGTCGAGCCGCTCCAGCCCGCCCTGGACGGTGTCGCCGGAGACGCCGGCGTTCACGATCTCGACAGCATGGCCCTTGGCGCGCAGCGCCTGCTCCAGCACGGGCGGGAAGGCGGCGCTGGCCGGAAGATTGTAGCCGGCGGTCAGACTGTCGCCGAGAGCGACGAGTTTGAGCGTGCGCGCCGGCGCGGATGCGGGGCTGAGGGGCGGTGTCTGGGCCATGGTCGCGACCGGCAGCAGGCAGAGACAGAGCAGAAAAGCGGCGCAGAGAGATTGGACAAGCGCTCTCCCGCGCCCATATCGCGGCTCTGGGGCACGACATTTCGGCTTGCCCTGCTCGGGCCGCGTTCGGCTGCGAGCAGGGTCGCTGGTGGATTTCGAAGTCAGGATCATTGGATGATGAGCGATACGCGCGTCCCGCCGACGGATCAGCCGGCGATCGAATTGCGGGATGTCGAGCTTAGTTTGGGGCGTGCCGCCGCCCGCGTCCATATCCTCAGGGGTGTTTCTTTGTCGCTGGCGGCGGGGCAGGCCACCGGCCTCGTCGGTCCCTCCGGCTCCGGCAAGTCGACCCTGCTGATGACGATGGCCGGCCTGGAGCGGCCCGACAGCGGCATGGTCAAGGTCGCCGGCCAGGATCTCGGCGCGCTCGACGAGGACGGGCTGGCCGTCTTCCGCGGCCGCCATATCGGCATCGTCTTCCAGTCCTTCCACCTCGTCCCGACCATGACGGCGCGCGAGAACGTCGCCCTTCCGCTCGAACTCGCCGGCGCAGGCGACGCCTTCGCCAGGGCCGAAGCCGAGTTGCGCAATGTCGGGCTGGGCGCCCGCATGGACCATTACCCGGCCCAGCTCTCGGGCGGCGAGCAGCAGCGCGTCGCCATCGCGCGGGCCGTCGCGCCCGACCCGGCCATCCTCGTCGCCGACGAGCCGACGGGCAATCTCGACGAGAGCACCGGGCGCTCGATCGTCGATCTGATCTTTGCGCTGCGGCGCGAGCGCGGCGCGACGCTGGTGCTCGTCACGCATGACCTCTCGCTGGCGGCCCTGTGCGACCGCACCGTGCGCCTACGCGCCGGCAGGATAGAGACTGCCGGCCCCACCCCGGCCGCCGCGGACATGGCGGCGCTCTGAGATGCACGGGACCGTCAAGCCTCTCCCGACCTCCCCGGCCGGCGCCCCGCTGGCTGCGCTGGCGCTGCGCCTCGCCTGGCGCGATCTGCGCGGCGGCTTTCGCGGCTTCGGCGTCTTCATCGCCTGTCTCGCGCTGGGCGTCATGACGATCGCCGCCGTCGCCTCGGCCTCGCGCGGCCTGACCGAGGGTCTTTCCCGCGAGGGCCGGCGCATCCTCGGCGGCGACGCCGCCTTCGGGCTGATCCACCGCGAGGCGACGCCGCAGGAACTGGCCTTCCTCACCGGCCGGGGCACGGTCTCGACCATCGCCACCATGCGCGGCATGGCCAATGCCGGCGACAAGGGCGCGGCGCTCGTCGAGATCAAGGCGGTGGATGCCGGCTATCCCGGCATCGGCGAGCTGGTCACCGAGCCGAAGGCTCCCGTCGCCGATCTGCTCGCGGCGCGAGAGGGCGTCTATGGCGCCGTCGCCGATCCCGTCCTGTTCGGCCGTCTCGACCTGAAACCCGGCGACATCGTCCTCGTCGGCTCGGCCCGCGTCCAACTGCGCGCCAATCTCGTCTCAGAGCCCGACAAGATCGCCGCCGGCGTCGGCTTCGGCCCGCGACTGCTGATCTCGCAGGAGGCCCTGCGCGCCACCGGCCTGCTCCAGCCCGGCAGCCTGGTGCGCTGGACCTACCGCGTCGCCCTGCCACCTCAAGCCTCGAGCGATGCCGATCTCGCAGCCCTGATCGCCGATGCCGGCACGCAACAGCGCGATGCCGGCTGGGAGATCCGCTCCCGCGCCAACGCCAATCCGGGCTTCCAGCGCAATCTCGAACGCTTCACCCAGTTCCTGACGCTCGTCGGCCTGACCGCCCTGCTGGTCGGCGGCGTCGGCGTCGCCAATGCGGTGCGCCGTTTCGTCGAGGCCAAGAAACTCGATTTCGCGACGATGAAGGCGGTCGGCGCCACCGGCGGACGCGTCGTCGCCATTCACCTGACCGAGGTGATGCTGGTCGCGGCGCTCGGCACCGCGATCGGCCTTGCGCTCGGCGCCGCCGCGCCCTTCGCGCTCGGCGCCGCGCTGACCTCCGTCCTGCCGGTTCCCTTCGAGCCGACGCTGGCGCCCGGCGAACTCGGCGTCGCCGCGCTCTACGGCCTGCTCACCGCGCTGGTCTTCGCCATCCTGCCGCTCGGCCGCGCCCACGACGTCCCGGTCTCGGCTCTCTTCCGGGACCAGATCGCGCCCGATGCCCGCCGGCCCCGTGCGATCTATCTCGCGCTCTGCCTGGCGGCAGCGGCCGGTCTCGTCGGCGTGGCGCTGCTCTTCGCCTATGATCGGCGCATCGCCATGATCTACATCGCGGTGATGGCCGGCATCTTCCTGCTGCTGCGCGGCGTCTCCTGGGGGCTGATGGCCCTGGCGCGCAGGCTGCCGCGGCCGAAGAACCCCTCGCTGCGCATGGCGCTGGCCAACAGCCACCGCCCCGGCGCGCTGACGCCCTCGCTCGTGCTCTCGCTCGGGCTCGGCGTCGCCCTGCTCTCGGCGCTCGCCTTCATCGACACCAGCCTGACTCGGCAATTGACGCAGGCCCTGCCCCAGAAGGCGCCGAGCTTCTTCTTCCTCGACATCCCCAACGCCGAATCGGCCCGGTTCGACGCGATGCTGCGCGAGGAGCGGCCGGGCGCTGCGCTGGACCGCGTGCCGATGATGCGCGGTCGCATCGTCTCCATCAACGGCGTCCGTGCCGAGGACATCAAGGCCACCGAGCAGGCGGCCTGGATACTCGATGGCGACCGCGGCATCACCTACGCCCAGGCCATCCCCGAGGGCTCGCGTGTCGCACAGGGGGAATGGTGGCCGGCCGATTATCGCGGCGAGCCGCTCGTGTCCTTCGACGCCCAGATCGCCTCCGGCATCGGCCTCAAGATCGGCGACAGCCTCACCGTCAACGTGCTCGGCCGCAACATCACGGCCCGCGTCGCCAATCTGCGCACGGTCGAATGGCGCTCGCTCGGCATCAATTTCGTGATGCTGTTCTCGCCAAACACCTTTGCCGGGGCGCCGCACACCAACCTCGCCACGATCACGCCCGCGGCCGACCGCGCCGCCGCCGCCGGAACCGACGCCACCCTCCTGCGCCGTCTGGCCGTCGAGTTCCCGACCGTGACGGCCGTGCGGGTCAAGGACGCATTGGAGGCGGTCAACGCCATCGTCGCCCAGCTCGCCACCGCGATTCGCGGCGCCTCCGGGCTCGCCATCGCCGCCAGCCTGCTGGTCATGGGCGGCGCGCTGGCGGCCGGCCAGAGGGCGCGACTTTACGACGCCATGATCCTGAAGACGCTGGGCGCCACGCGGCGTTTCATACTTTCGTCGTACGCCCTTGAATACGCGGCCATCGGCCTCGTCTCGGCGCTCTTCGGCGTTGTCGCGGGCGCTCTCGCCGGCTGGGGCGTCGTCACGCAAGTGATGAAGATCGAATTCGTGAGTGACCCGACCGGCGCTTTACTGGCCGCGACTGCCGCTGTGGGCGTCACGGTCCTGTTCGGGCTTGCTGGCACGCTGAAAATACTGTCCAAAGCGCCGGCTTCTCACCTGCGCAATTTATGATGACTAGCTGAGAAAGACTCTCGATAAACATTACATCCCTATCATTTTGCATGCAGGGCGCGGCGCGTTTCTATGGATGCCGCCGTTTAATCATGGTGCCCCTTGTAAGAACCGGGGAAGCCGCTCATATTCCCGATATCGCCACCGTTGTGCGCGACGACCGGCTCCCGCTCAGGCGGCGCCGGTCCGGATTCAACGTCAGGGGAAACTCGCTCGATGAGCAACTTCGACCGCAATGCTCCAGTCTGGGGTGCCGGCCGCGCACAGCAGACCAGCGCCGTCGAGATGGATCAGGGCCTGCGCTCGTTCATGCTCGGCGTCTACAACAACATGTCGATCGGCCTGGCCATCACCGGCCTCGCCGCGATCGGCATCTCCATGCTGGCGATCGCCGGCGTCTCGCCGACCGGCAAGGTCACGGCGCTGACCCCGCTCGGCCAGGCGCTCTATCTCAGCCCGCTGAAATGGGTCGTGATGCTGGCGCCGCTCGCCTTCATCCTGTTCTTCTCGTTCAAGGCGGAGAGCATGAGCTCCTCGGCCGCGCGAGCCATGTTCTTCGCCTTCGCGGCGGTGATGGGCGTTTCGCTGTCGTCGATCTTCGTGGTCTACACGGGTGAATCGATCACCAAGGTGTTCTTCATCACCGCCGCGACCTTCGGTGCACTGAGCCTCTACGGCTACACCACCAAGAAGTCGCTCTCGGCGATGGGCTCCTTCCTGATCATGGGCCTGATCGGCCTGGTGATCGCCTCGGTAGTCAACATCTTCCTGCAGTCCAGCGCCCTGTCTTTCGCCGTCTCGGCGATCGGCGTGCTGGTCTTCGCCGGCCTGACCGCCTGGGATACCCAGCGTCTCAAGGAAATGTACCTCTACTCCGACATGAATCCGGAGGAGGCCGCGAAGCTCTCGGTGAACGGCGCGCTGTCGCTCTATCTGAACTTCATCAACATGTTCCAGATGCTGCTCTCGCTGTTCGGCAGCAAGCAGGAGTGATCCGCCACCCGCCCCTCATTCGGGGCAGGCATGCGAAAACAACGAGCCCCGGCCTCGCGGCCGGGGCTTTTCTTTTGACGGTGCCGCAGGAAGATCGGTGCATGACAGCACCTGCGATCCGTCATGCCACGCCCGCCGACATTCGAGACATCACCGCGATCTACGCGCACGCGGTGCGTCACGGGACGGCCTCGTGGGAACTGGAGCCGCCCGACGCGGCGGAGATGCAGCGCCGCTTCGAAGCCGTCACCGCAGGCGGCTACCCCTATCTCGTGGCGGAGCGCGACGGACGCCTTCTGGGCTATGCCTATGCCAGCGCCTACCGGCCCCGCCCCGCCTACCGCACCACCGTCGAGAACTCGATCTACATCGCGCCCGACGCCCAGGGCGCCGGCTCCGGCAGCGCGCTTCTCGCCGCCTTGATGGAGGCCTGCGCGAACCGCGGCTTCCGCCAGATGATCGCCGTCATCGGCGACGGCACGGGCGGATCGATCGGCTCGCGGCGGCTGCACGAGCGCGCCCGCTTCCGCCTGATCGGGGTGGCCGAGAAGGTCGGTTTCAAGCACGGCCGCTGGCTCGACCAGATGCTGATGCAGAAGGAACTCGGCGAGGGCGACCGCACGCCGCCGGCCTGAAGGCCGAGCCTCGAATCAGCCGACGACGCTGAGCTTCCGGTCGAGAACCCGCAGCACGCGCGACAATTCCGCGCCGCGCTTCAGCACCAGCCCCGTCGCTGCGACGACCGAATAGGCGCCCTGCCGCTTCGCCAGCGCGGGATCCTTGACGATGCGGTAGAGCGGCACCTCCGAGGAGCGCCGGTAGACCGAGAACTGCGCCTGGTCTTTCAGAAAATCGATCGCGTAGTCGCGCCATTCCCCGGCTGCGACCATCCGACCATAGAGGTTGAGTAGCTCGGACAGTTCCTTGCGGTCGAAGGTCACCGTCGCGGGTCTGGCTGCGACGGGGAAGGGAATCACCCCGTTGGCCGCCTGCGATTGCGGCGTCTCGCTTTCGCTCATTGCGCCTCCCGACGGCCGCGCCATGGCGGCCTCGATGCCTCGCACCCGATGATGCCCGCGCGATGCTGCGCTGGCAAGCAATCGGCGCGCCCCTGTTGCGGCGGCGGACCGCGCCAGAACCGGTGATGGGGCTCTCACGGCTTCGTCAGCGGCGCCGCATTTTCGCCGCGTTCGGGCCAAGTCCGCGCCCTGTTGCTTGGTTGGAATGACCGTGTTGCCTCGACGGCCCGGCTTCGCCGATCTTCGGTTTGTCAGCCCCCCAGCCCCCCGCGGATCGGGCGGGGCCGGGCCAGTTCGATCGGGGCCAACTCAGCGGCTGGCGTTCTGCGCCGGCCGTTTTTCTTTGTCGAACAACCCGACTCACCGAGCTTGCCGGTGGTATTCCGCGTTGGGGCGCATATCGACCGCCGAGGCCATGCGGTTCGACATGTTGTAGAAGGCGGCCACCGCCGAGACGTCCCAGATGTCCCGCTCGCCGAACCCGACCGCCCTTAATCCATCCCGATCAGTCTCGCCGACGAGCTGCGGTGTCTCCGTGAGCTTGACCGCGAAGTCGAGCATGGCGCGGTGACGCGACGACAGATCGGCGGCGCGGTAATTCATCGCCATCAGCTCGCCCAGCACCGGATCCTGCGACAGCTGCCGCACCGCGGCGCCATGGGCCGTGAGGCAGTAGTAGCAGCGGTTCACGCTCGACACGGCGACCGCGATCATCTCGCGCTCGAGTTTCGACAGCCCGGAGGGGGCCAGCATCAGGTCATTGTAGAAGGCGGCGAAGGCCGAGAGCTTGGCGTCGTCATGGGCGTAGGCCACCAGCACGTTCGGCACGAAGCCGAGCTTTTCCAGGCATTTGTCGAAATAGGCCTGATTCTCCGCGCAGAGAGGCCCCGGCGGCAAGTCGAGTGCCATCGCAGGCGGGGCGAGATCCTGTGGCGCCGGTTTCTCCCCGGGCTTCGGTTTGTCATGATTGGCCGTCATGGTTCGTCCTGTCATGTCGCCCGGGTCGTCGCCCAGCGCTGCACCACAATTGAAAGGCGTCCCAGCCTATGTCATCGCTGGGGCAAAATAACAGGGGTGGACCATGGGCAAACGCGTGACCAATGCGACGGCTGCCGCCGTTTCCGCAATCGAGGCCGCAGCCATTGGTCTTCCGGGAACGATGCCGCCCGAGTTTCCGCGCCTGCTCTTCGGCCGTGACGTCGCGGAGGATCTCGAAGCCCTGCCGGCGGACCTCTTGGCCCGCGCCGCGGCCTCGGCCTACGCGCATCTGCTCGCGCCCCGCCCACCGCAGGCGATCAATTTGCGTTTTCGCGACGACGCTTTCGACAGCGAAGGCCGGGAGCGCCAGGTCACCATTCTGGAGGTCGTCAACGAGAACAAGCCCTTCCTGCTCGATTCGACGCTGGCCGAACTCGCCGAGCAGGGCTACGAGCCGCGCCTCGTCTCGCACCCGATCCTGGCGGTCGCCCGCACAGCCGACGGCACCTTCATCTCGCTCGCCGGCGAGGCGGCGGGCCGGGCCCCCGAAGGCACCCGCCGCGAAAGCCTGATCCAGATCGTCATCGAGCGGATCGATTCGCCCGAGGCGCGCGACCGCCTCTGCACGGGGCTGGAGCGCGTCTATGCCGATGTCGGGCTCGCCGTCGAAGACTGGGCCGCGATGCGCGGACGAATCACCGAGGTGATCCAGGCCTATCGCGCCAATCCCCCGCCGCTGCCGGAGGACGAGGTCACCGAGGCGCTGCAGTTCCTCGAATGGATCGCCGGCGACAATTTCACCCTGCTCGGCATTCGCGCCTACCGTTTTCCCAATGGCGATGCGGCCGCCGACCCGATCGAGGGCTCCGGCCTCGGCATCCTGCGCGATCCCGCCGTCAAGGTGCTGCGCAAGAACCGCGAGATGGTCACCGTCACGCCGGAGATCCGCGCCTTCCTGGCCAAGCCGCAGGCGCTGATCATCACCAAGGCCAACGTCAAGAGCCGGGTCCACCGCCGCGTCCATCTCGACTATGTCGGCGTCAAGCTGTTCACGCCGGACGGGCGGCTCGATGGCGAATTGCGCATCGTCGGCCTGCTCACCTCGAATGCCTATACCGGCAGCGCGCTTGCCATTCCCTATCTGCGGCTCAAGGTCGCTCGCGTCGCCCGCACCATCGGCTTCGATCCGGCGAGCTATTCCGGCCGCGCGCTCTACAACGTGCTCGACGCCTATCCGCGCGACGAACTCTTCCAGATCGACGCTGCGACGCTGGAGAGCTTCGCGCTGTCGATCCTGCAATTGACCGAGCGGCCACGAATCCGCGCGCTGGCGCGCGTCGACGAATTCGACCGCTTCGTCTCGATCCTCGTCTTCATCCCCAAGGACCGCTACGACACCCGCGTGCGCCGCCGCGTCGGCGAGTTCCTGGCGCGCATCTATCAGGGCCGGATCTCGGCCGCCTACCCGGCCTATCCGGAAGGGCCGCTCGCCCGCACCCACTACATCATCGGCCGCGACGAGGGGAAAACCCCGAAGATCGACCGGGCCACGCTGGAAGCCGGCATCACCGCGATCGTGCGGACCTGGAGCGACGGGCTCAAGGACGTGCTCGATTCCGAGCGCTCCGGCCCCGCCGCCCGGGCGCTGGCCGAGCGCTATGCCGAAGCCTTCGGGGCCGCCTATCGCGATCGCTTCTCGCCCGCCGAAACGCTGGCCGACATCGATCTCCTGCAGAAACTCTCGGCCGATCGCCCGCGTGCCGTCGACCTCTACCGCCGCGAGGGCGATGCGCCGACGCGGGCCAACCTCAAGGTCTTCTCGCGCGGCACCGCGATTTCACTGTCGGCGCGCGTGCCGGTTCTGGAGAACATGGGCTTCCGCGTCGTCAACGAGCGGACCTACAACATCACGCCGCAGCCGGCCGCCGGCGAGGCCGCCGACACGACGCGTGTCTGGCTCCACGACATGACGCTGGAGCGGGCCGACGACGGCGAGATCGACGTATCCCGCCTCGGGCCCGCGCTCGAAGCGGCGATGATGGCGCAGTTCCGGGGCTTGGCTGAATCGGACCGCTTCGACCAGCTCGTCCTGGCAGCCGGGCTCGCCTGGCGCGAGGCCTCGCTGCTGCGGGCCCTCGGGCGCTACCTCCGTCAGGTCGGGGCGCCCTATGCGCAGGGCTACATCGCCGATGCGCTGGCACGCCATCCCCCCATCGCCGCCGGACTGGTCGCGCTCTTCATCGCGAAATTCGATCCCCGCCTCGGCGATGGCGAGCGCGCCGAGAAGATGGAGACCGAGCGCCAGGCGATCGAGACCGCGCTCGACGCGGTCACCAGCCTCGACGAGGACCGCATCCTGCGCCGCCTCGTCAACCTGATCGACGCAGGCCTGCGCACCAACTTCTTCCAGATCGGCCCCGACGGGCAGCCGCGGGGCACGATCTCGATCAAATACGACTGCGCCAAGGTCGATTCGCTGCCGCTGCCGCGCCCGCTCTACGAGATCTTCGTCTATTCGCCGCGCGTCGAGGGCATCCATCTGCGCTTCGGCAAGGTCGCCCGCGGCGGCCTGCGCTGGTCCGACCGGCCGCAGGATTTCCGCACCGAGGTGCTCGGCCTCGTGAAGGCGCAGCAGGTGAAGAATGCGGTGATCGTGCCGGTGGGCGCCAAGGGCGGCTTCGTGCCCAAGCACCTGCCGCCGGCCTCCGACCGCGCGGCCTGGTTCGCCGAGGGCACCGAGAGCTACAGCATCTTCGTGCGCACCCTGCTCGAGCTGACCGACAATCTCGACGGCGAGACCGTGATCCCGCCCGCCGACACTGTGCGCCATGACGGCGACGACCCCTATCTCGTCGTCGCCGCCGACAAGGGCACGGCGACCTTCTCCGACACCGCCAACGCGCTCTCGCTGGAGAAGCATCACTGGCTCGGCGACGCCTTCGCCTCCGGCGGCTCGCAGGGCTACGACCACAAGAAGATGGGCATCACGGCGCGGGGCGCCTGGGAAGCGGTGAAGCGGCATTTCCGCGAGGTCGACATCGACATCCAGACCACGCCCTTCACCGTGGCGGGCGTCGGCGACATGTCGGGCGACGTCTTCGGCAACGGCATGCTCCTTTCGCCCGCCATCAGGCTGGTCGCGGCCTTCGACCACCGCGACATCTTCCTCGATCCCGATCCCGACCCGGCGGCGTCGCTGGCCGAGCGCCAGCGCCTGTTCGACCTGCCGCGCTCCTCCTGGCAGGACTACGACAAGAGCCTGATCTCGGCCGGCGGCGGGGTTTTCTCGCGCCAGGCCAAGAGCATCCCGCTCTCGCCGGCGGTGCAGGCCCTGCTCGGCCTGTCCAAAGCGGAGGTCTCTCCGCCGGAGCTGATGACCGCGATCCTGAAGGCGCGCGTCGACCTGCTCTGGTTCGGCGGCATCGGCACCTATATCCGCGCCTCCGACGAGAGCGACGCGCAGGTCGGCGACCGCGCCAACGATCCGATTCGCATCACGGGCAGCGAGGTCGGCGCCCGTGTGATCGGCGAAGGGGCCAATCTCGGCGTGACCCAGCGTGGCCGCATCGAGGCCGCCCGCGCCGGCATCCGCCTCAACACCGACGCGATCGACAATTCCGCTGGCGTCAACACCTCCGACGTCGAGGTCAACATCAAGATCGCGCTCGCCGCACCCGTGAAGGATGGCCGTCTGGCGGAAGAGGCCCGCAACGCGTTGCTGGCGGAGATGACCGACGAGGTCGGCCAGCTCGTCCTGCGCAACAACTACCTGCAGACGCTGGCACTCTCCCTCACGGAGGCCCGCGGGGTCGGCGCGACGCCGGGCCTGCGCTACCTGATGCAGACGCTGGAGACGCAAGGGAGACTCGACCGCACCGTCGAGTACCTGCCGAGCGACGCGGTGCTGGCCGAGCGCGAGAAGCGCGGCGAGGCGCTGACGCGGCCCGAACTCGCCGTGCTGCTCGCCTATGCCAAGCTCGCCTTGCACGACGCGCTGCTGGAATCCGACGTTCCCGACGACCTCTATCTCAACAGCGAACTGGTGCGGTACTTCCCGCAGGCGCTGCGCGAGCGCTATGCCGGCGATATCGCGGGCCACAAGCTGCGCCGCGAGATCGTCGCGACGCAGCTCGCCAACGCCATCGTCAACCGCGGCGGGCCGACGCTGGTCCCGGTGCTCTCGGCGCTGACCCATGCCGAGGTGCCGGCCATCGCCGCCGCTTATGCGATTACGCGCGACGCCTTCGACCTGATCTCCCTCAATGGCGCGATCGACTCGCTCGACGCGAAGCTCCCCGGCAAGGTCCAACTCGGGCTCTACGGCGCCGTCCAGGATCTGCTGCGCGATCGCATGGGCTGGCTCCTGCGCCGCGGCGCGGCCACGCCCGGCACCATCGAGGCGACGGTCTCGCATTACCGGGCCGGCGTCACGGCCCTGGCCGAGACGCTCGAGACGCTGCTGCCGGAGGTCCAGGCCCATGCGCGCCAGGCCCGCATCGCCGTCCTGACGGCGGAAGGCGTGCCGGCCGACCTCGCCGCGCGCATCGCCAGCCTGCCGACCCTGGCTCAGGCGACGGAAATCGTCGACATCGCCGGGCAGAGCGGCGGCGACATCGCCTCCGTCGCCGCGATCCATTTCGGAGTCGATTCGATCTTCGGCCTGTCGGCTCTCGCGGCCGCGGCCGCGGCGGTGCCGGCGACCGATGATTACGAGCGCCTCGCCCGCGAGCGTGCCGTCGAGACGCTGTTCGACGCCCAGGCCGGCCTGACCCGCGAGATCGCGGCCGGCGGTTCGGGCCTCGACGCCTGGCAGGAGGCGCGCCGGGTCGACGTCGACCGCACCCGCACCACCGTCCAGGCCATCGCCGCCTCCGGCCTGTCCCTGCCGAAACTGATGGTCGCCGCCGGCATGCTGGCCGACCTGCCCCGCAAGGGCGCCTGAGCGCCCGCCCAACCGAAAGCTGAGCGATGACCGAGTCCGTTACCGAAACCGCCACCCGGATCGACCCGAAGCTGCTCGAAATCCTCGTCTGCCCGCTGACCAAGGCGACGCTGGAATATGACGCGGCGAAGCAGGAGCTGATCAGCCGCGCAGCCAGGCTGGCCTATCCGATCCGCGACGGCATCCCGATCATGCTGCCGGAGGAAGCGCGTCCGCTGGAGGACTGAGAGATGGCGTCATTCTCGGGCGAAGCCCTCGGGTCCGATCTTCGATCGGCCCAAGGATAAACGCCGCGGAGACCCGAGAATCTCCTGCCGATCTCGTCCGGAGAGAGATGGTCGGGTCGAGCCCGACCACGACGTACCCCCGTCAGAGCGCCTCGCCGCGCAGCAGCCGCGGCGGCGCGCCGGCGACACCCGCCGCCTCGCGGATGAAGAAACGCTTCAGCCCCGGCAGACGGTCCACGAGCCCCAGGCCCAGATCGCGCGCCAGCCGTAGCGGCGTCGCGTCGTTGGAGAACAGGCGGTTCAGCCCATCCGTGACCGCGCCCATCGCCACCGTGTCGAAGCGCCGGGCCCGCTCATAGCCCTCCAGAACGTCGGCCGCGCCCGGATCGAGCCCGAGGCGGGCGGCATCGACGATGACCTCGGCCAGCGCCGCGACATCCTTGAGACCGAGATTGAGCCCCTGGCCGGCGATCGGGTGGATCAGATGGGCGGCATCGCCCAGCAGGGCCAGGCGCTCGCCGACGAAGCGGCGCGCCACGCCGAAGCCGAGGGGATGCGCGCTCACCGGGCTCTCCAGCGCGATCTCGCCGAGTTCGAGCCCAAAGCGCCGCTCGATCTCGGCCAGCATGCCCTCCTCGTCGAGCGAGAGCAGCGCCGGCACGTTCTCGCTGCGCTCGGTCCAGACCATCGAGGAGCGATGGCCGAGCCGCCCGCCATCGCTGAGCGGCAGGATCGCGAAGGGCCCCGACGGCAGGAAATGCTCGACCGCCCGCCCGCCATGCGGCCGCTCATGGCCGATCGTCGCCACCAGCCCCGACTGGCCGTAGCCCCAGCCGACCCAGCCGATGCCGGCCTGCTCGCGCAGTTTCGACCGCGCCCCATCAGCCGCGACGAGCAGCCGGGCCCGCAGGACCTCGCCGCCTCCGAGCACGACACTGACGCCGCTCTCGCCACTGTCGAAGCGCGCGACGCCCTCGCCCCGCAAGTCGACGCCCGCCTCGCGGCAGGCTGCGGTCAGCGCCTCGATCAGCGCCCCGCTGCCGACCATATGGGCGAAGGGCTGGCCCGGCTCGACCTCGCCGTCGAAGGTCAGGAAGACCGGGCGGATGGCATCGCCGCTGCGGCTGTCGGAGACGACCATCTCGGTCATGGCCTGCGCGCCATCCGCGATCTTGTCCCAGATGCCGAGCGCCTGGAGCATCGCCTGCGCCGCGGCGGCGACCGCATAGGCGCGCGTATCGGGGCGGGCCTGTCGTGCGACGAAAGCGGGGTCGGCGACGATCACGCTGAAGCCCGCGCCGAGCGCCCGCTTCAGGGCGAGCGCCAGCGTCAGGCCGGCGATGCCGCCGCCGGCGATCAAAATCGACTCACGCGGCCCCATCTGCTCGCTCATGCGCCATCCTCCTCGTCGCCGCGGGAGCACGCCACCTCCCGCCTTGACGATCCGGGACGGCTCGGTGCTGATGCGGCGGAACCGGCGGCTGCTGTGCGCGCAAGCCGGCCGCACCGTCAACCCGCCTGCCGCCAGAGCCTGTTCGACCATGTCCCAGATCAGCGACTCCCTGATGTCGATCCTCGACCTCGAGCCGCTCGAGCGCAATCTGTTCCGGGGTCGCAGCCCCCGCGTCGGCTGGCCGCGCGTCTTCGGCGGGCAGGTCATCGCGCAGTCGCTCTACGCCGCCTGCAAGACGGTGGAGGGCCGCCAGCCCCATTCCCTGCACGCCTATTTCCTGCTCGGCGGCGATCCCGAAATCCCGATCCTCTACGAGGTCGACCGGCTGCGCGACGGCCGCTCCTTCACCACGCGGCGCGTGCTCGCGATCCAGAAGGGCGAGGCGATCTTCGCCATGTCCGCCTCCTTCCAGGTCGAGGAGCCCGGCTACGAGCACCAGATGCCGATGCCAGACGTGCCGCCGCCCGAGGACCTCCCCGATCGCGACGCGATGAGCCGCGACATTCTGCCCAACATGCCCAAGGCGGTGCGCGCCTATTACCAGCGCGAGCGACCGATCGAGATCCGCCCGGTCGAGTTGCGCCGCTATGCCGGCACGGGCGAGGCGATGGAACCGCGCTTCCATGTCTGGATCCGGGCGATGCAGCCGCTTCCCGACGATCCCGCGATCCACCAGGCCGTCCTCGCCTATGCCTCCGACCTGATGCTCCTCGATTCGAGCCTGATCGCCCACGGCACCTCCGTCTTCGACCCGCAGATTCAGGCTGCCAGCCTCGACCACGCGCTCTGGTTCCACCGTCCCTTCCGGGCCGACGACTGGCTGCTCTATGCGCAGGACAGCCCCTCGGCGTCGGGTGCGCGCGGTTTCTCGCGCGGTCTGGTCTTCGACCGGGCAGGCCGGCTCGTCGCCTCTGTGGCGCAGGAGGGGCTCGTCCGGCCACGGCCCGACCGCGCCTGACTATTTTATAGTCAATCGCCTGCCAATTACTCAATCGCTCGATTTCTGAGCAGGCTGCCCGCGCCGGAATCAGTCCGACGCGGCGATTCCCGGTGCATGCCAAGTTTCCAACCCCCGGTCGCCAGTTGGCACGCGGCTTGAATTGCGACCATCGACGCGCCGCGATGACAGGCGCGCGAGGCGCAACAGGATCGCCGGGGCTGACTTCCGGGCGGCGAAACGGGGAAACCCAGCAATGAAGATCGTGATGGCTATCATCAAGCCGTTCAAGCTGGAGGAGGTGCGCGACGGGCTCACCGCCATCGGCGTGCACGGCCTGACCGTGACCGAGGTGAAAGGCTATGGCCGCCAGAAGGGCCATACCGAAATCTACCGTGGCGCCGAATACGCCGTGAGCTTCCTGCCCAAGATCAAGATCGAGGTGGCCGTGTCCGACGAACTCGTCGGCAAGGTGATCGAGGCGATCACGGCAGCCGCCCGCACCGGCCAGATCGGCGACGGCAAGATTTTCGTTTCGTCGATCGAGAAGGCCGTGCGCATCCGCACCGGCGAGACCGACGGCGACGCCCTCTGATCACACGCGATCCTTCAAGGAGTTTCCCGATGACGTTGAAGACCTCTTTCCGATCCGGGCTGGCTGGCGTGGCATTGGCCGCGACCAGCGCCGGGCTCGCCTTCGCGCAGGCGACGGCCGAGGCGCCCGCAGCGGCCGTGCCCAACAAGGGCGACACGACCTGGATGCTGCTGTCGACGATCCTGGTCCTGCTCATGGTCATGCCCGGCCTGGCGCTGTTCTATGGCGGCCTGACGCGCAGCAAGAACATGCTCTCCGTGCTGAGCCAGGTCACGGCCACTGTGGCCCTGATGTGCATCGTCTGGGTCGTCTACGGCTACAGCCTCGCCTTCACGAGCGGTGGTTCGATGACGAGCTTCATCGGCGGCTTCTCGAAGAGCTTCCTGGCAGGTGTCGGCCCCGAATCGACCTCTGACACCTTCACCAAGGGCGTCGTCATTCCCGAATACGTCTTCATCTGCTTCCAGATGACCTTCGCGATGATCACTCCGGCGCTGATCATCGGCGGCTTCGTCGAGCGCATGAAGTTCTCCGCGATGCTGCTGTTCGTCCTCCTCTGGAGCACGTTCGTCTATTTCCCGATCGCGCACATGGTCTGGCACAGCGAGGGCTATCTCTTCACCCTCGGCGCGCTCGACTTCGCCGGCGGCACGGTCGTTCACATCAATGCCGGTATCGCGGCGCTGGTCGGCTGCCTGCTGATCGGCAAGCGCATCGGCTATGGCAAGGAACTGATGTCGCCGCATTCGCTGACCATGACCTATATCGGCACCGCCCTGCTCTGGGTCGGCTGGTTCGGCTTCAACGCCGGCTCCAACCTGGAAGCGACCGGAACGGCCGCTCTGGCCATGATCAACACCTTCACCGCGACCGCAGGTGCCGCGCTCGGCTGGCTCTTCATCGAATGGATGGTCAAGGGCAAGCCTTCGCTGCTGGGCATGCTGTCGGGCATCATCGCCGGCCTCGTTGCCGTGACGCCGGCCGCCGGACTGATCGGTCCGATGGGTGCGATCGTGCTGGGCGCCATCTCCGGCGTGGTCTGCTTCTTCTTCTGCACCTCGATCAAGAACGCCCTGGGCTATGACGACTCGCTCGACGTCTTCGGCATCCATGGCGTCGGCGGCATCATCGGCTCGATCGGCACCGGCATCTTCGTCGCTCCGGCGCTCGGTGGCGTCGGCGTCGCCGACTACGCCATGGGCGCGCAGGTCTGGAAGCAGTTCGTCGCGGTCGTCATCGCCATCGTCTGGTGCGGCGTCGGCTCGCTGATCCTGTTCAAGATCGTCGACGTGGTCGTCGGCCTGCGCGTCGCTCCCGATGCGGAGCGCGAGGGCCTCGACATCGCCGAGCACGGCGAGCGCGCCTACCACGCCTGAGGACAGGCGCCCGGCCGGGGCTGACCGGCCGCCACGACCTCATCCCCGGCGGGCGACCGCCGGGGATTTTTCATGCGGAGTGGGTCGCAGGCGGGGGATGCCGCCAAGGTTAAGCGTGTCTTAACCTCGGCTTCCTAACGTGATCGGACCGGCCGATGCGACGCGGCCCGCAGTCCTGGATGACGGCCCAACCCCGCATGCGCACGATCCGACGCTCCTCCTCGCTGATGGACCGCCTGCCCGATCCGGTGCGGGACTTCCTGTCGCGCCGCGCCAGCGAGATGGTCGGCCTCGCGCTGCTCGCGCTGATGGCGGCCGTCGCCCTGTCGCTGGCGACCTGGTCGGTCGACGACCCCAGCCTCAACAACGCCACCAGCGGCGCCGTCGCCAACTGGCTCGGCCGGCCGGGCGCGATGGTCGCCGACCTGCTGATGCAGCTCATCGGGCTCGGCGTCATCGCCCTGCTGTTTCCGCCGCTCGTCTGGTCGCTCAGGCTCGTCCGCTTCCACATCTTCGACCGTGGCGCCCTCAAGCTCGGCCTCTGGATCGTCGCCGTCGCCGCCACGGCGGCCGTCGGCAGCGCCCTTCCCGCCACGCCGCGCTGGCCCCTGCCGACCGGCATGGGCGGCGTCATCGGCGACGGCCTCCTCTTCGGCACGCGCAACCTCGCCGGCATCGCCGGCAATGCGGTCGGCGGACTGGTCGGCTTCCTCTATGCCGGCATCGCGATTCTCGCCGTCACCGCGGCCGCCGGCTTCGGCTTCGTCGGCGACGAGGACCCGGCCCTCGACGAGGACGAGGCCGACGAATCCTGGTCGGAAAGCGAGGACCGCCGCGACGACGAGCCCGGCATCGCCGTGATCCTCGTCGGCTGGCTCGCCCATGGCGCCATGGCCCTGCGCGGCATGATCCTGCGCCGCCTGCCGCAAGCGCCACGCGTCGCGACGCAGGGCGCCGGCTCATCCGGCACCGGCCGCAGCGGACTGGAGCCCGTGGCCGCCGCAGGCCGCGTGCGCCGCGAGCCGCAGTTCGACGACGGCACGGGGCGGAAGGCCGGCCCGCGTCCCGAGACCCCCTTCGACCCGGCTCCCCTGCCGCCATTGCGCGGACCGCGCGCCGCGCCGGCCGACGACGCTCCCTTCGACCTCGACGACGACGAGCCGCTCGACCTGCGCGACCTCAATGCGCCGCGCGTCAGCGCGCCGGCCCCCGGACCCAAGCCCGGCAAGCGCATCCAGCGCGAGGCCCAGCCCTCGCTGCTCGACCGCGACGAATTCGAACTGCCGCCGCTGACTTATCTCGGCGAGCCCAAGAAGCTGCCGGCCAGCGCTGTCTCGACGGATGCGCTCGAACAGAATGCCACGCTGCTCGAAGGCGTCCTCGAGGATTTCGGCGTGCGCGGCGAGATCACGCAGGTGCGCCCCGGCCCGGTGGTCACGCTCTACGAACTCGAACCCGCTCCGGGCACCAAATCCTCGCGTGTGATTTCGCTGGCCGACGACATCGCGCGTTCGATGAGCGCGATCTCGGCGCGCGTGGCGGTGATTCCCGGCAAGAACGCGATCGGCATCGAACTGCCCAACGCCAAGCGCGAGACGGTCTATCTGCGCGAATTGCTGGCGAGCCAGGATTTCGAGAGCTCCAAGCACAAGCTGGCGCTGGGGCTCGGCAAGACCATCGGCGGCGAGCCGGTGATCGTCGATCTCGCCAAGATGCCGCATCTCCTGGTGGCCGGCACCACCGGCTCGGGCAAGTCGGTGGCGATCAACACGATGATCCTGTCGCTGCTCTACCGGCTCAAGCCCGAGCAGTGCCGGCTGATCATGGTCGATCCCAAGATGCTGGAACTGTCGGTCTATGACGGCATCCCGCATCTGCTCACCCCTGTCGTCACCGACCCCAAGAAGGCGGTCGTCGCCCTGAAATGGGCGGTGCGCGAGATGGAGGAGCGCTACAAGAAGATGTCGAAGCTCTCGGTGCGCAACATCGACGGGTTCAATGCCCGGGTGCAGGAGGCGGCCGCGGCCGGCGAGGTCATCACCCGCACGGTCCAGACCGGCTTCGACCGCCATTCCGGCGAGGCGATCTACGAGGACGAGGTCATGGACCTCGAGCCCTTGCCCTATATCGTCGTGATCGTCGACGAGATGGCCGATCTGATGATGGTCGCCGGCAAGGAGATCGAGGGCACGATCCAGCGTCTGGCCCAGATGGCGCGCGCGGCCGGCATCCATGTGGTGCTGGCGACGCAGCGTCCGTCCGTCGACGTCATCACCGGCACGATCAAGGCGAATTTCCCGACGCGGATCTCCTTCCAGGTCACCAGCAAGATCGACTCACGCACCATCCTGGGCGAGATGGGCGCCGAGCAGCTGCTGGGCCAGGGCGACATGCTCTACATGGCTGGCGGCGGCCGGATCACCCGCGTGCACGGCCCCTTCGTCTCGGATGCCGAGGTCGAGAAGGTCGTCGCCCATCTCAAGACGCAAGGCCGGCCGCAATATCTCGACGCCGTCACCTCGGAAGAGGACGAGCCCGGCCCCGAAGCCGAGGACGGCGCGGTCTTCGACAAGACCGGCATGGGCCAGTCCGAGAGCGAGGATCCTTACGAGCAAGCGGTGGCGGTGGTGCTGCGCGACAAGAAGGCCTCGACCTCCTACATCCAGCGCCGTCTCCAGATCGGCTACAACCGCGCCGCCTCGATCATGGAGCGGATGGAGAACGAAGGCATCGTCGGCCCCGCCAACCACGCCGGCAAACGCGAAATCCTCGTCGAAACCGGCAGGGCGAGGGAAGACGAGGACTGAGGCCAAGCGGCGCAGGCCTTGTCCGGAGCGCCTGCGGTCCTCAAATTGCCATCAGCGCGCTGCAACCTGCACGGCAGCCGACGCGTTCAGGTCACGAAGCCGTGCGCCCCTTCGGAATGCACGGATCCGCCGACCCGACCGGGAACGGCACACGACCAAGGAGAAAGGCCGGCCCATGGCACCGACATCGACGCGACGGACCAGGGCTGCGCTCAACAGCCGCGTCACGGTGCTGGCATGCCTCGCCGGCCTGGCCCTGTCCAGCCCGCTCGCCGCCCAGCCGCTCCAGATCCTGCCGCCCAAGCCCGCTGCTGCAAAGCCTGCCGCTCCCCGTGCCCTCCCGCTACCGCCGATGCGGCCGCCGGGACTCGGCCTGCCGCGCGTCGCGGAGGCGGCAACGGTGCAGGCGGCCTCCGTCGGGGCCGCGGCCCCCACCGTCATGGAGGCCACACGCACGGCCCCGACTGCGCCCGTGACGCGCGCTCGCACAGCCGCCCCCGCCACCCGCGAGGAGGCGATCGAGCGGCTGAACGCCTATCTCAACAGTTTCACCACCCTGCAGGGCAACTTCATCCAGCATGCCGCCGACGGCCGCCGTCTCGAGGGCCGCATCTACATCCAGCGGCCCGGCAAGATGCGCTTCGAGTACGAGCCGCCCGCCACGATCGAGGTGATCGCGGATGGGACGTCCGTGGCCGTGCGTGACAAGCGCCTCGCGACGCAGGATATCTATTCCCTCGGCCAGACTCCGCTGAAGTTCCTGGTGCGCGAGCGCATGGATCTGGCCCGCGAGGGCACGATCACGGGTGCCGCCGTCGATGGCGACGTCCTGACGCTGCGGCTGGAGGATCGCTCGACGCTTGGCGGAACCTCCAAGATCGCACTGAAGTTCGACCTCGCGGCGAATGTGCTGCGGCAATGGGTCGTCGTCGATCCGCAGGGCTACGAGACCACCGTGTCGCTCTACAATCTCGACACGCAGCGGCGGCCCGACGCCAAGAATTTCGTGATCGACTACCAGCGCAAGCTCTGAGGGTTGGCCGGCGCCTAATCAGGCATCTTGCCTTTTGCGTGCCAGCGGATGAGTTTCCGGCACCCTTCTCGCCGGACGACCTCAGTGCAACTCACCGTCACAAGCTGGAACATCAACTCGGTCAGGCTGCGCATCGGCATGGTCACCGATTTTCTCGGCCGCCATGCGCCTGATATCCTCTGCCTGCAGGAGACCAAGACGCCGGACGAGCAGTTTCCGGCCAAGGCCTTCGAGAAAGCGGGCTATGTCCACCAGGCCTTCATCGGGCAGAAGGGCTATAACGGCGTTGCCATCGTCTCGAAGCTGCCCTTCAGCGAACGCGACGCGATGGCGATGTGCGGTCGCAACGACGCCAGGCACATGACCGTCGTGCTCGATGCCGCCGCCGGTGCCGCCGCAGGCATCGCCATCCACAATTTCTACATCCCCGCCGGCGGCGACATCCCCGACCCCGCGAAGAACGAGAAATTCGCCCACAAGCTCGCCTTCCTCGACGAGATCGGAGCTTGGAACGTGACGAAGCGCCCCACCGACCGTCCGGCGATCCTCGTCGGTGACCTCAACATCGCGCCCTATGAGCACGATGTCTGGAGCCACAAGCAGCTCCTCGACGTGGTCAGCCACACGCCGATCGAGACCACGACGCTGGAGAGGCTGCGCTCCGAAGGCGGCTGGACCGATGCGGCGCGCCTGCTGCGCCCGGAACCCGAGAAGCTCTACAGCTGGTGGAGCTACCGCGCCGCCGACTGGGAAGCGTCGAATCGCGGCCGCCGGCTCGACCATATCTGGCTGTCGGACGCGCTGCAGCCGACGCTGCGCGACGTGACCTTCCTGCGCGAGGCGAGGGGCTGGGAACGGCCCTCCGACCATGTCCCGGTGACGGCGACGCTGCAGCTCTGAGGAAAGCTCAGCGCCGGTCGATCGCGATCAGGGCCTCCTGCACGGCCGAGAGCTGCTCGACGAAGCCACGCAGCCTGTCGCTGATCGCCGCCGCGACGGCCTCCGCCGAGGCAGGCGATTCGGCCAGGACGCGGCGCATCACGCTGCGCGACAGGCGCATCACCTGCGTCGGCTCGCGCGCGATCGCCGTGACCGGACGCGCGACCGCCGTGAACAGGGCCATCTCGCCGATCAGGGCGCCGGGACCGACGATCTCCTGCGCCGGCTGCCCGTCCTCGCGGCTGTCGAGCGCGACCGCCCCCGAAATGACCAGCACGGCGCCGTCCGACGGCTCGCCGACGCGAAACAGCACGTCACCCGCCCTCAGGATGCGGCTCTCCGCCGCGAAAGCGACCAGCCTCAGTGCATCGCGTTCCATCAGGCCCAGCAGCGGCTGCCGGGCCAGCAGGGCAATGTCGTCGTCGAGGGCCATGTCCTAGGGGTTGAGCCGGTAGCCGCCGGCATCCGTCACCAGCAGGCGGGCATTGCCCGGATCGGGCTCGATCTTCTGGCGCAGCCGGTAGATATGCGTCTCGAGCGTGTGGGTGGTGACCTGGCTGTTGTAGCCCCAGACCTCCTGCAGCAGCACCTCGCGCGCGATCGGCTTGCGCCCGGCCCGGTAGAGGAAGCGCAGGATCGCGGTTTCCTTCTCGGTCAGCTTGGTCTTCGAGCCCTTCTCGCTGACCAGCAGCTTGGAGCCCGGGTGGAAGGTGTAGGGGCCGACCTGGAAAACCGCGTCCTCGCTCGCCTCGTATTGGCGCAGATGGGCGCGGATGCGCGCCAGAAGCACGGCGAACTTGAACGGCTTGACGACATAGTCGTTGGCACCCGCTTCCAGCCCGAGCACCGTGTCGGCATCCGAGCCTTGGCCTGTCAGCATGATCACCGGGCTCTTGAAGCCGTTCTTGCGCATCAGCTTCACGGCCTCGCGCCCATCCATGTCGGGCAGGCCGACATCCATGATGGCGAGGTCGATGCGCTCCGCCTGCACCGCCTTGACGGCGCCCGTGGCCGTCCCGGCGGTCGAGAGCTTGAACTCGTCATAGAGGGCGAGCTGCTCGGCGAGCGCGTCTCGGAGGGTCTGGTCGTCGTCGACCAGCAGGATATGATGCACGGCGGGCATGGGGATCGTTCGCACGAGAAATGAGCCGTCACCATGAGCCCGCGGAATCGCGACCGCAAGTCACGCGCTATGGAATTCCCGTGAGAAACCGTGATCGGGCCGGCTTTCGCCCCCTCCCTCAGCGCCCCCGTCTGCTCACCGCCCTGCGCGTCTTCGCCTCGGTCCGCGACCGCAGGAAGGGGTTTCTAGTCGCCGGTGGCGCGGTCTTTCCCTGCGCGCTCGGCCGCTCCGGGATCGGCACGCTGAAGCGCGAGGGCGACGGCCGGACGCCCCGCGCGAATCTACCGCTGCGCCGCGTGCTCTACCGCGCCGACCGCATTATCAGGCCCCACAGCCTGCTGCCGCTGCGCATCATCGCCCCGCGCGACGCCTGGTGCGACGACATGGCGGATCGCCGCTACAACCGCCTGATCGACCGCCCGCCGGGCGAGGCCGAGGAGCGGCTGACCCGCGAGGACCATCTCTACGACGTCATCGTCGAACTCGGCTGGAACGACGCCCCGGTCGTGCGGGGGCGCGGCAGCGCGATCTTCTGGCACCTCGCCCGCCCCGGCTTCACCCCGACGGCGGGCTGCGTCGCGGTCGAGCGTCATGTCTTCGCGAAGGTGCTGCCAAGGCTGGCGCAGCGCTGCATAATGCTGGTCAGATAGATCAAGCCGAATTATGGAGGCTGCGAGCACCGTCTCGACCCTCTCCGGGAACCCTCCGGCGGCCACGCGGGCACCGTCCCGCACCCGCTACGGTTTCCAAGCTCGAGACTATCATGACCAATTTCGCCCCTGACACCCTCCGTTTCGGCCGAATCGCCCCCACCATCGCCGTTGCCGACATGGCGCGTGCCTGTGATTTCTATGTCGGCGCGATGGGCTTCAGCAAAGCCTTTGAGAATGGCCAACCGGTCGGTTTCGTCATCCTGAAGCGCGATGCCGCTGAATTGCATCTGACGCTGCAGCGCGACCACAGGCCGGCGCCCTTTGCCGTGGCCCACATGCTGGTCGAGGACATCGACGCCCTGCATGCGATCATCCGGGAGCGCGGTCTGCGGATCGTCAAAGGCCTTCGCGCCAAGGATTACGGCCTTCGCGCCTTCGTCTTCGAGGATCCAGACGGCAACCGCATCGATGTCGGGGAACCGCTGAAGCGCTAGCCCCGCGCGCCGAAGATCGCGCTGCCGACGCGGACATGCGTCGCGCCGAGCTGAATCGCCGCCTCGTAATCGGCGCTCATGCCCATCGACAGGCCGCGCAGGCCGTGGCGCGCCGCGATCTTCGCCAGCAGCGCGAAATGCGGCGAGGGCGGATCCTCCGCGGGCGGGATGCACATCAGCCCCTCGATCACCAGACCGTGATGGACACGGCAGCTCTCGAGGAACGCATCGATCTCAGCCGGGCTGACGCCGCCCTTCTGCGGCTCGTCGCCGGTGTTGACCTGCACATAGAGCGTCGGCGCCCGGCCGCTGCGCGCGATCTCGCGGGACAACTCCTTGGCCAGGCTTTCGCGATCGAGCGAGTGGATCGCGTCGAAGAGCTCGACCGCCTCCCGCGCCTTGTTCGACTGCAGCGGCCCGATCATATGGACCTGCGCATCGGGGAAGCGCTCCTTCAGCGCCGGCCACTTCGCCTTCGCCTCCTGGACATAGTTCTCGCCGAAGACGCGCTGGCCGGCCTCGAGCACCGGGAGAATCGCCTCGGCCGGCATCGTCTTGGACACCGCGATCAGTTCAACCGAATCGGGATCGCGCTCGACATCGCGCGCCGCCCGCGCGATCGCCGCCCGGGTTTCCCTCCATCGCTTCACCGTATCGCTCATCGCGTGCCCTCGTATGCCCGGCGCGGCGTTGACCGCGCCGCCTCAATGGTGTCCTAGTCCCGGCACCTCCGATGATGCAAGAATAGCCCGCTGCCATGGCCGTCGAACGCTACAATCCCAAGGAATCCGAGCCGAAATGGCGCGCCGTCTGGCAGGAGCGCAGGCTCTTCGAGACGCGCAACGACGACCCGCGGCCGGGCTACTACGTGCTCGAGATGTTCCCCTACCCGTCGGGCCGAATCCATATGGGCCATGTCCGCAACTATGCGATGGGCGACGTGGTGGCGCGCTACAAGCGCGCCAAGGGCTTCGCCGTGCTGCACCCGATGGGGTGGGACGCCTTCGGCCTGCCGGCGGAGAACGCCGCCAAGCAGAAGAAGGTGCATCCGCGCGAATGGACCTATGCCAACATCGCGGCGATGCGCACGCAGCTTCAGTCCATGGGCCTCTCGCTCGACTGGAGCCGCGAGCTCGCGACCTGCGACCCGTCCTATTATCGCCACCAGCAGAAGATGTTCCTGGACTTCCTGAAAGCCGGGCTCGTCGACCGCAAGACCGCCAAGGTCAATTGGGACCCGGTCGACGAGACCGTGCTCGCCAATGAGCAGGTCATCGACGGCAAGGGCTGGCGCTCGGGCGCGCCGGTCGAGATCCGCGAGCTGACGCAGTGGTTCTTCAGGATCACCGCCTTCGGCCAGGAGCTGCATGACGCGCTGGAGGGTCTGACCCGCTGGCCCGACAAGGTACGGCTGATGCAGAAGAACTGGATCGGCCGGTCGGAAGGGCTGCTGGTTCGTTTCGCGCTCGAATCGAAAGCCGTCGAGGCCGACGAAATCGAGGTCTACACGACCCGGCCCGACACGCTCTTCGGCGCGAAATTTCTCGGCATCGCCCCGGACCATCCCATCGCCAGGATGGTCGCCGCCAAGAGCCCTGCCCTGCAGGCCTTCATCGAGGAGTGCAAGCGCACCGGCACGGCCCAGGAGAACATCGACAAGGCCGAGAAGCTCGGCTTCGATACCGGCCTGCGGGTCGCGCACCCCTTCGATCCGTCCTGGACGCTGCCGGTCTATGTCGCGAACTTCATCCTGATGGAGTACGGCACGGGCGCCATCTTCGGCTGCCCGGCGCATGACCAGCGCGACCTCGACTTCGTCAACAAGTACGGCCTCGGCAACACCCCGGTGGTCGCGCCGGAAGGCGTCGATCCGGCTAACTTCATCATCACCGACACGGCCTATGTCGACGACGGCCGGATGATCAATTCGCGCTTCCTCGATGGCCTGACGATCGCGCAGGCGAAGGAGGAGGTCGCCAGGCGTCTGGAGAGCGAGACCCGCGGCAACCGTCCCGTGGCCGCCCGAAAGGTCAATTTCCGCCTGCGTGACTGGGGCATCTCGCGCCAGCGCTACTGGGGCTGCCCGATCCCTGTCATTCATTGTTCCGCTTGCGGAACGGTGCCGGTTCCCGATGCCGACCTGCCGGTGCAGCTGCCCGACGACGTCTCCTTCGACCGGCCGGGCAACCCGCTCGACCATCACCCGAGCTGGAAACACGTCGCCTGCCCGCAATGCGGCGCGGCCGCCCGGCGCGAAACCGACACGATGGACACCTTCGTCGATTCGTCCTGGTACTTCGCCCGCTTCACGGACCCGTGGCGGACGGAGAGTCCGACCGACCGCGCCGTCGTCGACCGCTTCCTGCCGGTCGACCAGTATATCGGCGGCGTCGAGCACGCGATCCTGCACCTGCTCTATTCGCGCTTCTTCACCCGCGCGATGAAGGCCACCGGCCATGCCGGGCTCGACGAGCCCTTCGACGGCATGTTCACGCAGGGCATGGTGGTCCACGAGACCTATCGCGACGCGGACGGCAACTGGGTCGAGCCGGGCGATGTGCGCATCGAGACCGAGGGCAGCGAGCGCCGCGGCTTCCATGTCGACACCGGCGCGCCGATTGAAATCGGTGCCATCGAGAAGATGTCGAAGTCCAAGAAGAATGTCGTCGATCCCGACGACATCATCGCCTCCTACGGAGCCGACACAGCGCGCTGGTTCATGCTGTCGGATTCGCCCCCCGATCGCGACGTGATCTGGACCGACGAGGGCGTGCAGGGCGCTGCGCGCTTCGTGCAGCGCCTGTGGCGGCTCCTGAACGAAATTGGCGAGCGGACCGGAAACGCCGCAACGACCCCGGCCGCGGTCGGGGAAGCGGCCCAGACGCTGCGGAAGGCCACCCACAGGGCGCTGGACGCCGTCGGCAACGATATCGAGCGGCTCGCCTTCAACCGCTGCATCGCCCATGTCTACACGCTGACCAACGCGATCGGGAAGGCGCTGGACGCGGCCGCCGAGGCCGCGGCCCTGCCGGCCGACATGGCGTTCGCGCTGCACGAGGCCGGCGTCGTGGTAACGCAGCTCGTCGCGCCGATGATGCCGCATCTGGCGGAGGAATGCTGGCGGGTGCTGGGCCAGCCCGGGCTCGTTGGCGAGGCGGCCTGGCCGGCCGCGAATGCCTCCCTGCTCAAGGACGACAGCATCGTCCTGCCCGTGCAGGTCAACGGCAAGAAGCGCGCCGAGGTGACCGTGCCGGCCGATGCGGATATCATCGCCGTTGAGGCGCTGGTGCGCGCATCCGATGTCGTGACGAAGGCGCTTGACGGCCGTGCGATCCGCAAGATCATCGTGGTGCCCGGGAGAATCGTGAATGTCGTCCTCTGAAACCGGCCAGCGCCACGCCTTGCTCGGACGCCGGCTCATGCTCGCGATGGCCCTCTCGGCCGCCGCCGCCGCCGGGGGCTGCTTCCAGCCGCTCTACGCCGAGAACACGCGCTCCATCACCGGCGGCAGCGTCAAGGGGACCTTCAAGGAGATCGAGGTCCCCGAGATCAAGGGATTGATCGGCCATTACCTCCGCAACGAACTCGTCTTCGAACTCGACGGCGGCAACGAGCCCGACCGCGCCAAGCGACTGACCTTCCAGAGCCAGATTTCCGAGGCGATCGAGGTCGTGACCGTGGACTACGCCAATGGCCGGGCCGATTCGGCCATCCTCGTTGCGACAGCGAACTGGACGCTGACCGACACCGTCTCCGGGAAGGTCGTCTCCAAGGGCAGCAACGTTGTCCGGGCTCCCTATGAACGCTCCTCGCAGCGTTTCGCCACGGTCCGGGCCGCGCGCGACGCCCAGATCCGGGCGGCGAAGAACCTCGCCACGCTGATTCGCGGGCAGATCGCCGCCGACCTCGTCGCCGGCTGAACGGATCAGGACGCCTGATGGCCTCGATCAAGGCGCATGAGGCGGACCGCGCGCTCACCCGGCTGGACCCGGCCTATCGCCTGGTGCTGATCTACGGCCCTGACGCAGGCCTCGTCTCGGAGCGCGCGAAGGCCCTCGCCCGGGCCCATGTCGATGATCCCGACGACGCCTTCCAGCTCATCCGGATGAGCGGCGACGAGATTGCCGGCGACCCGCTCAAGCTCGTCGATGAAGCCAACACCATCGGGATGTTCGGCGGCCGGCGGGCGATCCGCGTCTCGCCCACCGCCAAGATGCTGCTCGCCGCCGTCGAGCCGCTGCTGGCAACCCCCTCGCAGGACGCCATCGTCATCATCGAGGCCGGCGATCTCCAGCGCAGCAATCCTCTGCGGACCGCCTGCGAACGCGCACGGACAGCACTTGCCGTGCCCTGCTATGGCGATGCCGCCCGCGATCTCGGCACGATCATCGACGAGATGGTGCGCACCGCCGGAAAGACGATCGACCGCACCAGCCGCGACCTGCTTGCCGGCCTGCTAGGCGGCGACCGCCAGACCTCGCGCCGGGAAATCGAGAAGCTGTTGCTCTATGTCGGCGACGATCCCGCGATCACCCCGGCCCATATCGAGGCCGTCGTCGGCGACACGGCCCAGCGCGAGCAGGCGATGCTGGTCGATGCCGTCTTCGCCGGGAAACTGCCGGTGATCGACCTAGCCCAGGCCAAGCTCGCCAGCGAGGGGCTGGACGCCGGCGTCATGCTCGGCGCCGTGCTGCGGCACGCCCTCGCTCTGCTGAAGGCCCGCCAGGGGGTCGATGCCGGCCGCAGCGCCCGCGACATGGTCGCGGCGATGCGCCTGCCCTATCCGCGCATTGCCACTACGGAGGCGGCGCTGTCGGCCTGGAGCACGGCGAAGCTGATGGAGGCGGTGACCCTGCTCGGCAATGCCACGCTCGCCGCCCGCCGCGACGGCGATCTCGGCCGGGCCGGCGCGACGCGGGCGCTGTGGGCACTGGCGCGCCTTGGCCGGGTGGCCGGCCGCGGGGAGTAGCCGCTCAGTCCTTCAGGCGGCGGCAGAGCGCGTCGAGCTGCTCGAGCGTCTTGTAGCTGATCCTGACCTCGCCGCTGCCATTGGCACGGTGGCTGATCGAGATGGAGAGGCCGAGCGCCTCCTCCAGCGCCTTTTCGACCGCGCGTGTGTCCGGGTCCTTCTCGACCCTGGGCTTGGTCGCGATACTCTTGGTTTCGCCGCGCGATTCCTCCTGAACGATGCGCTCGATGTCGCGCACGCTCAGACCCTCGTCGACGATCTTGCGCGCCATCAGTTCCGGGTCCGAAACAGACAGCAGCGCACGGGCGTGGCCTGCCGAGACCGCGCCGTCGCTGACCATCTGCCGGACGGAGGGCGGCAGCTTCGACAGACGCAACGTGTTGGCGACATGGCTGCGGCTCTTGCCGATCACCCGCGCCAGATCGTTCTGGGTGTAGTTGAATTCGGCGATCAGCTGCTCATAGCCGGCCGCTTCCTCGATCGCGTTGAGGTCGGTGCGCTGCACGTTCTCGACGATGGCGATTTCGAGCGCCTCGCGATCATCGGCCTCGACGAGAATGACCGGCACGTCGTGCAGGCCGGCCCGCTGCGCCGCCCGCCAGCGGCGCTCGCCGGCAATGATCTCATAGGCATCGAGCATACCGACGATGGCCCGCACGATGATCGGTTGCAGGATGCCGCGCTCACGCACGGACGCCGTCAGCTCCTCGAGATCCTCCTCCGCGAAACTCCGACGCGGATTGCGCGCGCTCGGCCGCAGAAACTCGACCGGAACGCGACGCTGGCCGCGAGCCCGCTCCAGCGCGCCGATCTCCTCGCCGACATCGCCGATCAGCGCTGCCAGACCCCGGCCCAGGCGCGAGCGCCCCTGTTCTTCGGCCATCGCCATCATTCAACCTCTGGTCAATGCTTCAGGCCGCCGCGCGCAGCGCGCGCTCGCGGCGGATGACTTCGGATGCCAGCTTCAGATAGGCCTGCGAGCCTGAGCAGCGCAGATCATAGAGCAACGCCGGTTTCCCATAGGATGGCGCCTCCGAGACCCGCACATTGCGCGGGATCACCGTCTCGTAGACCTTGTCGCCGAGGAATTCGCGCACATCGGCCATGACCTGGCCGGAAAGGTTGTTGCGCGGGTCATACATCGTCAGCACGACGCCTTGGATGATCAGGCGTGGATTGAGCCCCGCCCGAACCTGCTCGACCGTCTTCAGGAGCTGGCTCAGGCCTTCGAGTGCGAAGAACTCGCATTGCAGAGGCACCAGGACGGCATCCGACGCCGTCATCGCATTGATCGTGATCAGGCTCAGCGAGGGCGGGCAGTCGATTAGCACATAGGTCAGGTCCGAACAGCGCTGATCGTAGACGAGCTCGTCGATCGCGTTCTTCAGCCGGTGCGCCCGATCCTTGGATGAGGCGATCTCCAGCTCCACCCCGAGCAGATCCAGCGTCGACGGCGCCAGGAACAGTCCGGGAACGGCGGTTTCCTGCATAGCCTGGCCGAGCCCAACATCGCCGCAGAGCACGTCATAGGTCGAGGATTTGCGGCTGCGCCGGTCCACCCCCAGCCCGGTCGAGGCGTTGCCCTGCGGATCGAGATCGACGATCAGGACCTTTTCGCCGATTGCGGCCAGCGCCGTGCCCAGATTGATGGCCGTCGTGGTCTTGCCGACGCCGCCCTTCTGATTCGCGAGCGCCAGCACGCGCGGCCGGCGCGGCATCGGGATTGGCGTCAGATCGGTCATGGATCGGCCCGTTTCTCGGCTGCGCGGACCATCAGGATCCGGGCGGCCCCATCCGTCACGGAGGAAACCGTTGTGGCCTGAATCTTCCAATATCTGGACGACTCCGTCAATTCCGCATCTAGATGTTGTCCCTTCGGAAAGAGACCGAGGGCGCCTGTTCTCAACAGGTCTTTGCACCAGTCGAGCAGCTGCGGCAGCGGCGCCAGCGCCCGCGCCGTCACCACGTCGACACGCCCGGTGAAGTCGCCGATGACGTCCTCGATCCGGTCCGGATGCACGGTCACCGGGGCACCGGTCAGGCGCGCGGCGTGGCGCAGAAAGGCGCATTTGCGGCTGTTGCTTTCGACCAGATGAATACGCCCACCCTCGACCTCGGCGAGGCAGATGCCGATCACCAGTCCCGGGAAGCCGCCACCGGAGCCGAGGTCGAGCCAGGACCGGGCGTCGGGCGCGAGCCGGAACAGCTGGAGTGAATCGGCGATATGCCGCATCCAGACATCGGCGAGCGTCGTGCTCGACACGAGATTCTTGGCAGCCTGCCAGCGGCCGAGCTCCGCCACCAGCAATGTCAGGCGCTCCTCTGTTTCACGTGAAACAGGCGTCAAGCGCAAAGCGCGGGCGCGGTCCGAATTATCAACAGCCATGGCCTGGTTATCAACAGTTCCGTCAAGAGACCGTGACGGGAGCGGCCCGCTTCCGGCGGGCATGCGCTGCCAAAAGCGTCAACGCAGCCGGAGTCATACCCTCGATCCGGCCGGCTTGCGCGATGTCCGCCGGCCGTTCGGCGGTCAGCTTGGCCTTCAGTTCGTTCGAAAGCCCGGAAATTCCATCGAGATCGAGATCATCGGGCACCTTCAGCGACTGGTCCCGCTGATAGGCAGCAATCTCCCCGGCCTGGCGGTCGAGATAGACCGAATAGACCGCATCGGCCGTAACGCGCGCCACCACGCCGGGCGCGAATTGCCCCAGCTCCGGCCAGACGGCAGCAAGGCGCTCGAAGTCGATGTCGGGATAGGAGAGGATCTGGTAGGCGCTGCGGCGGATGCCGTCACGATTGACGGCGAGCCCCACAGCCTCGGCCTGTCCCGGCGTGAGCGTCAGCGCCTGCAGCCGCGATCTCAACGCCTCGATTGCCTGGCTCTGTTTGGTGAAGGCGCCAAACCGCTCCGAACCGACCACGCCCAGGTCCTGGCCCAGCGCCGTCAGCCGCTCATCGGCATTGTCCACGCGCAGCGAAAGCCGAAACTCCGCCCGCGAGGTGAACATTCGATACGGCTCCGTAACGCCACGCGAGACGAGGTCGTCGACCATGACGCCGAGATAGGAACTGGTGCGGGGCAGCACGACAGGCTCGGCACCACCCGCCATCCGCGCCGCGTTCAGGCCGGCCAGCAGACCCTGCGCTGCCGCTTCTTCATAGCCGGTAGTCCCGTTGATCTGGCCGGCCAGGAACAGCCCGCCGAGCGCGCGCGTCTCCAACGTGTTGCGCAACGCGCGCGGATCGACGAAATCATACTCGATCGCGTAACCTGGGCGCAGCATCGTGGTTCGCTCGAGGCCTGGGATCGTCGCCAGCAAGCCACGCTGGACGTCTTCGGGCAGCGAAGTCGAAATCCCGTTCGGATAGACCGTATCGTCGTCCAGCCCCTCCGGCTCGAGGAAGATCTGGTGTCCGTCCCGGTCGCCGAAGCGGCCGACCTTGTCTTCGATCGACGGGCAATAGCGTGGTCCGCGCCCCTCGATCTGTCCGGAGAACATCGGCGCCCGGTGCAGGTTGGCGCGGATTAGCTCATGCGTCGCGAGCGTCGTGCGCGTGATGCCGCAAGCGATCTGGGGATTCGTGATCGCCTTCGTCAGCGCCGAGAACGGCTCGGGCGGGTCGTCCCCGGCCTGCATCTCAAGCGCCGCCCAGTTGATGGTCCGGCCATCGAGGCGAGGGGGCGTGCCGGTCTTCAGCCGCCCCAGTGGAAAGTCATGGCGGGCGAGAGTGGCTGACAGCCCGACGGATGCTGCCTCGTCGACCCGACCGGCCGGAATTCGCGTCTCGCCGATATGGATCAGGCCCCGGAGGAAGGTGCCGGTGGTCAGCACGACCGTTCCGCAGCCGAATCGACGACCATCCGCGAGGATGACGCCGACGGCCCGGCTGTGCTCGACCTCGAGGTCGAAGACGTCACCGGCGACGACCGAGAGGTTGGCCTGCGTGGTCAGGAGGCCCTGCACCGCCGCGCGATAGAGCTTGCGATCGGCCTGGGCGCGCGGGCCACGGACGGCGGGACCCTTGCGGCGGTTGAGCATGCGGAACTGGATGCCGCCGCGGTCCGCTGCCTTGGCCATGAGGCCATCCAGCGCATCGATCTCGCGTACGAGATGCCCCTTGCCCAAGCCGCCGATCGCGGGGTTGCAGGACATGACCCCGATCGTGTCGAGGTGATGCGTGATCAAGGCCGTGCGCGCGCCATAGCGGGCGGCCGCCGCGGCTGCCTCGACGCCGGCATGGCCACCGCCCACGACGATGACGTCGTATCGGCTTTCGATGGGGTTCTGCGACATGGGATGTCGCTATCGGAGCCCTGGCGGAGGGTCAATCTCTATCGGAGATCCCGCTGCCAACCTATTTGCCGATGCAGAAGCCCGCGAAGAGCTGATCCAGGACATCCTCGATGTCGACGCGCCCCAGCAGGCGCTCCAGCGCACGCACGGCGAGGCGCAGATCCTCGGCCAGCAGTTCGACCTGGTCATGGAGCCCGGAGACGGCCCGCTCCAGCGCACGGATCGCCTGGGTCACCGCGACGCGGTGCCGCTCGCGCGTCAGCAGGGCCGGTTCGCCCGCGCCTTGGCCGGCAAGGCGCTCGATGATCAGGCTCAGGAGCTCCGCGAGCCCCTCGCCTGTCCGCGCCGATACCGGCACTTCGCCGGGATGCGCCGCACCGGCGAGATCGATCTTGGTCGCTAGAGCGATGACGCCGTCGGCGCCGTGAAGCCGGTCCGGTTCCGAATCGATCGCCCGAAGGCTCAGAACAAGATCCGCCCTCTCCGCCAGGGCTCGTGCCCGGCGGACGCCCTCCGTCTCGATCGGATCGGTGCTGTCGCGCAATCCCGCCGTATCGATCAGCGTAACCGGCAGCCCGGCGAGATCGAGGCGGACCTCGATCGCGTCGCGCGTCGTTCCGGCGATCGGGGAGACGATGGCGATGTCGCGGCGCGCCAGGGCGTTGAGCAGGCTCGACTTGCCGGCATTGGGCGGCCCCGCCAGCACGACGACGAAGCCCTCCCGGATGCGTTCACCGCGCGCGAACGCGCCCAACGCCTCGCGAAGCTGTACCAAGACGTCGCCGACCGTCGCCAGCGCCCGCTCGGTGAGCGGACCCGTCACGTCGGCCTCGTCGGAAAAGTCGATCTCGGCCTCGAGCAGCGCCATCGCTTCGATCAGCGATCGCCGCCAGTTCGTGGCAGCGATGCCCAGCGCGCCGTCCATCTGCCGCAGCGCCTGCCGGCGCTGCCATTCCGTTTCCGAATCGATCAGATCGACCAAACCCTCGACCTCGCTCAGGTCGAGCTTACCGGCCTCGAAGGCACGGCGGGTGAACTCGCCCGGCTCGGCCAATCGGATTCCGGGGATGTCGCACAGAACCTGCAGCAGCCGCGCCAGCACGGCCCGCGCGCCATGGATGTGCAGCTCGGCGATGTCTTCACCGGTGAAGCTCGCGGGGGCGGGGAAGTACAGGACGAGCGCCTGATCGATGGCCTCGCCGGCGGGGTCTCGCAGCGTGCGAAGGGACGCTCGGCGTGGCGACGGCAGGGTCCCGGCAATCGTCTCGATCGCGAATCGGACGCGTGAGCCCGAGAGCCGAACCACGGCGACGCCAGCCCGGCCGGCCGCCGACGATAGCGCGGCGATCGTCGGCAGATCATCGAAGGCGCTCATGCCGGACCCGTCTTCAAACCGGTACGGAAGCGAATCGATCCGCGCCTGTGGATCAGGTGTTCATGGAGTCGAAGAAGTCGGCGTTCTGCTTGGTCTGGCGCAGCTTGTCCATCAGGAACTCGATCGCGTCCTGCGGACCCATCGGGTTGAGGATGCGGCGCAGCACATAGGTCTTGGCCAGCACATCCTTCGGCGTGATGAGCTCTTCCTTGCGGGTGCCCGACTTGAGGATGTCGATCGCCGGGAAGATGCGCTTGTCGGAGACCTTGCGGTCGAGCACGATTTCCGAGTTACCGGTGCCCTTGAACTCCTCGAAGATGACCTCGTCCATGCGGCTGCCGGTATCGATCAACGCGGTGGCAACGATGGTCAGCGAGCCGCCTTCCTCGATGTTGCGGGCCGCGCCGAAGAAGCGCTTGGGGCGCTGCAGGGCGTTGGCGTCGACACCGCCGGTCAGGACCTTGCCGGAGGAGGGGACGACCGTATTGTAGGCGCGGCCGAGGCGGGTGATCGAGTCCAGCAGGATCACGACGTCGCGGCCATGCTCGACCAGCCGCTTGGCCTTCTCGATCACCATTTCGGCGACCTGAACGTGGCGGGTCGCCGGCTCGTCGAAGGTCGAGGATACGACCTCGCCCTTCACCGAGCGCTGCATGTCGGTGACCTCTTCCGGCCGCTCGTCGATCAGCAGCACGATGAGATAGCATTCCGGGTGGTTGGTCGTGATCGACTGCGCGATGTTCTGCAGCAGCACGGTCTTGCCGGTGCGCGGCGGGGCCACGATCAAGGCGCGCTGGCCCTTGCCGATCGGGGCGACGATGTCGATGACGCGGGCCGAGAAATCCTTCTTGGCGGGCTCCGCGACCTCGAGCTTCAGTCGCTCGTCGGGATAGAGCGGGGTCAGGTTGTCGAAATTGATCTTGTGCTTGATCCGCTCGGGATCCTCGAAATTGATCGTATTGACCTTGAGCAGGGCGAAGTAGCGTTCGCCGTCCTTCGGGCTGCGGATCGGGCCTTCGACGGTGTCGCCGGTGCGCAGCCCGAATTTCCGGATCTGTGTCGGCGAGACATAGATGTCGTCGGGACCGGGCAGATAGTTCGAATCGGGCGACCGGAGGAAGCCGAATCCGTCCGGCAGAACCTCGACCACGCCCTCGCCGAGAATCTCGGTCTCCCTGGCGGCGAGCTGCTTGAGGATCGCGAACATCAGCTCCTGCTTGCGCATCGTGCTGGCGTTCTCGACCTCGAGCCCCTCCGAGAAGGCGAGGAGTTCGGTCGGCGATTTGACCTTGAGGTCTTGGAGCTTGATTTCCCGCATGGGGCACCCGGATCGAAAATGTCTCGGCTCAGGCGGCCGGGACCAGGACGGTAATGGGATGATCGACAGGCCCGGACGGACGGCGCTGGGGTTGAGCGCCACGAGCGGCTGCCAGGGCAGTCGGCTCACGAACCATCGACAACAGGGAGAACGCTGGAGAAGCGTACCGTCTGATAACCGGAAACGCTGTCCGGCTCAAGCGGCAAACCGCATTCGCATCAGAACGGTTTGACGATGACGAGAATGACGATGCCGACCATCAGGACGGCCGGCACCTCGTTGATGATGCGGTAAAAGCGGCCCGACTTCGTGTTGCAGTCGTTGGCGAAGTCCCGGACCCGCCCGACGAGATAGCCATGGACGCCCGAGAGCAGCACGACGAGGAGGATCTTGCCGTGCAGCCAGCCGCCTTTGAAGCCGAACGCGTCCCAGGCGAGATAAAGGCCGAGCACCCACGTCACGATCATCGCGGGGTTCATGATCCCCTTGAGCAGCCGCCGCTCCATGACCTTGAAGGTCTCGGACTGGACCGAGCCCGGCGCGGCATCGACATGGTAGACCATCAGCCGCGGCAGATAGAGCATCCCGGCCATCCAGGAGATCACCGCCAGGACGTGGAAGGCCTTCAGCCATTCATACATCGCACACCTGCTCCATCGGCCCGCGGACGGTCAGCCCCGCACCGCCGCCAGCAGCCGCTCGACATGCGCGATCGGAGTGTCCGGCAGGATGCCGTGCCCGAGATTGAAGACGAAGGGCCCTTTGCCGAAGGCTTCCATCACGGCCGCGATCTCGCGTTCCAGCTCCGGCCCACCGGCGCGCAGCACCAGCGGGTCGAGATTGCCCTGTACCGGCACGAGCGACTGGATCTCGTCGCGCGCAAACTCGCGATCGATCTCGGATTCGAGCCCGACGGCATCGACGCCCGTCCCGCGGACGTATGATGGAATCAGTCGCCCCGCCCCACGCGGGAAGCCGATGATTCTCGCCTTGGGTTGCCGCGATCGCACGCCATCGACGATCCGCCGCGTCGGCTCGATGCACCAGCGCTGGAAATCAGCCTCACCCAGCGAACCCGCCCAGCTGTCGAAGATCTGCACGGCATCGACCCCGGCCTCGATCTGCGCACAGAGATAATCGATCGAGGTCTCGACGATCCGGTCGATCATCAGGCGAAACAGCGCTTCGTCACGGGTGAAGAGTTCCTTCGCCGGCCCCTGGTCGGGCGTACCACGGCCCGCGACCATATAGGTCGCCACCGTCCAGGGCGCGCCACAGAACCCGATGAAGGCCGTCTCCTTCGGCAGCGACGCACGAACGCGACGCACCGTCTCGATGACCGGATCGAGAACGGAAAGCCCTGCATCCCTGTCGATCTCGGCGAGCCTCTCGCGGTCGGCCACCGGCTCGAGGCGGGGACCTTCGCCCTCGACGAACCAGAGCTTCTGGCCCAGCGCTTGCGGCACGACGAGGATGTCGGAGAACAGGATCGCGGCATCGAAACCGAACCGCCGGATCGGCTGGAGCGTGACCTCCGCGGCCCATTCCGGATTGTAGCAAAGGCCGAGGAAGCTGCCGGCCTTGGCGCGCAGTTCCCGGTACTCGGGCAGATACCGCCCTGCCTGGCGCATCATCCAGATGGGTGGCGTCGGCAGGGTCTCGCCGGAAAGAGCCCGCAGGAAGGCAGGCTCGGCATGCGTCGTGAGGCTCATCGGCGATCCATCCCCCATCTCTCTTAAATAGATTCCTAGAGAGAGAATCTTCTTTTTTGACTCTTGGATGGGGGCAGATAGCCCGACGCAATCCGATCCACAACCTGTCCACAGGCAGGCAGCGTGAGGCAGGCGATGCGTCCTGTCCACCGGTCCTTCGTTAACGGTTTGTTAACCCGTACGAATCGGCAGCGCCGGCCGATGCGGCAAAATGATTCACGTGAAACACTCCCCCCTCTCCCCACAGCCCCTGGCCTGTTAACGGATCGTTAGGGTTATACAGACCTTAACGATACGCCCTCGACAGCGCTCTCTTGTCCACAGCGCTCCCCAGCCCACACATCATCCTCCGCCTCGGCGCCGCCCGCGCATCCCAGCGACGTTCGCCGGCCGATTTGCTTTGACGGCCCGCCGGGCTAGAGGTGGCTGACCGCGTCTTGGCCCCGGGGAGCCCCGTGCACCGCAATTACTTCCACCTCCATCTGGTGTCGGACGCGACCGGCGAAACCCTCATCGCCGTCAGCCGCGCCGCCGCGGCGCAATACGAAACCGTGTCCGCGATCGAGCACGTTTACCCGCTGGTGCGCTCCGAAGCGCAGCTCGCCCGAGTCCTGGCGGAGATCGAGACCTCGCCCGGCGTCGTGCTTTACACCCTGGTCGAACCGGAATGGTCGCAGCGGCTGGAGAACTTCTGCCGCGAACTGGGTTGCCCCTGCCTGTCGGTGCTCAACCCGGTGCTGGCGCTCTTCCAGTCCTATCTCGGCCAGGCCTCGGCGCCGAAGCCGGGCGCACAGCATGTTCTCAATGCCGAGTATTTCCGCCGCATCGACGCGATGAACTACACGCTGCTGCATGATGACGGCCAACTCGGTGGCGATCTCGAATCTGCCGACATCATCCTCGTCGGCATCAGCCGAACCTCGAAGACGCCGACCTCGATCTATCTCGCCAATCGCGGCATCAAGACCGCCAATATCCCGCTGGTGCCGAACGTGCCGCTGCCGGCGGAACTCGAACATGTCCGCAAGCCACTGATCGTCGGCCTCGTCGCCAGCCCTGATCGGATCGTCCAGATCCGTCAGAACCGGCTGCTCTCGCTGCGCGCCGACGACGAGACGCCCTATGTCGACCCGGCCTCGGTCGCCGACGAGGTCGCGCAGTCGCGCCGGCTCTGCGCCCGCAAGGGCTGGCCGGTGATCGACGTGACCCGGCGTTCGATCGAGGAGACGGCGGCCTCGATCCTCGACCTGCTGCGCGACCACCGCATGAAGTTCATCGCGACATGATCGCGGGCTCGGGCCTCTGGCTCTCGCCTCGACCGTTGGTGCTGGCCTCCGGCAGCATCACACGGCGCGACATGTTGTCGGCGGCCGGCATTCCCGTGGAGACGGTAAAGCCGTCGGTCGACGAGCGGGCGGTCGAAGCGCCCTTGCTGGCCGCTGGCGAAGCGCCGGCGCGGATCGCTCGGGCTCTCGCCGTCGCCAAGGCCTCGGCCGTCTCGGCGCTGCAGCCGGACAGGCTGGTGCTCGGAGCCGACCAGACGCTGGCCTGCGCGGGCGAGGCCTTTCACAAGCCGGCAGACCGTGCGGCCGCGGCGCGGCAGATCGCCGCCCTGGCCGGGCACGAACATGACTTGCACAGCGCCTTCGCGCTGGTGCGGGGCGGAGAGGTTCTGGCCGAAGGTCACCAGACCGCCCGGCTCACCATGCGCCCGCTGACGCCGGCCTTCATCGAATCCTATCTCGACACGGTCGGTGCGGCGGTTCTTTCGAGCGTCGGCGGCTACCAGATCGAGGGCCTGGGCGCGCAGCTCTTCGAGCGCATCGAGGGCGACCATTTCACCATTCTCGGCCTGCCACTCCTGCCCGTCCTGGCAGCCCTGCGCGATCTCTCCGTCCTTGCCCGCTGACCATCGAGAGCCATGACACCGCGTTGTTTCGTCCTCGGCCATCCCGTCGCCCATTCGCGCTCGCCGCTCATCCATGGCAGCTGGCTCGCCGAACATGGCCTCGCCGGCAGCTATGAGCGCATCGATGTGGCGCCGGCCGATCTGGCGACCTTCGTCGCAAGGCTGCGTGCGGGCGAATTTACCGGCGGCAATGTCACCGTCCCCCACAAGGAGGCGATGCTCGGGCTGGTGGACCACGTCACGGACGCCGCGCGCGCCATCGGCGCGGTCAATACCGTCTGGCGCGAGGGCGAGCGGATCTGCGGCGACAACACCGACGTCTCGGGCTTCCTCGCCCATCTCGACGCCACAGCTCCAGGCTGGGACCGGCGCGTCGGGACGGCGCTGATTCTGGGTGCGGGAGGCGCCGCCCGCGGCATCGCCTTCGGGCTCAAGGGTCGCGGCATCGGCCGGATCATCCTCGTCAACCGCGGCCGTGCGCGGGCCGATGAACTGGCGGCCGCACTCGGCGGCAGCGTCGAAGCGGCCGACTGGGCACGGCGCGACGCGCTCGTCGGCGAAGCCGATCTCGTGATCAACACCACGGCGCTCGGCATGCACGGCCAGCCGCCGCTGGAGATCGACCTCGCGCGCCTGCGCCCGGGTACGATCGTCGACGACATCGTCTATGTCCCGCTGAAGACGCCGCTGCTGATCGAGGCGCAGCGCCGCGGCGGCATCCCCGTCGATGGGCTCGGCATGCTCCTGCACCAGGCGGTGCCGGGTTTCGCGCGCTGGTTCGGCGTCACGCCGACCGTCACGCCGGCGCTGCGGGCAAGGCTCGAAGCCGATATCCTCGGCCACTGATTCGCAGGGCGAGCCTTCGTCGGGCTCCGGGACGCGGCATGCCATGACCTTCATCCTCGGCCTGACCGGCTCGATCGGCATGGGCAAGTCGACCACTGCCGCCTTGTTCCAGGCGCGCGGCATTCCGGTCCACGATGCCGATGCCAGCGTCCATGCGCTCTATCGCAGCCGGGCCGTCCCCCTGATCGCGGCGGCTTTTCCCGACGCCGTCCGTGACGGCGCCGTCGATCGGCCGCGCCTCTCAGCCGCCGTGCTGGGCCAGCCGGAGGCGCTGGCGCGGCTGGAGGCGATCATCCACCCGCTGGTACGCGAGGAGGAGGAGGCCTTCCTGCGCCGTTGCCGGGAGAGAGGGCAGGGCCTCGCGGTGCTCGACGTGCCGCTGCTCCTGGAGACGGGCGGAGAGGGGCGCTGCGACGCGATCCTCGTCGTCAGCGCCCCGGCCGAGGTGCAGCGCGCGCGCGTGCTGGCCCGGCCGGGGATGACCGCCGAGCGGCTCGATGCGATCCTGGCCCGGCAGATACCGGATGCGCGGAAGCGCACGCGGGCCCATTTCATTGTGGACACGTCGCGCGGCGTTGTGGCGGCGGGCCGGCAGGTCGGGTCTATCCTGGCTGCGCTGGCCGGGCGCCCGGGCCGGGGCGGGCGAGGGTGGACCGACGACCATGCGTGAAATCGTTCTCGATACCGAGACCACCGGCGTCGAGGCGCTAGGTGGCGACCGCGTCGTCGAGATCGGCTGCGTCGAGCTCGTCAACCACTGCCCGACCGGGCGCAGCTTCCACAAATACATCAATCCCGAGCGGCCGATGTCCGAGGGCGCCTTCAAGGTCCACGGCCTGTCGGACGCTTTCCTCGCGCCGCAGCCGGTCTTCGCGGCCATCGCCGACGAGTTCGCCGGGTTCATCGATGGCGCCCGTCTGGTGATCCACAACGCCGCCTTCGATGTCGGTTTCCTGAACATGGAGTTCAAGCGCATCGGCCGGCCGCCGATCGAGTCATCGCTGGTCGTCGACACGCTCTCCATGGCCCGCCGCAAGCATCCGGGCGCCTCCAACAGCCTCGATGCGCTGTGCACGCGCTACGGGATCGACAACAGCCGCCGCACCCGCCACGGCGCGCTGCTCGACGCCGAGATCCTGGCCGAGGTCTATATCGAGCTGATCGGCGGCAAGCAGGCGTCGCTGGGGCTGGGGGCCGGGGCGGCCGGCGGCAGCGGCCATGTGCCGATCCGGATCGAGCGGCCGCAGCGCCAGCGCCCGCTGCAGCCGCGGCTGGACGAGGCGGCGATCGCCGCTCACGAGACCTTCATCCGCTCGCTCGGCAAGAACCAGCTCTGGCGCGGCTATCTCGGCATCGCCGAGGAGGCCTGAACCTCATCATTCGCCTTTGCGGCGCAAAGCCCGGCGTGACGCCATATTGAGCGCCTCGACCGTCGCCGAGAACGCCATCGCCGCATAGATGTAGCCCTTGGGCACATGCGCGCCGAAGCCTTCTGCGATCAGCATCCCGCCGATCATCAGCAGGAAGCCCAGCGCCAGCATGACGATGGTCGGGTTCCGCTCGATGAACAGCGCCAGCGGGTCGGCCGCCAGCAGCATGACCAGCACGGCGACGATGACGGCGATGACCATGACCGGGATATGGTCGGTCATGCCGACCGCGGTGATGATCGAATCGATCGAGAAGACCAGGTCGAGCAGCAGGATCTGGAAGATCACGCCGCCGAAGGTGACCGCTGCGGCCCGGCCGCCGTCGAACACGTCCGGCCCGTGATTGGGATCGACCTTGTGGTGGATTTCGACGGTCGCCTTCCAGACCAGAAACAGCCCGCCGCCGATCAGGATCAGGTCGCGCCAGGAGAAGGCCTTGCCGAAGACCGAGAAGATCGGCGCGGTCAGCTGCACGATGATCGCGACCGTGCCGAGCAGGGCGAGCCGCAGGAACAGCGCCAGACCGATACCGATCTTGCGCCCGCGCGAGCGCTGCTCCTGCGGTAGCTTGTTGGTCAGGATCGAGATGAAGATCAGGTTGTCGATGCCGAGGACGACCTCCATGGCGATCAGGGCGCCGAGCGCTGCCCAGACGGCGGGATCAGCGGCGAGTGTCAGGAGATAGTCCATCGGTTCTCCGGCAATGGCACGCCCGGCGGGCGGCGCTCGGCCATCCGTCGGGATTAAAGGGGTCGGTGGCGAGCAATGGCGACCCCTGCAAGGCAACCTGTCGGGAATGCGCGTGGGGCGCAACGAAAAAGGGCCCCGCAGGGCCCTTGGTCGTCACGGCGTTGCTCGCGGCTCAGGCGAGCGGGGCACCCTGCTGCGACTGAAACTCCTGCAGCCGCTGCTGATACAGCGCCGCGAAGTCGATCGACGGCACATAGAAGGGCGGGAAGCCGCCGCCCTGCACCGCTTCCGCGATGATCTGGCGGGCGAAGGGGAACAGCAGGCGGGCGCAGTCGATCACGAGCACGGGATGGATGTGCTCCTGCGGAATGTTCAAAAGTCGGAACACGCCGCCATAGCTGAGATCGAAGGCGAACAGCATCTCGCCATTGAGTTCGGCCTTGCCCTCGAGCTGGAGCACGGTCTCGTAGTCGTTCTCGCCCAGCGCGCTGCTGGAGACGTTGACCTGCAGCGACATCTGCGGGCCTTCCTGGGCCTGCTGCTGGCCGAGCGCGCGCGGCGCCTTCGGGTTCTCGAAGGAGAAATCCTTGGTGTACTGGATCAGGGCGCTCATGCTCGGCGCTGCGTCTGCGGCACCGTTGCCGTTGCCGTTGGGAAATTCGTTGGCCATCGGTCCCATCGCTTCTGGCTGGCTGTCTCGGGAAGTCCGCACCCGTCCGGAGGCCTTGGACTGCGCTCTGCACTCACGCAACGGCGCGGGCGTCGGCTATCATGGTCCAAAGCGCCGCACAAGAACTCGCCTTCACAAGCAGGGGGGTGGATGTTACGAGCCTAGGTCACCATATGACGCGTGACGGCGCTCCCGCGTGGAGATGCTGGTCCTGCAATACGACTGGAGCCTCGGGTCAGCTTTCGATGCAAAATTCCTTCGACATGACGACTCTGGTCTTCCTGGCTCTGGCCGTTTTCGTCGCCTGGAAGCTGCGCTCGGTCCTGGGCCAGAAGACCGGCAGCGAGCAGCCGCCGACCGACCCGTTTTCCCGTCGCGAGACGCCGATCCGGCCCGATCAGGCCGCGCCTGCCGATGCGCGTCGCGACAATGTCATCCGTCTGCCCGGCGCCGCCAATGATCCGGCCGCGACCGCGCCGGTGGCCGAGCGCTTCAAGGACATCGCGCCGGAAGGCTCGCCGATTCTCGCCGGCATCGAGGCCATCATCAAGCAGGAGCCGGGCTTCGATCCGCGCGAGTTCCTCGGTGGTGCCAAGGCCGCCTATGAGACGATCGTCACCGCGTTCGCCCGCGGCGACCGCAAGATGCTGAAGGGCCTGCTCGCCAAGGAGGTCTATGAGGGCTTCGAGCAGGCCATCACCGAGCGCGAGAAGCGCGGCGAAAAGGCGGAGTCCAGCTTTGTCTCGATCGACAAGGCCGACATCGTCGCGGTCGACGTCAAGGGCAAGACGGCCCAGGTCACCATCGCGTTCGTCTCGCAACTGATCAGCGTGACGCGAGACGCCCAGGGCAATGTGGTCGACGGCAGCGCCGAGGCGGTCTCCGAGGTCAACGATATCTGGACCTTCTCGCGCCAGCTCGGCAGCCGCGATCCCAACTGGCTCCTGGTTGCGACCGAATCCGCCGCGTGATCCGTGGCGCCGGTCTCGCACTGGCGCTGCTCGCGGCCTGCGCGACATCCCTGACCGCGATGGCGATGACGCCTCCCCCTCTGCCTCACGGGGCTCGCGCCGAGCCTCTGACACCCGCCCAGGTGCAAGGCTGGGCCAGTGACGATCACCGCATCGTTCTTTCGCTTTTCGCCGCCGGCTGCCAGGCCGAGCCGCCTCTGCGCGCCGCCGTTCCTGTTCCGCCCGCTCTCCTGGCCGCCTGCGCCGACGCACAACGCCTGCAGGCCTCCGCCCCGGTGAGCGCCGTGGCGGCCAGACAGTTCTTCGAAACGAAATTCGGCTTTTGGCGGATTCGCTCGGCCCCGGAAGCGACCGGCTTCATGACCGGCTATTTCGAGCCCGAATTCGAGGGCGCGCTCAGCCGTTGCGCCGATTTTCCGACTCCCCTCTACGGTCGCCCCCCGGAGCTGGTCACCCGCATGCCGGGAGATGACTGGCCCGGCCTCGATGCCGCTCTGTCGGCCGCCCGCCGGACGAAAGGCGGGCTCGAGCCCTTCCCGGACCGCACGGCGATCGAGACCGGTGCGCTGGACGGGCGTGGCCTGGAGATCCTCTGGATGCGCGATCCCGTCGATCGCTTCGTCTTGCAGGTCCAGGGCTCGGGCCGCATCCGCCTGCCCGACGGACGCGTGACGCGGCTGGTCTATGCCGGCCGCAACGGCCATGCCTACACCTCGCTCGGCCGCGTCCTGAGCCAGCGCGAGGCCATCCCGCCCGCGCAGATGACCATGGACGTCCTCGTGGCGCGGCTGAAGGCCGATACCGACTTCGCACGGGACCTGATCCGGCTCAACCGCTCCTTCGTCTTCTTCGCCCGCCGCGACGACCTTCCGTCCGAGAGCGGGCCGATCGGTGGGGCGGGCCTGCCGCTGACGCCGCTGCGCAGCATCGCCATCGACCGCGGCATCTGGCCCTATGGCCTGCCGGTCTGGATCGATGCGACCGTGCCGGGCGAGGCGGGTGGCGAGGAGCGGCTGACGCGCCTGATGCTGGCACAGGACACCGGGTCAGCCATTCTGGGCCCGGCCCGGCTCGATCTCTTCGTCGGCTCGGGCGCTGCGGCCGGCCACCGTGCCGGGCTGATCCGCCATCCGGTCGATTTCATCGTCCTCTGGCCGCGCGACGTCCGGCCTTAGCGATGCGGTCGCGGCGGGGGCGGACATTGTCGGAGGCCGATCTCGCGCTCTGGCGCCAGGTCGCGCGTTCGGTGACGCCGCTGCCAGGCCGGGCGCCGGTCGAGCCGGAACCTCCTCCGTCAGCGCCGCAGGCCAGCCCCGAGGAGCCGCAGCCCGCGGCGGGTGCCGCCCTGGGGCGTCCATCCCCGGGAAAGCCCGCCCCACCGCCACTGGCGCCGCTGGAGAACCGGCTGCGGACGCAGCTCCGGCGTGGTCAGCAGGGCGTCGAGGCGGTCATCGATCTCCATGGCATGCGGCAGGACGAGGCGCATCTGGCGCTAAGGGCCTTCCTGCGCCGCGAACAGGGACGGGGCACGCGGCTCGCATTGGTGGTGACCGGAAAGGGCGCGGCCGGCACGACGCTCTTCGGCGAGGAGCGCGGCGTGCTGCGCCGTGTCGTGCCGCACTGGCTGCGATTGCCTGATCTGCGCCCGCTCGTCGTTGGTTTCGAGGAAGCGCAGCAGCGACATGGCGGCTCGGGCGCGCTCTATGTCCGGCTGCGCCGCGCCCGCGAGGCCGGGCCGTGACCCCGTTCGGACAGCGCGTGCGCGCGCTGCGGGAGCAGCGCGGGATGACCCTGGCGGAAATGGCCGGCGTGCTCGGCGTCACTCCCGCCTATCTCTCGGCGCTCGAGCACGGCAAGCGCGGCCGTCCGACCTTCACCTTGATCCAGGGCGTCATCCATGTGCTCGGGGTGATCTGGGACGAGGCGGACGAGCTGGTTCGGCTCGCCGATCTGTCGCATCCGCGGGTCGTCATCGACACCGCCGGCCTCGAGCCGGAGGCGACCCTGGTGGCGAACCGGCTCGCCCGCGACATCGGCGAACTCGACGGCGACGACCTCGCGCGCCTCTCGACGGTGCTGGACGACGCCCTGCTTCGGCGCAGCCGCTCCCGGGGCACGGCTTGACCCGCATCGTCATGGATGCGACAGGCCGCGCCACACGCGCTTTCCCTTCCGACATCCCTTTCCGAACAGCAACGGGCTTCTCATGACCAGCACGCGCACCGACGTTCTCGCCCTCGGCAACGCCATCGTCGACGTCATCGCGGCGGCGGAAGAGGATTTTCTGGCGAAGCACGGCCTGACCAAGGGCGCGATGGCGCTGATCGACGAGGCCCGTGCCGAATCCCTGTACGCAGCCATGGGTCCCGGCAAGGTCATCTCGGGCGGCTCGGCCGCCAACACCATCGCCGGCCTCGCCTCCTTCGGCGGCAAGGGGGCCTTCATCGGCAAGGTCAAGGCCGACGAGCTCGGCAAGCTCTATCGGCATGATCTGACCTCGCTCGGCGTCGCCTTCGACACGCCCGCCGCGACGGAAGGGCCCGCCACCGCCCGCTCCTTCATCATCGTGACCCCGGATGGCGAGCGCACGATGAACACCTATCTCGGCGCCTGCCAGGGCCTTGGCGTCGCCGATGTCGACGCCAAGGCGGTCGAGAATGCCGACATCATCTATCTCGAGGGCTATCTCTGGGATCCGCCGGCCGCCAAGGACGCCTTCCGCAAGGCCTCCGAGATTGCCCACAAGGCGGGCGGCAAGGTCGCGATCACCCTGTCGGATTCCTTCTGCGTCGACCGCTACCGCGACGAGTTCGTCGGGCTGATCCGCAACCGCATGGTCGACATCGTCTTTGCCAACGAGCACGAGCTGAAGAGCCTCTACCAGGCTTCGGCCTTCGAGGACGCGCTGGCGGCGCTGCGCCAGGAGAACATCCTCGCCGTCGTCACCCGCTCGGAGAAGGGCGCGCTGGCGGTCACCCCCGATGGCGTGATCGAGGAGCCGGTATTCCCGATCGAGCGCCTGGTCGATGCCACCGGCGCGGGCGATCTCTTCGCAGCCGGCTTCCTGTTCGGCCTGACCTCGGGCCGCGAGGTGCGCGACTCGCTGCGGCTCGGCGCGCTCGCCGCAGCCGAGATCATCAGCCATGTCGGCGCCCGGCCGGACGTGAACCTGAAGGTGCTCGCGGGGAACGAAGGGCTGCTGTGAGCTTTCCTTCTCCCCTTGGGGGAGAAGGTGTCTGCGCAGCAGACGGATGAGGGAAGGGTCGCGCGAGCGGCCCTTTCTTGTTTTCGGGAGAGGGTCTGCCCTCATCCGTCACGGCTTCGCCGTGCCACCTTCTCCCCCGAGGGGAGAAGGAAGACGCCCCCTCAATACAGCGTCGCCCTGACCCGCTCCGGCAGCGCCCTGTCGTAAGCCTCGCCGTCGAAGGTCTCCACCGCCGCGTTGCGCGCCGTGATGTCGCGCAGGATCGTGCCGGCGCTCGGCACGGTGCTGCGGTCGACATGCCGCTCCGCGTTCCACAGCTCGGCCCGCACGATCGCGCGCGAGCACTGGAAGTAGACGCTCTCCACCGCGACCACGATGACGCAGGCCGGGAGCTTTCCGGCCATCTCGAAGCGCCCGCGCAACTCAGGGTCGTCGGAAAGCGACGCGACTCCGTTGACGCGCAGCGTCTCCCCATAACCGGGGATCAGGAAGAGCATTCCGATTCTCGGATCGAACAGGATATTCTTCAACGAATCCAGACGGTTATTGCCTTTTCGATCCGGAATCAGCAGCGTTTTCGCGTCCCGGACCGTGACGAAGCCCGGCTGATCCCCGCGCGGTGAACAATCCAGCCCCTCCGGACCGTTCGTCGCGAGCACGAAAAACGGCGAGGCGGCGATCAGCGCGGCATAGTTTCCGTCGACATGGTCGATCTCCTTGTGGACCGACGCTGGCGCGACCGGGTTGGGATAGAGCGCTGCGAGCTGCTCTGGCGAGGTCACGGTGTGGGCAGGCATGGGGCCTCCAGGCAGCACAAGATAAGTCTAGACTATCGAGATTTGCTGCAGACCGCGAGCCACCTGCTGACAATCACGTCGATTTGTCATCGGAGCCTACGGGCAGCGCCCTGATGGCCAGCCCAAACGAAAGAAGCCCCGCATCTCGCGATGCGGGGCTTCTGTTTACGTGAGTCGCGTGAGGCGGCGACTTACTCGGCCGACTGCTTCTCGCGGCTCTTCTCGGCGTCGCGCTGGGCCTTGAGCTTCTCGGTCAGGTCCTCGCCGGTCTCCTGGTCGACGACCTTCATCGAGAGGCGGATCTTGCCGCGGTCGTCCTGGCCGAGGAACTTGACCTTGACCTTGTCGCCTTCCTTGACGACGTCCGAGACCTTCTGGACCCGGGCGGCGGCGAGTTCGGAGATGTGGACGAGACCGTCCTTGGCGCCGAAGAAGTTCACGAAGGCGCCGAACTCCATGA